>JAMCWZ010000017.1 GCA_023480765.1 Nitrospirota bacterium
CTTTCGCAAACCCAGGGAGGAGATGTGCCCCTTTTTCCCCCCATGGATCCCTCACCAGACCATTCGGAAGATCCTTTTCACGGGGTTTCCCTTTTTTCCGATCCCGTTCATGGCTATATTCGCTTTACTTCCTCCCCCGCCAGCAAGAGCGGAGCCTCGGAAGCCGATCTGATCGATTCTCCCTGGATTCAGCGTCTTCGTTCGATTTTTCAGCTGCAAAGCGCCCGGCTGGTCTTTCCCTCCGCAGAGCATTCCCGGTTTGTCCATTCACTGGGGGCCATGCATATTGCAGGGCGTTTTGCCCGGCATCTCTATCCGAGCTTTTCCCGATCCTACCCGGATCTTCTTTCTCCGTCTCTGTTTGAAGAACTGCTCAGGGTGTCCGCCCTTCTGCATGATGTCGGACACGGTCCTTTCTGCCATTTCTTTGATGAACATGTCCTGAAACCCAAGTTCGACCTTTCCCACGAACGTCTGGGCCAGATTCTGATCCGGGGTCCTCTCAGATCCATTGTCGAATCTCTTGACCGGTCTCCTTCCGGACCCTTTTCACCGAGTGAAAAATTGCCGGCTGACTGGGCTGCATACCTGATCGGAAAAGGAAGCGGGCCCAATCCGGTTCCTGTGGACATGCCGCAACTTGCAGCATTGAAGCCTCTGTTTTCCGGCCTGTTTACGGTGGACAACCTGGACTATGTTCTCCGGGATTCCTACATGTGCGGCGTTGCGATCGGTCCGGTCGATATGGAACGACTGCTGTATTATGCACATGTCAGGGAAGGCAGACTCGCCCTGCACCGATCCGGTCTGGGTGCGTTCGAAATGTTTGTGACAACACGGGCGTTTATGTACCGACAGATTTATTTTCACCGGACGACACGTCTGTTTGATATGTCTCTCCGGGATCTGATCGAAGACACGATGGATTTCTGGGGATTGGCGAATCCGGCGGAAAATCTGTCTGTTTATCGGGAGTTGACGGATCATGCATTGCTGGAAGCTGTCCGACGATGGGGAGAAGAAGCTTCTGACTCCGGACGGAGAGCGTTGGGGAGTCGATGGAGGCGTTTTCTGGAGAGGAAAAAAGAATGGCGCATGGTTTATGAGAAAGAAGATGTACAGACAACGGTTTTTGGCCCTCCGGAACAAATTGGACAGGACCTTGAGGATCTGATGGGAATTCGCGGAGAAAAATCGAAATTCCGCGTTGATGTCGCGTATCGGGATAACCGTCCTGAGAATCCCTGGAATATGGGGGATCGACAAATCCTGATCTATGATCCCCTGACAGGGAAACTGGACCAGGCTCCCCTGGCTGAAATGCTGGAGCGCCTTCCGGTGAGACAGCTTGCCGTGAGGGTCTTTGCTCGTCCAGAGGAAGAAGATGTTGGAGCGATCGAACGTGTCCGGCACTATTTTGAAAAGGTTCCGTCCGGGAAATCTTGACGAAAACTGGCTGTGACACAGTTCGAAGCTGTGCTAGAATGGCGAATCGTCCGGCGTGTTCCGGAGTGGTTTTGAGATCGATGTTGGACGTGAACAAAAAAAAACATGTGTTTGAATCAAACCTTTTGGTGCCGGGGTATCGGGGAGGGATCCATGACGTTTCTTGTGATCGCTGTTCTGTGTTTACTGATTGTTGGCCTCGGAGTCGTAGCTCTTTCCCTCGGACTGGGCATCCGCCATCCGGTCCGTTCTGCGGTTGCCCTGACACTGGGAAGCCTCGTGATCCTGGGAGGCTCCCTCATGTTTTATGAAGCTCTTTCCCGCCGGTCTGAAGAAGCGATGGTCGACCGGACGGTGACGAGTCTCTATAAATATGTCGACCTGCGGGCAAAATGGCTAAAAGCCCATCTCCACCCGGTTAAAAAGACCCGAAGTGGGGAAGTCATATTGCCCTCCCCCACCCACGGGAAAGCCGGAAGCCAATAGCCCGTTCCCTTCCGAAGAACGGGGAGGCTGCCGGAGCCTTTCGGCAGCGGCTGTCAGGACAAGAGCCTTGGTGTTTGAAAGGATGGCCCTGACATAATGGTCGACGGAAAAAGATCCAGAGGAAGAAACGTACCGTCCATGTCTTTTCCGGGGTCTTCCGTCGTTGTAGGCGGCGAGAGCATCGGAGACATTTGTATATCTCTTGAGAAGATAGGCCAGGTATTTGGTTCCATAACGAATATTGACCCACGGGTTGTAGAGGTTTTGGGGAGCGCCTCTGAAGCCAAGCCACCGTGCTGTTCTGTAAGTGACCTGCATCAACCCCCTGGAAATATCGTGAATTCTTCTTTCCCGCCTGAATTTGTGGGAATTGAAGCGGGATTCCCTTTCAATGACCGCGGCCACAAGGACGGGATTCACATGGTCCTGACAGGCAATTCGTGTAATCGCCGTATGATAGGGAACCGTGCTGCTCAAGAGATGGGCCCCAAGGCACCATGATACAGACTGATGAATCAGCCAATTCACACACACCTCGCTAACGGGAGCTTTTTCCGGATTTCTGGCTCCCAATGTTTTTCCCGGATGTTCTTCGATGATTACATTTTATTATCGGGGGTCTGGTCTGGTCAAGAAAAAACGAGAGCTGTTGAAATCGAAGGATATTTCTGATGATTGAATTGAAAGAAGGCTGAAATCTCTTTGTTTCAGGGGAAATCGGCGAAAGGAAAAGTTTTTCCGGAGAAATCGCTCATGCCCAGAAAATCGATGCCCGACAAGAAAAAAAGAGACTCCTGCCCCCTCCCCGGACATACGGTCGACAGGTGGATTTCAAAGCTTGGACTTGGCACGCGTGGAATGGCCAGGGAGTGGGTACGCGACGGCCGCCTCTCGCTTGGGGACGGCATCTGGTTCAACATGTGGACCAGTTTGTGCAGGGAACCCCAGGTTCCGAGCCGGTTTTTCGACTGGATCAAAAAATTCTGTCCGCAGACCCTCCCGCCGTTTTTGCCTTCAATAAACCGAGGGGAGTTCTTGTCACAAGAACAGATCCCGGGGGCCGTGAAACAATCTGCGAGTCAATCGGTCGTTCCTCCGGACAAAGAACCGGCATGGATATGTCGCGTTTGATGCCCGTCGGTCGTCTCGATCAAGCCTCATCCGGATTGATTCTCCTCACGAACCGCTCTTCTGAGCTCTCCAGGCTTCTGAATCCCGCTCTGGAGTTTCCCCGGGAATACCGGGTCCAGGTGCGTCCTTCCCTGAAAAAAAGGGATTGGGAAATGGGGCTTTTCGGTGGAAAATGGGCCAGGGAGCTTGGACTCAAGCCTGTGGATGTCCGATATGAAAAAGAAAATCTCCGGACGACGTGGCTCAGGGTTGGGTTGAAGGAAGGAAAGAATCGGGAGATTCGTCGTTTGTTTGAGAGCGGAGGGTACGAGGTTCTTCACCTGATCCGTGTCGGATTTGGTCCGTTCTGCCTGAAGAATTTACCGCCGGGAGGGATTGTGGAGGTCTCTTCCTTTTTCCTCTGCAAAGGCAAAATTGTACTTGACATAATACTTGACATGATACATTCCGGGGATATAATTGAGGTGAAAGAAAACGGAGTGGTCGTCTCTCCCGGAATTCGGGGGAGGGACCAATGGTCTCCGCAAAAATTGACCCGGTGATAAGGAGTCCGGGTTCCGGTTTGAAAAATTAAAAAACAAAAAACGATTTCAGATTTCTGAGGAGGATGTGAAATGACAAGCCTTTTAAGATGGGATCCCGTAAGGGAACTGGAAGACCTGGGACGCCGACTGACTCCCGTTTTTGCCCGGCTTCCCCAGGAGACAAGAACGGACGAGCGGCAGGCGATGACTGCTGTGGACTGGGCTCCCGTAGTCGATATTGCCGAAGATGGAGAAGCCTATCATGTGACGGTGGAGGTGCCTGAGATCCGGAAAGAGGAT
>JAMCWZ010000122.1 GCA_023480765.1 Nitrospirota bacterium
AATAAAGGGCCATGTCATATGTCCCGAATGAAAGAGAGCCCCTGTCATGTAAGGTCCTATCGCCATGGGAAGCTGAGTCGAGACGATATGAACCGTCCCGGCAAGACCATGCCTTTTCTGACCGACAAGATTCAGACTCAGGGATTGTCGGGATCCGACAGACCCCTGGTTGAAGATGGAACGGAGAACATAAATAAAAAACGCCACGCCAAAGGTCGGGGAAAAGGGCAGAATCAGAAGCATGACAAGTCCTACCCCCCGCGTCAGAAGGACCGAACGGACGACCCCGAGGAGGAGGGACAATCGGGCAATCATATAAGAAGAAACCGCGATCAGAATGTAGTTCATGGCGAACAGGGCTCCCAGGCTTTGGGGACCCCGACCGAAACGGGTACTGAACCACCAGGCCAGGAGAGGGAAAAAAAGACCAATTCCCAGCCCGTTCAGGGCGTTGGCCAGAACCAGCTTTCCTAACAGGAGATTTTCCTCTTCCCGGGTCCGCCGGAGGGTGCTGTTTTCTTCCTCCTGGAAAGGAGGCGGGGCAGGGGAGATCGCAACCAGAATGCAGGAGGCGAAAAGAAAAGCGGAAAAAACAGGGAACACCGGCTGATAAAGGGAGGGTCCATGGACCGGGCCAGCCAGTCTTTCCGGAAACATTCCCAGAAAGGCACCGATGCCGATCCCGGCAAATCCCGCACTGTTGCTGAAACTGTATAGCTTTCCCCGTTCCACCGGACGCACCAGTCTGCCGAGCCAGGCCAGCTCCACCGGTGAAAAAGGACCGGATGCGGCACCGGCGCCTATCCCGAAGCCGCAGAATAACGCAGCGCCCCAAAGAACAGAATTCGATTGCGAAACCCAGGGTCCGAGGGAGACAACGCCCTGCAAAAAACCGATCGACAGGAGAACAGGACGCGGTCCCAGCCGGTCAACGAGGGGACCTGTCAGGAGAATCAGGAGGATCTGGAAAAAAATTCCGGCCGTAAAAAGGGCTCCCAGCTGAACAGCTGTCCAGCCAAGAGCCCGCAGATACAGCGTAAAGTCGACGAGCAAAATTCCCTGGGCAATACTCCTGAGACATCGGGCTGCAATCAGCGACCGGGCGGAAGCGATCAACAGACCTTCCCCCAAGGTCTTCGATTTTTCCAAATCGTCACAGGACCCGATCGTGGAAAGGTCACCCTTACTTTCCGGCGTTTTTTAATGTATTTTCCAGAAAAAATCGGGCAAGCTTCCATGCGGGCATGGCGGCCTCCTCCCGGTAAGAGCTCCTTTGCCAGCAGGAGAATCCGTGAGGCGCATCCGGATAGACCGACAGGAGGTATGTTTTGTCGAGAGCGCTCAGGGTTTTTGCAATCCGGCCATGCTCTTCGGAAGGAATCGAATCGTCCTTCGCCCCATAAAGAAGAAGAATCGGAGACTTGAGGCGCCCGGCTCCTGACAGGACTTCCTTGCGGCCAAGCCCGTCAAGACCTTCGTGTCCGATAGAGCCTCCATAGTAGGAAACCCCCGCTTTCAGCTTTTCCGGAAATGTCGTCAGGGAGAGAAATGTCAGTCTTCCCCCCATACAAAATCCCAACGCGCCTGTCCGGTCTTTTTGCACATCCGGTCTTTTTTCGAGCCATTCCAGCGTTTGTCTGGTCTGCTCCATGACAACGTCATCTTTCAACCTGGACAGATGTCCGATCGCTCCGGAAAAGTCCGAGTATTCGTAGATTTTCCCTTCATAAAGATCGGGAGCGACCGCGAAGAAGCCTTCCGCTGCCAAAAGACGGAGAAAATCCTTGATAAACCCGTTGAGACCAAACGCTTCCATGAACACAATCATTGCCGGATGGGGTCCGGAACCTTTCGGACGGGCAAAGGCTCCTCCAAGCGAAGACGTGATCCGGCACTCTTCCGCCGCAATCCCGGAAATGGCAGAGCGATCAAAGAACTCAGGCATTTGTTGCTTTTCCGTCATGAGAATTCCTCCTTGTTCCACGTCAATGTAAAAGGTCTTTTTCATCTTAACAATGCGTCGGGTTCAATGCATCCCCTGAACGGAAAGGACGGGGGAAATCCCCCCCGTCCTTCAAACCCGGTGGACGGTATCGATGGAAGGGCCGTCGGTCCGGCTCTGTGTGCGGGAAAGAGGGAGGGTGCGCGAAGAAAGGCTGGACAAACATGAAAAAAACGTTGGAAGAGTCCACCGGGGATAAACAGGACAGGCGAGGCCTTCATCTCCGAAGGGGCCTGCCCTGTTTTTCAGTGTTGCACTGGCAGGGACCCTGTCCCGAAGGATCCCTGGCTTTTGTTATACGAAAAGATTCTGGAAAAATGATGGAAGAATATTGAGACCACCGTCACAATAGACCAGAGAGGTCTCACTTCACTTGGTCGCTCTGACGTTCCAGAGAGAAAGGGGCATCGCGACAATCCAGTCCCAGGAGTTGGCAAGATACACCGTCCCGCCGACTATTGTGGGACTAATGATTCCCATGCGGCCTCCCACCTTTCTTTTGCTCAGCTCTTTCCCGGTTTCGGGATCAAGAACATACACATGATCTTCTCCGGCAATAAAAAGACGCCCGTCAACAAGAGTCGGGGCAGAACGGGAAGAAGACATCCGGCTCCATCTCCAGATGCGTTTTCCGGTTGCCAGATCCCGCGCCTCATAGTCGCCGTTGACAGGCGACCCGACATAGACGACATGTCCTGCGATCATGGGAACACCGCCCTTGAATGCCGGAGGGCGTGGACCCCGTCTCATCCTTTTCTCCCAGAGAACCTTCCCGGTTTTCGCATCGAACGCAACGATCACCGGTTGGAGGGTGACCTCATTTCCTTTTTTTTCCGGCCGGGTCACGGTATCCATGACGACAACTCCCCGGGAAACGGCGGGAGACACGTCCCCCATTCCGGTATTCGCCGCTCCCCGAATCGTACGGCTCCACAAAACCTTGCCGGTTCGGGCATCCAGGCTGTAAAGACGTGGAGGAACCGCCATCGCCAGATAAATTCTTCCGGAGGAGTAGGCAGGACTGGACATGTTGTCGTTGCCTTTCAGACGGGTCGTCCACAAGGACCTTCCCGTCCGTCTGTCCAGCGCGTGCACGCTCCCGGAACCTGTCGCAAAGAACAGGACATGTTTATGGACGGCCGGGGTCGGCATGGCTTCTCCGACCGATCCGTGATGCCAGAGAACATGTCCGGTTTTTCGGTCCAGGGCATAGATCCCGTTGTAACTGACATCCATCCCGCGAACCGCAAATCCTGTCTTGCGATAACGGACGACGTTGGCGAAATTGAATCCGACTCCCCCCGCAGACAAATAGACAAATCGCCCTTTGACGATCGGGTTTCCCATGAGGTGATTGCCGACCGGGCTGGTCCGCCAGATCAGCTGTCCGGTTCTGGCGTTCAAAGCATAGGCAAACATATCATCCGATTCCGCATAAACGATCCCGTCCACAACGGAAACGCCCAGAGCGTTGCCGTAGAACTGCGTCTGGACAGCTGCAGCTTCGATTTTTCCGTCTGTTCGGGTACCGAACGGGTTTTTTTCTTCCAGAGGCCAGGCGCGGGCTTCTGCAAACCGCCAGCCGACGCCGTCATAAAACCAGGACGGCCCACCTGCCTTTTGATGAAAAGAGGCGTTATGCTCCGGGTTTTTATTCATCTGTTCCCAGGAAGAGGGGCCAAAAAATCGGTCTTCTCCCACCGGGGCGTTCTGTGGAAGATAAACTCTGGCAAATGGGCCGCCCGGAGCGACCGGTAAGGGATCGGCGACAAGAGGCGTCTTTCGTCCACCCAGAAACAGGCAGCCAACAACAAGACCCAGAACGATCGCGTTTATTCTCCGTTTTTTGG
>JAMCWZ010000003.1 GCA_023480765.1 Nitrospirota bacterium
AGCGGGAATCAAAATAATAGCCCGCCCCCAGCAGGATCAGGCGATAGCTCTGCCGAAACCTCTCCCGTTTTTTCTACTCAGGCAATTCCGGTTCCCGGATGGCACGGTGCGGTTCGATCATGAACGAGAAAAAAGAGAATGGATTTGTGTTCGTGACCCGATTGGGTTTCGAACTGGTTGTGACGACTTTTGCCTGCGCGGGGGTGGGCTATTATTTTGATTCCCGCTTCGGGATGCGGTATTTTCCGATTCTTTCCATCGTCGGACTTCTTCTGGGGGGAGGAGCGGGCTTCTGGATGGTATACCGGACGATTTCACGAATGACCCGTCCGGAGGACGGCGACAGAAATCCAGATAAACGGGAGTAGATGTTGAACGGCAATCCACTGGAAGAGTTTTTTCTTCATACGCTATTCACTTTCCGTCTCATGGGACACGATATCGGAGTCACTCAAGCGGTCGTTTCCTTTTGGGTCATCGGGGGCATAGCCCTTTTGGCCGCATTGCACATCCGTGTGAGAGCGTCGATTATTCCCGGAAGGTTCCAGAGCCTTGTCGAAATGCTTTACGAGACGATGGCACGCGTCGTGGATGAAAACATCGGCTCTGAGAACAGGGAAAAATATCTTCCCTGGATCCTTTCCATTTTCCTGCTGGTGTTTCTGGGAAACTTTCTGGGACTGGTTCCTCATGTCTTTACGGTCACCTCGGAGCTCGTTGTGACCGGCATTCTGGCGGTTGCCGTCTATCTGACGAGCCTGGTGATCGGGTTTGCCCGCCACGGTGTGCGATTTTTAAGTGTTCTGGTTCCCGAAGGAGTGCCTGTCTGGATGATGCCCCTCATTGTGCCGATAGAGGTCATCTCCCAGTTGGCAAGGCCTTTGTCATTGGCAGTCCGTCTTTTTGCGAATATGACCGCGGGGCACACAATCCTTTTTGTTCTGTTTACGTTGACCGGGACGCTTGCGGTTTATCTTAAGTGGCTTCCATTTTCGATTTCCGTCGTCCTGTATCTCCTGGAGGTCCTCGTGGCCTTTATCCAGGCATACATTTTTGCCATCCTGTCCGCTGTGTATATCGGGCAGGCTGTCAAGCTTAATCATTAAGAGAATTATTCCAAACGGAGGGTCATTTTTCATGGATGTTCACGCTGCTGCGTTGATTGGTATGGGTGCTGCCGCAATCGGGGTCGCCGGATCCGGTGCGGGAATCGGTTATATCTTCGGTAAGATGATCGAGGCGGTTGCCCGTCAACCGGAAGTGGAAAGCCGGGTTTCGAAATATATGTGGCTTGGTTTTGCCCTTTCAGAGGCAGTGGCTCTTTACGCCCTGGTGATCGCGTTCATCATCATGGGCCTCCGGAAGTAAAAATGACCGGAGGGAAGGTTTTGGAAGTCAAAGAAAGGAACACAGATGCCGCAGTTTGATGCCCGGTTCTTTTCTTCTCTCGGGATGTGGACGGTCCTGTCCTTTTTTCTGATGCTTGTCATTGTCTGGAAGGTCCTTCTTCCTTCGCTGGTAAAGGTTCTGGAAGAACGGAAGATGCGGGTGGTATCAGATCTGGAAGCCGCCCGTAAGAATCGTGAAGAATCTGCCGGTATACTGGAAGAACAGAAGATGCTTCTCTCGAAGGCCAGGATCCAGGCGGAAGAAATCTTGCGTCAGGCGGAAGAAATGGGGCGAGTCGTTCGGGAAGAAAAGCAAAAGGAAGCCATGCTGGAAGTTGAGACTCGACTGAAAAAAGCGGAAGCCCAGATCAGGGCTGACGTGGATCGGGTGCGGAACGAACTCCGCAAGGAGACTGTCTCTCTTGTTGTCCGGGGGATTGAATCCGTCCTCGAGGAAAATCTCAACGAAACCCAAAAAATGATGTTTATCAATAGGGCCATCCGGGCGGTGGAAACGGGCTCTGTCAAGACAGAGCCGAAGAAGGCAGGATGAAGATCGGAAGAAAAGCCGAAGCAAAGGCCAAGCGTCTCGTCGAATTTTTGATCGGACAGATTTCTGCTGACGAGGAACGGTTTTCTTTCTGGGAGAAGGCCTTGTTCCTCCTGGGATCACTTCGATTCACCAGAAAGGTCCGTGCATTTTCATTAACGCGCAGCATTCCTCTGGTGGAGAAGGTGGATTTTTTTCAGGGAGTTCTCCGGAACGCCGGTCTACTCTTGCCAGAAGACGCTGCCAAAGGGTTTCTGTCTGTGCTGATACTGGAAGATTTGTGGGACGCTCTCCCATACTGCCGGTTACAGCTTCAGAAAAGATTTTTCGTCGAGACAGGGCAGGTGGAGGTGTCCATCGAGTCGGCCTACCCATTGGATGACGGGGAAAAGAACAGGGTCGAACAGTTGCTGTCGGAAAAGCTGGGAAACATGAAGGTCAGGGCGAACTGGACAATGAAGCCGGAGTTGATCGCCGGTCTGGTCATTCAGGCTGGTACGCATGTGTGGGATGGTAGCCTGAAAGGGCGCTTGAACCAGATGCAGGGTGAACTCCTGGATCGGGCTTGAGCCCAGATGAGATGGGGGATGAAATAACCTTGAAAAGCACGGAAATCACGAACGATATTTTGAAAAGTCTGAACGCCTTTCGGGGAGGGGTGATTTCGGATGACCGGGGTACGATCCTGGAAGTCGGAGACGGAATCATTCGTATTGCGGGACTGGAGAAGGCGAAGGCGGGAGAAATGCTGGAGCTGGTCAGAGGTGGTAAGGCTCTCGTCCTGAACCTGGAGGAAAACGAGGTTGGTGCCGCCCTTCTGGAGGCGACGGAAGATGTCCGGGCTGGTGATGAGGTCAGAACTACGTCCCGGGTGATGGAAGTTCCCGTAGGGCCCGAACTGGTGGGTCGGGTCGTTAACGCTTTGGGACTGCCCATTGATGGAAAAGGCGACATTCAGGCAAAAATGACGTCTGCGGTGGAAAAGGTTGCTCCTGGTGTAGCGACGCGCAAAGCCGTTGGTGTTCCTCTCCAGACTGGAATCAAGGCAATCGATGCGATGATTCCGGTGGGTCGCGGACAAAGGGAACTGATCATCGGAGACAGGCAGACCGGGAAAACCACGATTGCGCTCGATACGATTCTGAACCAGAAGGGAAAGAACGTCACCTGTATCTACGTGGCCATCGGTCAGAAGGCTTCCAGTGTCGTCAATGCCGTCAATATCCTGGAGAAGAACGGTGCGATGGAATACACTATCGTCGTCTCCGCCTCCGCTTCGGAACAGGCCGCACTCCAGTACCTCGCTCCCTACTCCGGCTGTGCCATGGGGGAATATTTTCGTGACCGGAACCAGGACGCTCTTATTGTCTACGACGACTTGACGAAGCATGCCTGGGCATACCGCCAGCTCTCCCTGCTCCTTCGCCGCCCGCCCGGAAGAGAAGCTTATCCGGGCGACGTCTTCTATCTCCACAGTCGTCTGCTCGAACGTGCCGCTCGTCTGGATGAGAGTCATGGAGGAGGCTCCCTCACGGCTCTTCCAATCATTGAGACACAGGCGGGAGATGTTTCTGCTTTTGTTCCGACAAACGTCATCTCGATTACTGACGGACAGATCTACCTGGAGACCGACCTTTTCTATTCCGGTATCCGGCCGGCAATTAATCCCGGAATCTCGGTTTCCCGCGTCGGTGGTGCAGCCCAGATCAAGGCGATGAAACAGGTGGCAGGGAAGCTCCGTCTGGAAATGGCTCAATTCCGGGAGTTGGCGGCTTTTGCCCAATTTGCATCGGATCTGGACAAGACGACCCGGGATCAGATCGAAAGAGGTCTTCGTTTGACGGAAATCCTGAAGCAGCCGCATTACTCTCCTGTTTCTGTTGAGAAGCAGATCGCGATCATATTTGCCGCGA
>JAMCWZ010000104.1 GCA_023480765.1 Nitrospirota bacterium
GAAAGACGTTTCGTTCAAGGAAATTCAGGAGGAGTTCAAGTCTGTTGTCGTTGCCGTGGGCGCATGGGGCAGTCGACCGGTTCCTTTCGAAGGAAAGGAGCTTGAGCATGTCTATTCCGCCCTTCCATTCCTTCAGTCTGTTTATCTTGATCATTCTCCTGTTCCGGTCGGTCGCCGTGTGGCTGTTGTCGGTGCCGGAAATGTTGCGATGGATGTTTGCCGAACAGCCGTTCGGCTTCCAGGGGTTGAAAAAGTGAGCGTTATTGCCCTGGAGGACTGGAATGAAATGCCGGCTGATGACATGGAAATCGAGGATGCGGTCGCCGAGGGGGTAGAGTTTCTGGTCAGAAAAGGGACCAGAAGGGTGGTTGGCGAAGGAAAGGTGCAGGGGTTGGAGGTCGTCAGGGTTCTTTCCGTATTCGATGATCAGGGACGGTTTTCTCCGACTTATGATGAAACGGAAAAGAGTGTCGTTCCTTTTGACTCCGTTGTGTTTGCTATCGGTCAAACGATCGACTCTTCCTTCATTCCTTCGGAGCATGATTCGGTGATTGGCAGAAACGGGGTGATTCGGGCCAATATCCACTCGATGGAAACAGGGATCCCCGGAGTGTTTGCCGCAGGTGATGTTGTGACGGGGCCAAGAATCTTTATTGATGCGATCGCAGGAGGGCAGAAGGCAGCAGCATCTGTGCATCGCTATCTGACAGGAAAATCGGAAGAGGTAAAGGTCTACGCGGTGTCTACTCCTGTCGATCATCGGGGGAACCCGACTCCGATCTGGCCGGTTGATTTTAACGTGGATGGATATTATGGGATTTCCAGGGCCAATCCATCACTTTTGACACCGGAATTCCGAAAAACGAATTTTGAACTTGCAGAGCTGTCTTTTAGCGAAGAAGAAGCAAGGGAGCAAGCGTCCCGTTGCCTGACCTGTCATGTCAACCCAATCTTTGAGGGTGAAAAGTGCATTATGTGCGGGGGATGCGTAGACGTTTGCCCGGAATATGCCTTGAAGATGATTCCCTTGTCCGATGTGGATCTGGACCAGGAATCCACGGCCAAGGTTGTGGAAAGCTTCCTTGGGGTAGAACTGTCGAAAAGGGAAGAAGTTGGTGTTGATCAGAATCTTGATCATTCGACGGCGATGATTTGGGAAGGGTCGCGGTGTATCCGGTGTGGGCTTTGTGCCAAGAGATGCCCAACCGGTGCAATCTCGATGGAGTTTTTGGAAATCAAGCAGGAGGTCGCCTTGCCATGAGTACAGCTATGAGCGGAACGGGAAATCAGGATTCCCTGAAAGATGCGGCCAGCCCATCTGATTTGGGTCGAAGAAAATTTATGCTGGCTGCCGGTTGGGGTGTTGTCGGCGTTACCCTGGCAGGTTCGACCTATGCCGCATACAAGTTTATGTTTCCTCCAATTCTTTATGAGCCGCCAACCGTATTCAAGATTGGCCATGTCACGGAATATGGTCTGGGTGTTGATGAACGATGGAAACTGAAAGGGCGTTTCTGGGTCGTCCGCAACATGCGCGGAATCTATAACATGATTTCGATCTGTCGCCATTTGGGATGTACCCCCAACTGGTTTCCGGATCAAAAAAGATTTCGTTGCCCATGTCACGGGTCGATTTACGACGTACACGGGAATGTTCGTGGCGGTCCGGCTCCGAGAACACTCTGGAGAGGCCAGATCACAAAGGATCCTGTGGACGGAGCTCTCGTTGTCAACACGGTTGTCCGGCTGGACCCGAATCCGGCGCAGACACCGCAGGGTTTGTGGGTCAAGGAAAAAGTGAAGGAAGTGAAACCCTTCTGGATTGAGCATTCCCCCCCGCCAGGGGCTTCCTGTTCGTCCAATCGACTGCTTTGCTAAATGCAAGCCCGGAAGATGGAGGGAAGATCTTCCGGGCTTTTTTGACCGAAAGCGGAAGCTGCCGGAACCAGGAATCCTATAAAACTATACTTTTAGATCAATAGCCCTCAGGGCCGATGGGCTTGCTCTATAGCAAGCCGAAAGACAATGATTCTCAAAATTGAAAGGACCACGAATGCTTGAGAGCTTGAAGGAGAAATTGACCAAGTCGCAAGTCTTTCGATCAATTTTTAGGCACGGTTTTCCGGATAATGACATGAACCGGGCCTATGTAGTTTTCAGTAACGTATTTCTGCATGTCCATCCGGTCAAGGTGCGTCGGAGTGCGTTGCGGATGCGTTACACGTTCTGCCTTGGTGGAATCACGCTCTTCCTGTTTATCATGCTGGCAGTGACCGGGATCTGGCTCATGTTCTATTACACTCCCTATACAGGTCTGGCCTACAATAATATCCAGGATCTGCAGTTCGTGATCTTCGGCGGAAACCTCATGCGGGATCTTCACCGATTTGCCGCACATGGAATGGTTCTTTTTGTGTGGTTGCATATGACGAGAGTTTTTCTTACCGGCGCTTACAAGGCTCCCCGCGAGTTCAACTGGGTGGTCGGGGTCCTGCTGCTGGTGATGACTCTCATTCTAAGCTGGACGGGCTATCTTCTTCCCTGGGACCAGCTGGCCTATTGGGCTGTGACCGTCGGAACAAAAATGGCCTCCTACACTCCCTTTATCGGACAGAATGGTCCCTGGGGAGCACAATTGGGCTTTCTTCCAACAAACGACATTATGTTTATGCTTATCGGTGGTACTGTCGTCGGTCAAAATGCGCTCATCCGTTTTTATGTTCTTCATTGCGTCGTTCTCCCGCTTTTTGTGACGATCGCATTGGCCGTCCACTTCTGGCGCATTCGTAAGGATGGATTCTCCGGCCCATTGTAAGAGCAGTTTTCAGGGTCAATCTTTAACACTCGGGATCCGAGAGGGGATATCTAATGGAGAACAAGGTGACAAGAGAAATTTTTCCTCGTGATGCGAGGAAAAGTTACGGTTTGGTCGAATTGATGAAAGGATCGACTCCTATTGTTAAAAAGGAGCCGGAAGATACTGTCTATACATGGCCCAACCTCATCATGATCGAACTCATCTGCGCATTATTGATAACGGCCGGGCTGATCATTCTGGTTCAGTTTGTCCATGCGCCGTTGAGATCTCTGGCGGACCCTTCGACAACGCCAAACCCCATGCGCGCTCCCTGGTACTTTCTGGGATTGCAGGAGCTTCTGGTTTATTTTGATCCATGGTATGCAGGCGTGGTTCTTCCAGGAATGATTATTGTTGGGTTAATGACATTCCCTTATGTCGATACAAACCCGAAAGGTGTCGGTTACTACACTTTTTCCGAGAGGAAATTTGCTATCTTCAATTACTCCTTCGGGTTTGCTCTCTGGTGGGTGACCATTGTGATCGGAACCTATCTGAGAGGTCTGGACTGGCAATGGTACTGGCCATGGAGTGATCATCTGGTGCACATGAATCCGGCACTGGTGACGCTTGTTCCTCTGCATATTGTTTTTGTCAATTTGTTGCATGTCTCGAAAGATGTTGGAAAAGCATTATGTGACGTTCTCTTTTTTGCCTACTTTGCTGTAGGAATGGCCATTCCTTATTTCTTTATGCGGAAATTCTACGATTCGCTTGGTGGAGCCCGTTACTTTGTTTTTATGCTCTTTTTCCTCTCAATGATGGGTGTTGCATTAAAGATTGTTCTGAGACTTCTCTTCAACATTAAATATATTGTCGTTACACCGTGGATTAATGTTTGAGGTTTATTGGCCCTGTTTTCTGAAATGAAACAAAAAGAAAGACAGTTCTTTTCAGAAAGCGTTACTCACTTTCAAGGCTCTATTTGTAAGGAGAGTTTATGAGTTCATTTCACAATCTCTTGAATGAACCCTGGGTCGAACAATATTTCGGATTCCCTTACCGGATCGGAATTTCCTTGACCCTCGTGGTTGGAACAGCGTTTTTTTATTATCTCTTGATCTGGTTCCAGAAATGGCAGGAACGCTCCTTTTACCCAGAAGGGCATCCGCTTCGCAAGGATCCCGACGCTATGAATGAAAGGGGTCGGCGGGCATGAAAACGAAAATCTATGTCCTCTTTTTTCTCTCCACGCTTCTTGTTGCTGGATCAATCGCTTATGATATGTACAAAAATTCCCATACATCCTGGATGGTTTATCAAAGGGAATATTATAAGTTGCTGGCAAAGAAAACGAACAAGCCTGCACTGGCAAATTCTCCGCTCCAGATCGTCCAGACCTGGAATGTGATTCTGAATCGTGCCGACCGGTGTCAGACATGTCACATGGGGATCAATATCCCGATTTTCAAGGATGCCCCCGAGCCATTTACGGCACATCCGGACCTTTCGGGATTCATGCACAAACATCCTTTTGGAAAGTTTGGCTGCACTGTCTGTCATGATGGAAACGGTCTTGCCACAACAGTCCAGTCCGCTCACGGGTTCAATGTAACGTTGGACTATCAGCCGAAATTCGGTCCGTTTGCTGAAGCCAGCTGCACGAAATGTCATACCGATCTTTATAACGCGGGCGTGAACCCACCGATGACCCCTTATCTCAATCTGGCAAAGAAGACAATCAACCAGAAAGGTTGCGGTTCCTGCCATTCTATGGTGCAGTTTAACCTGCACGGCGTTTTGGCACCGGATCTTTCCGGCTTCGGTTCCCGAACAGAACTGGGCTTCTATAACGTTCACCTTTTTGAGTATGTCAATGGGATTCATTCGGAGCGTGAATGGGAGTGGGAACACTTCAAAAACCCGAGACGAATTTCTCCCGGTGTTCCCGCCTTTAAGGTGCCTCCGACAATCATGCCGAACTTTCATCTGACCGACGAGCAGACGACGGCTTTAACAACTTGGGTGCTGGGACTTGTCGATCCGGCGGTGATTACCATCCCCCAGACTTATCTCCCGGTTGAGCGGTCACAGGGACGTCCTGTTCCTATTCCGGTCACAAAAGGCAATATTGGGGCAATTCCGGATTCAGCATACAAGAAAGTTGCCTTCAAGCAGTAAAATTTGATCTCTCTCCTTCAAAAGGAGCCTTCGGGCTCCTTTTTTTTTAACGACCTTCCTTTCTGATTTTCAGGTAAAAACATGATTGAAATCCGACAGCTCAGCAAGATCTTTTCTTCTTCCGGTTCCCGGAGAGTCGCGGTTAACAAAATAGATCTCTCCATCGGAAAAGGAGAGTTCTTTGCATTACTTGGGCCCAATGGGGCGGGGAAAACGACAACGATATCGATTCTGTCGACTATCCTCAAGCCAACATCCGGAGAAGTAAAAGTCGATGGACTCAATGTTGTCGATTCTCCGCATCTTGTACGCCAAAAGATTGGAATCATTTTTCAGGATCCAAGTCTCGATGACCGGTTGTCGGCACTGGAAAATATGGAATTCCACGGGAGGCTTTACGGGTTGTCCAGACCCCAGAGGATGGCCCAGTCAGAGGCGCTCTTAAAAATGGTGGATTTATGGGAACGTCGGCAGGATCTCGTCCGGACATTTTCGGGGGGGATGCGTCGTCGTCTTGAGATTGCGCGCGGATTGATGCATCATCCAAAACTCCTCATCCTTGATGAACCGACGATCGGTCTGGATCCAAAAACAAGGAGAACGATCTGGGAATATATTCATCTCTCCCGAAAGCAATGGGGGATGACGGTTTTTCTGACAACACATTATCTTGAAGAAGCGGATTCGGCGGACCGGGTCGGAGTCATGGACGAAGGCCGGTTGGTTGCAGTCGATACGCCGGAAAAACTGAAAAAAATGGTTGGACCGGAGGTGATCGTTCTGCAAACGGACCCCGACAATCTTGAACCTATACAAAATTATCTGGAAAAGTTTTTTGGTATAGTCGATTGTCACGTGGATTCGGAAGGTGAAATTTCTTTTCCATTGCCCATCGGAGAAGAGGGAGCAATCGGCATTATACGGAAGCTTCCCGGCACTATCCGCGCAATGACGATCCGGAAACCGGATCTGGACGATGTTTTTATCCAGATGACAGGAAAGAATATGGCATTAAATCAGGAAACGGCTTCCCCCTTTCATCGTGTGTATAGGGGGAAATTGTGAACGGGGATATTCTTGAAAACGACATGGCTTCCATTCGCATTCCTCATCCGCTTGTCCGCGATCTCCGGGGAATTTATACCCTGTGGCTCCGGGATGTCATCCGTCTTTGGAGGGACAAGGTCCGGCTGGTTGGCTCCCTGATTCAGCCCCTGTTATTTTTGTTTATTCTGGGCGGAGGTCTGCGTGGCCGTCTCTCCGGAGGAATGGCTGGGTCGGCCAATTATCAGCAGTTTATATTCCCCGGAATACTGGCCATGAGTATTCTGTTTACGGCCTCTTTTGCGGGGATAGCTGTTGTCTGGGACAGAGAGGTGGGCTTTCTCAAGGAAGTGCTCGTGGCTCCTTTGTCAAGGACGGCCGTTGTTCTGGGAAAAGTCCTCGGTGGCAGCACCAACAGCCTGCTCCAGGCGCTTCTCTTGTTTGCCCTGTTTCCGGTCTTCAAGATTCGGTTGACGATCGGGCAGTTTCTTCTGGCTCTTTTGATCATGCTCTTCATTGGATTGGCCCAAACAGCGATGGGAATCGCTCTTTCTGCAAGGATGTCTTCGAGCCAGGGATTCATGGTTCTGTTGAATTTTATTATACTGCCGCTCTATTTTTTATCGGGGGCGATGTTTCCGTTAAACGGGCTGCCAAAATGGCTCACTGTCGCTGTCCTGGCGGATCCCCTGACTTACGGGGTGGATCTGCTTCGGGGGATCTTGCTGGGTGCTCATCATTTCGCATTTTCGATCGATATGCTGGCTCTTGGATCTTTTGGCACCGGCATGATCTATTTGGCGGCGAAACTTTTTAATATGGAGACTCCCGGATTGTAAGAAAATGAAAAATAGTTTTCTTTTCCGAATATCTCCATCGCAGAGTCAACGAGGAAGAGGAGACTTTTTCAGACAGCACGTTTTCATGAAGAGGGGGCAAAATGGCAAGCGATTCATCGTTTGATGTTGTGTCCAATGTGGATATGCAGGAAGCCAAAAATGCCGTCGATCAGGCCAATAAGGAGATTCAGAACCGATTTGACCTGAAGGCGACGGGTGCACAGGTGGAGTGGGAGAAGGAAGAGCTGGTCCTGAATGCGCCGGATGCCCATAAATTGTCCGCAGTCAATGAAATTCTCGATTCCAAATGTATTCGCAGAGGGATTTCGCTCAAGAATCTCGATCGTCAGAAAGTGGAAGAATCTCTGGGGGGGAAAGTTCGGCAGCGGATCCGTTTTAAACAAGGATTGTCCACGGAAGCCGCCAAAGAGATTGTCAAGGAGATCAAGGCCTCAAAGCTGAAAGTCCAGTCCCAGATCCAGGGAGATTCGGTCCGGGTGACAGGAAAGTCGAAGGACGATCTCCAGACGGTCATTTCCATTTTAAAGTCAAGGGATTTTGGATACGACCTCCAGTTCGTCAATTTCCGGTCCTGATCCTTTCCTTGTGGAGACAGGTCGTGAAACAAAAGCACCAGAAGGATTGAGGAGAGGAATTCTGATGAAAAAAAGGACGGGCTGGATGCCCGCGAGTGTTCTTGCCGTCTTGATGACCTTTTCGTTGACTTCCTGTATCAGCGTGAATCTTTTTCCAACGGAAAAGGGATTACAGGAAACCGTTTTGTCAGGAGTGGGTGCCAGGGACAAATTACTTCTTGTCCCGATCAACGGCTTTATTGGTGATCAGACAAGCAGGGGGATCCCTTTTCTGGGCGGGAGGGATGACACTGTCACCAGAATACGTGCAACACTGAGGAAAGCCGCAGAGGACCCAAGGGTCCGGGGGATTGTTCTTCTGATCGACAGCGCGGGTGGTTCGGTGACGGCCTCCGACCGCGTCTACCATTTGGTGCGGGAGTTCAAGCGAAAGTCCGGTATTCCTGTGATGGCGATGATCGGGGATATGGGAGCTTCCGGGGCCTACTATGTATCCGTTGCGGCAGATGAAGTCTGGACCCATCCGACAAGTGTTGTCGGCAGTATCGGTGTTGTTATCTTTAATGTCGGGATCACAGGTCTGATGAAAAAAATCGGGGTCGAAGACCGAACCTTGTCGAGTGGTGCCGAGAAAGAGATGGGTTCGCCGCTCAAACCGATGACAGACAAGGACAGAAGCCTCTTTCAGGGACTGATTTCAGACCTTTACACCCAGTTTTTCGACATTGTCTCCCGGAATCGACAAATCGCTCCGGATATTCTCAAGCCTCTGGCCGACGGGAGAATTTTCACCGCAAGACAGGCTCTGAAAAATCATCTTGTCGACCGCATCGGGTATCGGGACGATCTGATCCGTCACCTGAAACGGCTGATGCATGTGAAGGAGTTCGAGGTGATCCGTTATCGGGAGCCCTTTCTCGCGGCGACTGGTATTTTTGGAAGTGAAAGCCCGGCCGATAGCCCATTGGCAAGTGCGGGACGGCTTGCAGGGATGATGACCAAAAGTGGTCCGACAATGCTCTATTTGTGGGATCCGGGATTCTCGGGCAGCATAAAATAAGGGGCTTCTCCAAGAAGGTACCATGTTCTTCCAGGTTGGGACTGACAATATCTTAAACGGGTTTTTCTACGCGAAAAATCATTCCAGGCCGCTTGAAGGTTGCCGGACAGAGGGTGGGACGAAGAGCGGGAAAGCTTTGCGTTCCGGCAGGAGGCAAGAAAGTCCCCGGGTGACAGATTCCGGTGGAGAAGCAACGCTTCCCGGACATGCTTTTGTCCCCAGTATGCAACGGGATATTCATCTTGTGCATGAGCAAGGGAGAGTGGCAGAAAAACAAAGAATGAGACAGGAAGAAACAACAACAGAAGAATGTTTTTCATGTTGGCAAGGCCTCCGTGGAGGGGAAAAGGTAAACGAACAGAAGATCGTTCAGATTCGTGCCGCTTGGACCGAAGGACAGTCCTATCTCTTCTTCGTGAACAAAAGAAGCCGTGTCATGTGTTTCGAGACAGCGAAGTCCTTTTTTTTCCATTTCCTTTTGCCGGAAGAGAGCACTTTCCAAAAGAACCCCGGAATAGCCGGAGTTTCCGTCCATGCCATCGGTTGCGAGAGCGCCGACGATGGTCTTGTAATTTTTCAGGGAGAGACCGCAAGCGATGCCAAGTTCCAGCGCGCGACCGCCGCGCCCGTGCGTTTTTCCAAGTGTCACGGTGCATTCTCCGGATGCCAGAAAGAGATGGTTTCCCGGTTTCCTGTCTGCGATGTCACGGATGTGATCTCCTATTCTTTCACCCTGAACACGGGACTCTCCGCTCAGGCAATGCGTGAGACGGTGAATCCGGTGACCTGAAAAGGACAACACTTCGGCGGCTTTTTTGAGAACCACCCCGGAATCCCCCAGGACATGGAGGGGTTCCCTGGACAGCGGAGGCGGGGAAAGGGGAGGAAGAGTTTCCAGGTGCTGTCTCACACAATCCGGAATGTCTTCGGGATCGAGCCATTCCTCCAAAATCGACAGAGTTTTTTTCCCGTCTCTCTGGCAAAACACGGTCGGGCCGGACCCGACAATTCCGGCGGATTGACAGGGGACATCGGAAAGAAGAACGGTGTGAACATGTTGCCCCCGGAAATTTCTCAGGAGCTCTCCCCCCTTGATCAAGGAAAGATGGGTTCTGACCGTATTCAGGATATGAATGGGCGCTCCCTTTCGCATCAGCAAGCCGATCAGATTTTTTTTCTGGGCCAGGGAGATCCCCCGGGCCGGCTTGCAAAGCAAACTTGACGTGCCACCAGAAAGCGCAAAAAGAAGAACACCCCCCCGGGGGATGTTTCCTACGAAATCCAGCGCTGCTTCTGCGGCGTTCAGGCTGTCTTCTCCGGGGTCCGGATGATTGCCGGTTCTCCATCCATACCGTTCAGGACATGGATAACCGGAAGGAAGGATCACCAGAACTCTGTCCGGCGGAATCGAGCGTTTTTCTGCCAAGGCTTCTGCCATTCCCTTTGAGGCCTTTCCAACGGCAAGGAGAAATTCGGGGTGTTCCTTCGAAGGGGGATAAAGTGGATTCTCACTGGATTCGAGAAGAGCGGAAGGTTGAATTTCCCCGAGAAGAGTCCGGAGACGGGGAATGAGATCGGATTGAAACGTCCGGAGATCGGGAGGGACAGTCATCAGTTCAGGAAGGTTTTTCGTGCAAAAGATGATATTTGGACTGGCACTGAACACTGCAGAAATAGACCCGTCCGTTGGAGTTTTCTTCGGTTTCGGAGAGGACCAGAGGAGAAGAGGGATCAAGAAACGTCTGGCAAATCGGGTCACGAACGGTTTTCAGGGGTTCGGAGGGGATCGGGCGAACCTGGAATGTTTTTCCGATCCGGCGCAAGACAAAGGCCAGGATGGGAATAAAAAGAATGAGGAGAAAAAGACGGATAATCATCATGGTGAACCAGACCTGTTTCCTTTGAGGGGGAGATCGTGCAACGCATGACATTTCGGGACTTCATGGCCCGTGCCTTGTCCGATCCAACGGGGGGATATTATACAAGAAACGCCCGCATCGGCTTTTCCCGGGGAGACTTTTACACGGCTCCGGAGCTCAGCCCGGCCTTTGCCCTTCTGCTGTCCCGGCAAATTGTCGAGATCGATGCTGTACTCGGTCACCCGAATGAATTTTACCTGATGGAAACCGGTCCAGGCAATGGAACACTGATGCGTGATCTCCTTGTCAGCCTCCGTCTGTCCGCACCGCAACTTGCTCTTCGGGTTCGGCCAATCCTCTATGAGATCAGTCCCGTCCTGGTCGAAAAGCAGAAGGAAAAACTGTCTTCCCTTTCTTTTGATCGCCCACCGGAATGGATACGGCCGGGGGAGTTGTCGGGAAGGGACCCCATTGACGGGGTGATCCTGGGAAATGAGTTCCTTGATGCCTTGCCCGCCCATCGTCTTCGGCGAACGCGAGATTCTTTTTCAGAAATCTACATTGAAGAGGACGGCTCCGGAAAATTCATCGAGGTGGAAGGAAAACTTTCAAGCTCTTCTTTGACAGAAGGGGTCCACTCCACCGCCTGGGATTATCCGGAAGGGTTTGAATGGGAGGTGCAGGCCGATCTCTGCTCCATCCTGGAAGAGCTTTATCACTCTCTCGGGAAAGGCTGCATGCTCTGGATTGATTATGGGGACACGGCCCGGGAGAGGGTTTCCCCGAAGAGGGAAAAAGGAAGCCTGATGGGGTATCGGAAACATGCTCTTGTTGAAGATGTGACCCAGGCCGATCCGGGCTCCGTCGATATGACCGTTCATGTGGACTTTCCGCTTCTGGCAAGGAAGGCCACAATGCTGGGAATGCGCCTGGAAGGGTTTTCGGACCAGATGCATTATCTGATGAATCTGGGGATCGAGGAGTGGTTGGGAGACGAGCAATTTTCTCCTGAAGAAAAGGCCGCAATGGTCACTTTGATTCACCCTCTTCGAATGGGAGAGGCGTTCAAGGTCATGCTGCTTTCAAAAGGGATCGACCACCGTGTGGGGTGGAAGGGGTTCCCCCGGGAACCCCTTCCACTTTAGCAAGAAGAGATCAGGCAGGTTTTTGCCGGGAAAGAATATAGTCCACGACCGGCTGTATTTCTTCCGGAGTCAGGTAACTTTTCCCGGTTTGCTGCATGTTGCGGTTCATTTTCAGCACCAGGATTCTCCAGTCCTCCGGTGAACGGTGCGTCAGAGGCGGAAGGGTGTGGCATTGGCCGCAGGCTCTGTTGAACAGGACTTCCCCGGTCAACCCGGAAGGGAATGCGCGCGCATTTCCGGACGTTTGGCCCGCGGGAGAAGAGGCCTTTTTGTTTTCCGGTTCAGGGATAAGCATGAACAGAATAAAAAAAACAATTGCAAAAGCGATCGTCACGAGTATGGCAACGACATTGTTCATGGGTTTGAACTGATTGGTCAATTCACGACTCCTGTTTCACAAGATCGTTCAGCGTCGGTATCAAGTCTTTTTCAAGAGACGATTTCAGGAGTTTCTCCAGGAGTTTTCCGGCAGACTTCTGGTCAAAGACGGCTGCGGGAGTGGGGGATTCTTCACGTTTGCTGGTCTTGACGATACGGGTGCTTTTTTCTCCTGACTGGCGAATGAGAATATACCGGCATTTCAGAACAGCTTTCTGCCGGACATGGAGAAGATTGGCCCGGATCCGGTCTTCAAACGAGACGACTTCCATCCGGACAATCAGTTCATGATGATCCGAGGAGGCATCGTACGGTTTGTATCCGTTTGCTTTCAGGACAGCTTTCAGTGACTTCAGCACGCTTTTTTTTAGCGAATGATTGACGAGAAGGGGGGACGTCCCTCCCGTCGCATGAAACAGGATTCCGACGTTGTGGCTGTCCCCCCGAAGCTTGACAGGGAGTACGGCGACGGGAACGGGTTCCCTGGAGCTTCCGGAAACCGGTGGAAAGGTCAATCCCGGCGACATATCGATAAAAACAGGCGGCTGCGGACCTGTCGAGCAGGAGGCGAGAAAAAAGAGTCCGAGACCCAAGAGAAGTCCTCCCAGACCCCGAACTTTCCCGGGTGTTTCCCATCCGGTTTCTCTTCTGGAAAATGGTCGCATGCGGATTTCCCTCCTTCAGTGAAAAATGCACATTCTGCGATGAGCTCATAAAAGAATTCTTGCGAACCGGGAAAATTTTAACGGCCGGGAACCTGAAAGATTCGGCGAATCACGACTTCTTTTCCTCCCGGAGCATTTTTCCAGGTCAGGGAGAGCCGGTGGAGGCCGGCGTGTGTTGACGGAATGTTAATCGTTGTCCGGCGACCACGGGAAAGATCGGAAAACGCGACAGGAGTTCCGTCGATCTTGACGAAAAGTCTGTAGAACGTGTTTTCCGGAGGGGCATGATCAAACGTCACCCGGAGGGGCCACTCTTCTCCCGACCGGATATGCTCCGGAAGACGGAGATGTAATCCGGAAAGATCTTCTCCGTACGCGGAAGAAGAGAGAATCGTCAGACCCACGAAAAAGGACCAGAATATCATGCAGGACCTCACGGCCAAGTCCCGACCTTCCGTCAGCAGACCGGGTTCGTTCGACACCGGATGTTCCCTCTGATAGAATTCCCCAATGATTTTCAAACACAAATCCCCCCTTTTCCTAAAATACATCATCCTTGAGAGGATTGCGAAGGGGACCCTCGCCATTGTCCTGGGAATAGGAGGGTTAAGCCTGATCCACGTCAATCTGTCTGCCATTCTCGTTCACCTCTCCCAGAATTTCAATCTGGATGTGGACAACGCATGGACAGGAAAACTTCTCCGCGAAGCGGGGCTGATTTCCCCGAACATGCTGAAAATGATTTCGGTGGGCGGCATCCTTTACGGCCTGGTCAACTACCTCGTCGCATGGGGTCTCCACAGACGCTTCCGGTGGGCGGAATACATGACCATCGTGGAAATTTCGGCCCTGATTCCTTTTGAGGTATATGCAATCCACGAGCACTTCTCATGGGTTCGTCTGGGGGCATTTTTCCTGAATGTGATCATCGTCGTTTACCTGATTCGAAACCGGTCCCTGTTTCACTCCATGAAAGAAGAATCCGGCGTTGTCGAAACCTCCTGCCCCCCTTCCTGAAACGGAAAATCGTCCCGCCCTTGCCCTTCTTCTGCTCTTTTCGAATGTCCTCAATTATCTGGACCGTCAACTGTTTCTCTCTCTCTTTCCTCTTTTTCGGGTCCGGTTTGGTCTTTCCGACCTGATGCTCGGTTTTCTGGCCTCTTCTTTCACTCTTGTTTACGTCCTGGTCGCTCCGTTTTCCGGGACCCTTCTCCAAAGGGTGCCGGCCGGGAAGCTCCTGGCGGGAGGGATTGTCACCTTTTCCACGGGGATGGCTCTGACGGGGTTTGCCCCTGATCTCGCCTGGCTTTTCCTCGGCCGGATGTTGACCGGGGCGGGAGAAGCCGTTTTGACCACTATCGGTCCCGTTTTGTTGTTAAAGAGCCCTTTTTCGAGGATCCGGGGTGAAGGGATGGGGCTCGGGATCTTTTATGCGGCTATCCCGGCTGGTTCGGCCATGGGATTTGCGCTGGGCGGGGCTTTTTCCCATCAGTCTGATTTCCAGCACGCACTTTTATTGCCTGTTTTTCCCGGATTCCTTTTGTCCTATCTTCTCTATCGTGGGTTTCAAAAAACCGACATTTCCGGGTTGTCCGATCCGCTTCCCCTTTCCATCTGGCGAGGGATGCTCCAGAAACCCGTTCTGCTTTCCTTTGTTGTACAGGCCGCCGTGACATTTGTTTTGGGAGGCATGGCCGCATGGCTCTCTGTATATCTGACACGTGAAAAGCTCATGACTCTCGCATCTGCGAATCTGGTTTCCGGAGGTGCGCTTCTTGTCGGTGGATTGACAGGGATTTTGCTGGGAGGAAAACTGCTTGACCGGGAGTGTCTCAATCATCCGGATGCCTGGGGTTTCCGGACGACTCTTGCCGGTTTATTGATGGCCGGGGCCGGCGTTCTTCTTGTCCTTGTCACGGGTTCCCACATAATGTTGTTTCCGGAATTGTGGCTTTCGACGTTTGGGCTCTTCCTGGGAATGGTTCCGGTAAACTGCCTGATCCTGAAGCGAAATCCTCCCGTTCTCTCCGCTCCGCTCATGGGGCTCTGCCTTCTTTTCACCCATGTTTTCGGCGACCTGCCTTCCCCTTCTCTGATCGGATGGATGTCCGGGCAAATCTCCCTCAATGTGGCGTTGTCCTTCTGCCTTCTGATTCCAATTTCGGTGGCAAGTCTTGCTGTTTATCTGTATCGGCGTGTTTAGGAAGTTTCCGCTGCCCGGGGCGATGAGCTTCTCTGGAAAGATGCCAAAAAATGGGATAGGATGAAAAAAAACAAGTTGCTCTCATACGTTCCCCCAGGAGAAGACGCAAAATGACTGCAAAAGACCTGATGACGCGTACCCTGGTGTCCGTCACCCCCGAAATGTCCATCCGGGACCTTGCCGACACTCTTGTCAAAAACCGGTTAAACGGAGTCCCTGTCCTGGATGCCGGAGGGCGTTTTCTGGGAGTCGCAGGCGAACATGATCTCATTCACCATGAAAAACCGTTGCACATCCCGACAACAATTTCTCTCCTCGATGCGTGGTTTTTTATCGAGCCTCCCGGAGGGCTGAAAAAGGAAATCGAACGGATCGCCGCGACCCAGGTCAAAGATATCTATCAGAAGAACCCTCCCACCGTCTCTCCATCCGCCACGATCGAGGAAATGGCCCAGATTTTCGAGCGAACCCATGCCGATCTGCTTCCGGTTCTCGACGGGGGAAATCTTGTCGGTGTGATCGGCAGAACGGACCTGTTGAGGGCCCTTGCCCAGGATGAAATTGCCTGAGCTAAGCGTGAAATGTCCGCCGGATTTTTCAACGGCGGAGTGCGGCCGCCTTCTCTCCAGAAGGCTTCCCCCGGGAGCGCTTGTTCTTCTCGAGGGTCCGACCGGGATCGGGAAAACGGAGTTCGTGCGCGGCTTTCTTCGTGGTCTGGGATTTGCCGGTCCGGTCAATAGCCCGACGTTCGTGACCCTGCAGGTCTATGAGGAAAATGCGTGGAGAGTCTTTCATGGCGATATGGACCGCCTGGCCGGTCGCAAGGAGGACCCGGAGTTTATTGAAACTCTTGTTCATGAGCGGGAGATTTCCTGGTCTTTTATTGAGTGGGGGGACACGCTTCCGTTGCCGGTCCGGAATCTGTTTTCGATTGTTCTTCGCGTCCGGATCGCCTGGGAAGGGGAGGAGTTTCGTATTCTGACAGCGACCCTGGAAAAAGGGGAGGGACAGGAATGGGTTGGACAATGGGGATCAGAATGCCGGAAAAGTCTCCCGGCTGACTGAGAAAAAATCCGGAAGGGGGAGGGGGACCGTTGGAATCTCTAAGCGCACCCTGGCGAATGCGGTATATCAAGGGAGAATCCCGGACGACCGGAGATGGTGGATGCATCCTTTGCGATCTTTCGCGTGCGGGTGTCCAGAGAGACCGGCTCGTTCTCTACCGGACGACCCTGTGTTACATTGTCCTGAATGCTTTCCCCTACACCAGCGGTCACTTGATGGTCGTTCCTCATGCCCACGGCGGATCTCTCTCCTCCCAGAATCCGGAGAGTCTTCGGGAGATGATGGACCTATTGGGGGCTTGCGAAAAAATTCTCGAAAAGGAGTATAATCCTACCGGATACAACATCGGAATCAACGTGGGAAAAAGTGCGGGTGCAGGTATACAGGATCACTTGCATGCGCACATCTTGCCGCGCTGGGAAGGGGATACGAACTTCATGACGACAATTCATGAGGTTCGCGTTCTTCCCGAGGAGCTTCTGGCGACATATGACCGTCTTTTTCCCCATTTTCTCTGTCTGGAGGAGGGGAGGAAGGCGGACCATCCGTCCCGGAAAAGCTTCCCCTGAGAAAGGATGACGTCATGAAACGTTCTTTTGGATGGGTTCTTGCTGCCGCCTTGTCAGCCTGTCTTTGTTTTCCCCTGAACGCCAGGGCCTGGGTCGTCGACCAAAAGGCCGACTATCCAGTCCAGGCTGTCCATGATCAGCTGGCCTCCCTTTATTCCGAGTATCGGGATCTTGCCCAAGAAATGGATGCCATGCTGGATCAGAAACATGTCTCTCCCGCCCGGTATGCCGCCTGGCAGAAATCCTGGTCCCGGAGAATGATGGATGCGGAAGCCCGGCTGCATGGATTCTACGGGTATTTCATGCCGATCAACCAGCACCCTTGGACCAGGGAAGCGGCCGTCTTTACGGACCTGCAGGGTGTTCGGGAGTGGTTGTGGACCGTCGAACAGGACAAGGAAAGCCTGGTTTCGGGAAATCCAAATTTCGACATCGACAACGGAAAAATTTACCCGCGCAATATCGAAATGTATCGGGGCTTTCTGCTGAAGGCGGGTTCGATCTTGACCGGTGGTCCTTTTTCGGGTAATTTTTTCAAGGACACCCAGGCGACCATCCTCGCCAACTATTGCGTTTATCCGGAAGTCCACAAGGACGGATCGACGCACATGACGAAGCTGGTCAAGCCATCTTTCCATCAGATGGGTCTTCAGAACGGTCTTGCCATGGAACAAAAAAACTCTTCAAAGTCGGGTGACGCCGCTCACTGAGCAGAAACCAAAACCTTTTAATTCCAGGTCCGTGAGCCTGGGAAAGGTTTTTCAGCTTGAACTCCAATCATCCTTCCGAGCCTTCCTCGCTCTGGAATCATGCGTCTTCAGACCGGAAAATTCTTCTGGAATCCGACCAGATTGAACGGATGATCCGGAGAATGGCCCATGAAATTCTGGAGCGAAACCAGGGTTCGACGGACTTGTATCTGGTCGGTATCCTGCAGGGTGGCGGTGTCCTTGCCAGACGGCTGTCAGAGAGAATACAGGCCATTGAGGGAAAACCTGTTTCTCTTGGCACGGTAGACATCACACTGTATCGTGATGACCTCTCCACAAAATCTTCTCCTCCCTTTCTGAAAGAAAGTCTCCTTCCCGAATCCGTGGACCATAAAAAAATTGTCCTGGTCGATGATGTTCTCTATACGGGACGATCGGTCCGTTGCGCTCTGGATCTTTTGATGGATCTGGGCAGGCCGACCCTGGTCCAGCTGGCTGTGCTGATCGACCGCGGTCATCGGGAGCTGCCGATCAGGGCCGATTTTGTCGGAAAAAACATTCCGACGGGTCGGGATGAAACCGTTGAGGTCTCCCTTGAACCGCACATGGAAACGGTCGCCCTTTTCCGGAGACCGGTGGAAAGGGATCGTCCGTGAGTGATTTTCTGGCATCGTCTCATCTGTTATCCGTCGAAGATCTGTCCACCGAGGAAATGAACGGGATTTTCCGGACGGCGGACTCCTTCCTGGACCTGTCCTCCCGGACGGTCAAGAAAGTTCCGTCTCTTCGCGGAAAAACGCTGGTCAATCTTTTCTACGAGCCCTCCACGCGAACGAGAACATCCTTCGAGATCGCGGCAAAAAGGCTGTCGGCCGATGTCATCAACATCACCACCTCCCAGAGCAGCGTCGTCAAAGGAGAGAGCCTTCTGGACACGGTCCGTACGATTGAGGCTCTGGGAGCCGATGGAGTGGTCATCCGGCATCCGTCTTCCGGGGTTCCCGAATGGATCTCCCGTCGCGTTGGCTGCCATGTGATCAATGCGGGTGATGGTCTCCGGGAGCATCCCACACAGGCACTTCTGGACCTTTATACGATCCTGAAGAGAAAGGGACATTTTGAAGGGCTGCAGGTGGCAATTGTGGGAGACATCCTCCATAGCCGGGTGGCCCGTTCCAATATCCGGGCGCTGACCCGGATGGGTGTCCGTGTCCGTCTGGTGGGTCCACCGACATTGATCCCCGCGGATACAAGGGGCTGGAAGGTGGAGGTGGTTCACGACCTGAAGGACGGGGTGCGGGGGTGTGACGTGGTCATGGCTCTCCGGCTCCAGCTGGAGAGAGCCACGGCCAGCTATATTCCCTCCCTCGGGGAATACGCGCGCCTCTATGGGATTTCCCCCGCGGTCCTTCGTCTGGCAAAGCCCGATGTTCTGGTCCTCCATCCCGGTCCGATCAACCGGGGCATTGAAATTCAGGACGAGGAATCGTTTCTTGCCCGCTCGGGAATTCTGGATCAGGTTCATTTCGGCGTCGGAATCCGGATGGCTGTTCTGTATCTTTTGATGGCCGGGCAATAGAATAGGAAAGAGGAAAGGAACTGAATGGCAAAGACAGACATGACGGACTCCTTCTTTCTGAAAGACGTCCGGATCCTGGATCCGGCGACGGGGGTTGACACGACCGGACATCTCCG
>JAMCWZ010000088.1 GCA_023480765.1 Nitrospirota bacterium
CAACGCTGCCAGGTCCACTTTCTTCGGAATATTTTGGGTCATGCGCCGGCCTCCCAGAGAGGGACTCTGGCCCAGGCCCTCTCTCGCCTCTTTCGCTCGGAGACGATGGAGGAAGCCCGGACGGTCCAAAACGAAATCCTCCGGACCTTCGAGAAAAAAGCTCCCGAGGCCATGGAGTGCCCGGAGGAAGAGTTTGACGAGACGTTGAACATTTTGACCTTTCCCAAGAAATACCGCGTCCGGCTTCGAAGCACCAACTCCCGGGAGCGACCCAATGAAGAGATCCGGCGACGGGAGAGGGTGATCCGGACTTCCCGAACGAAGACTCCGCCATCCGTCTCATTGGAGCCCTTCTCTCGGAGTTCCATGAGCAATGGAGTACCGGGAAGAAATATCTGGACATGACCGAGTACCACGAATGGAAGAAGCAGGAGTCATTCAAAACCTCTTCGACTCTTGCGATCGTGGAATGACAGGGCATGCTTCCCTTCTCGGGAAAAAATTTACAACAAATTTTGGACTTGACCATGCCCAACAAGAGGCCGAATACATTAGGTCACCCATTTCCCTCATGGTTCGGAAGACCACTTGCATTTTCGGCAGGGACCATACATTCCAGCAACTTGAGGACTTGACCCATAATCATAAATACCTAAAAAATGATACATAATATTATTATCTGTCGATTTCGACACATCCATAAAATTCCGCTTCAAAAGAAAGCCTCTTTTAAAATTTCTCATGTTTATAGATGCTTAGCGGTTGTTTCTTTCTTGTTGATTTGTTGATCAGGGCAGGAAGCGGGTATATGCTGAAACAGTGAGACCGGATATACACAGGATTCCGGTCCATCCCTGTCTTGAGAGGGGGAAACATATTTTCATTCGCATGGGAGGATTTTCGATGCGATACGCTGGACGAAAGTGGTTTTTGGGGATGGTCTCCCTGGGTCTTGCACTGACTCTCTCGGCCTGTGCGCACAACCGGGTCACATTGGGGTTTACCCCCATGTCCGGACAAGGGGTGCAGCCGGCCCCGTCGAGTGAAGTCGTGGTCACGACTCTGGCGGATCATCGTTTTCGGCTGTACTCTTTCACCTCCAACGACATGCCGGATACCGTCGGATGGGGACAGGGAACGGGGACGCTCTATACCCCGGAAAATATCCCTGCCCATGTTTCCCGGGCATTGGTCGAGCAATACCGGAATCTGGGGCTTCGGGCCCGGTACGATCCATCGGTGAAGTGTCAGGTGGAGTCCATGAAGGACGGACATGTCCGGGTCTCGGTAACAGGAGCCTCTTCTTCTTCTCCGGTTCTGTGCGGTTCGATCGTGGATTACCAGTTCCAGATAGACCACCCCATGGTCGGGTTCGGGACCTATATCTCCACCTACGACATGGCGGCCGGGGCAACTCTGATGGCGGAGGTGTCCCTCCATCTCTTCCTGGTCGATCCGCGTGACAACCATATTCTGTGGACCGGTGTCGTGAATAAAGCCGGTGGAGCGAAAGATATCCATCCTCCCCACCTGAATGCGCAGGGTGTCTCCCTTCTCGAGCAGACACTGGCGAAAACGATCATCAAATCCGCAAAAGAGTTTTCTCCCTCTATCGAATAGGTCGTCTGCAAAAGTCCTGACCCGTCCAGGCTTTCCGGAGGACGGGTCAGGATGTTTTCCCGACTGTCCGGTTCCTCGCCGTTCATGTTCCTTTAGGAGAGAGAGCTTTCCCCCTCGCGTTTTCCGAACATCAATCGTCCCGGTTCTTGTTCTCCGGAAGAGGACCCGTTTTCTTCCGGAGGAAGTCCTTTTCGCAAAAAATCGATTTTTCGGTAAAGGGTGCGCAGGCTGATTCCCAGAGCTTTTGCCAGTTTGGGCAGATTGTTCCCGCCACTTTTTTGCAACGCCCACTGGAGGTATTTTCGTTCCATCTCGGCCAGGGGAAGGATCTCCTGAAAAAACGAGGTGGAAGTCTCGGAGCGCAGGGAAAGATCCGGCAGGTGGTCGGGAAGGATTTCCCTTCCGTCGGACAAGATCAGGGCTCTTTCCAGGATGTTTTTGAGCTCCCGGATATTGCCCGGGTAATCGTGGGACAGAAGGAGATCCATGGCATCCTTGCTGACAGGAGGCGAGGGCTTTGAAAGACGCCCCAGAATGGTTTCGACCAGGAGGGGAATGTCACCGGGCCGGTCCCTTAACGCCGGGAGGTGAACCGGAAAGACATTGATCCGGTAAAAAAGATCCTGCCGAAACGTGCCTTCCCGCACCATGGACGAAAGATCCCGATGCGTGGCTGAAATGAGCCGGATATCCGCCTTTTTGGCATCGACTCCGCCAACAGGCCGGTAGACATTGGTTTCCAGAAGGCGCAAAAGTTTCGCCTGCAAGTTGAGCGGGAGTTCCCCGATTTCATCCAGAAACAGCGTTCCTCCCCTGGCGGCTTCCACCAGACCCATTTTCCGCGAATGTGCGCCGGTAAAGGCTCCTTTCTCATGGCCGAACAGTTCGCTTTCGATGAGGTTTTCCGGAAGCCCGGAGCAATCGACGGCGACAAAGGGTTTTCCTCCACGGGGGCTCAGCTTGTGAATGGCCTGGGACACGAGATCTTTTCCCGTCCCGGTTTCTCCCAGAAGAAGAACTGTCGCGTTCTGGTGCGCGACCCGGTGTATTGCCGCCAGCATGCGGGAGAAGGCGGGAGATTCGCCGACCAGTCCATCCATTTCGGGATCGGGATGGGCGATGGTCGATGTCTGTATCCGTTCGAGATAAAGGGGAGAGTGATCCGGATTCTCGACGGGAAACACCTCCACATTCGCGAACACCCGTCCTCCAAGGGAGTGGTGGATATGAAAGGCTTTCCCGTGGGGACTTCCGTTTTGAAGGTCTTTCAGGGGGCAGTCTTCTCCCGCCAGATCGCAGGGGACGGCGGAATGATGGGAGACCTCGTGGCATTTTTTTCCGACGATCTTCCGCCTGTCCTGCGCATACGCTTCGATATAGGCCTGATTGGCGGCCTTGATCCGGTAATCGTCTCCGATCACGATCATCGGTTCCGGAAAGGGTTCCACCAGAGCCTGAAGATCGACGTGTGTCGGTTTTTGCTTTTCCGTGGGAGATTGTCGTTCCCGGTTCATTCGGACCTCCTTTTGTCATTTATGACATTCTATTATGCCTAAATTGTCGATTATGTCAAAATGGAAGGAGGGGTTATGAAGTCAAATCCTTGTAGTCTCTTGGTTTTCTAAAGAAATACGCTTTGGTATCCGGATTGCGTTCAAAAGAGACAACGTTGTCCTTTTGTGCTTGAGTCCGGAGGAAAAAGTGATGGTGTCCGACAGTGTGGTCGATCTTTCCCGTCTCCAGTTTGCCGTGACGGCGCTGTATCATTTTCTGTTTGTCCCTCTGACGCTTGGCATGACGTATCTCCTTGTCGTCATGGAAACCGTCTACGTCATGACGGGGAAACAGATCTACAAGGATATGACCCGGTTCTGGGGGAAGCTCTTCGGCATCAATTTCGCTCTGGGTGTCACCACGGGTCTGACCATGGAGTTCGAGTTCGGAACCAACTGGTCGTATTTTTCCCATTACGTAGGAGACATCTTCGGGACTCCCCTGGCTCTTGAAGGGCTGATGGCGTTCTTTCTCGAATCCACGTTCGTTGGCCTGTTTTTTTTCGGGTGGGAACGGCTGTCGAAAATCGGCCATCTGGCGGCCACGTTTCTGATGGCCACGGGCACGAACCTTTCCGCTCTCTGGATTCTGGTCGCGAACGGGTGGATGCAGCGACCGGTCGGTGCACGATTCGATCCTGTCACCATGCTACT
>JAMCWZ010000128.1:0-1625 GCA_023480765.1 Nitrospirota bacterium
TCGCACGGCTTCCATGATCGTCAACGAGGTCCGCCCCAAATTGCTCATGATTCCGGCCGGTCTGGCGCTGGCCTTCGACCCTCCCTCCATCCCCGGCCTGGGAACAACCGGAGGATTCGAATTCGAAGTGGAAGATCTGACGGGCAAAGGGAGCAAGGCCCTTGACCAGGCCACCCAGGATCTGATCGCGGAGGCGAAGAAGCAGCCCGAAATCGATGCCCGTCAGGTCTTCACGACCTTCAGCACCCAGACCCCCCAGCTGGATTACGATCTCGACCGGACAAAGGCAAAACTCCTGGGGCTCAACCTGCCGGACATCTTCAACACGCTCCAGATCTATCTGGGATCCCTCTATGTGAACAACTTCAACATGTATGGAAGAACGTTCCGGGTCACCCTTGAAGCGGACAAGGGCGCGCGAAAAAATGCGCGGGACCTGTCCAGACTTTACGTGCGAAACACATCGGGAGGCATGATTCCCCTGGACACTCTGGGAAAACTTAAACCCACCGTCGGACCGGAAACCATCTCCCACTACAACATCTTCGGATCGGCCCAAATCAGCGGTGGGCCTGCTCCGGGCTTCAGCTCCGGAGATGCCATCACCGCCATGGAAAGGGCCGCCCGGAAGTCCCTGCCCAACGATTTCGGATTTGAGTGGACGGGGATCACCTATCAGGAACTCAAGGTCGGATCGGTGGAAAAGATCACCTTCGGAATCTCCCTGGTCTTCGTGTTCCTTTTTCTGGCCGCCCTGTATGAGAGTTGGTCGATGCCCTTCATGGTCATCCTGGCCGTCCCGCTGGCAATCTTCGGGGCGATTTTCGCGACCTGGCTCCGGGGCAAGCAACTGGACGTCTATTCCCAGATCGGCTTCGTCATGCTGATCGGCCTCTCCGCCAAAAACGCCATCCTGATCGTCGAGTTTGCCCGAAGACTCCGGGAAAAAGGCGAAGGGATTGTCGAAGCGGCAATGGAAGCGGGAAGACTTCGTCTGCGTCCCATCCTGATGACCGCGTTCGCGTTCATTCTCGGGGTGATCCCCCTGATGGTGGCCACCGGTGCAGGAGCCGCCAGTCGCCAGTCGATCGGCACCACGGTCTTTGGGGGCATGCTTGCCGCAACCATTTTAAGCCTTGGCTTTGTCCCGATTTTTTACGCAGTCATTGAAAAATTTCGCGAGGGGCGGAAAAGCGAAGAGCCCATGGAGTCATCCCATTGAACACACTTTCCGGAAAAACGGTGGATACAGAACAGCCAGGAGAACAGGATCGATGAACGTACAGAGACTCTCCCCAATTCAAACAGGGATCCTCCTCTTTCTGGGCGGAGCGATCCTCTTTGCCCTGCAAGGGCGGTTTCACCTGTTCAATTTTTCTCTTTTTTCCCCTCCCCCAAAACCCGTCCCGTTCCGGATGCCGGTCCCCGTGGCGTTTGTAGAGCAAAAAACGGTTCCGGTCTACAAGACATACGTGGGAACGACAGAAGCGATCAAAAACGTGACGTTGCAGGCGATGGTGACCGGCTACCTCAGGGATCAGCTCGTCCCCGACGGCTCCGATGTCCGGAAGGGCACCGTGATCTATAAGATCGATTCACGGTATTACAAGGCCTCTGTCGACCAG
>JAMCWZ010000128.1:1635-3781 GCA_023480765.1 Nitrospirota bacterium
CTTTCCGACAAGGCCAACGAAGAACTTGCCAAGATCAATCTGGGCTATACAAGGATCGTGGCCCCGTTCGCCGGCCGGCTCAGCCACAGCCAGGCCTTCAAGGGAAGCCTGATTGCAAGCGGAACCACACTCAACACCCTCGTCCAGCTGGACCCGATCTACGCCACCTTCAATCCCCCGGAGCCGGACTTGCCCCTGATTTCTGCAAACCAGAAAAAAGGCTCTCTCCCGGCGGTGATCACTCTGGCCGACAATCCGGATTCCCGCTACCGGGGACGGCTGACCTTTCTCGACAATACCGTGGACCGGACGACCGGGACCATCACCGCCAGGGTCACCATTTCGAACCCGGACAGGACTCTTCTTCCCGGACAGTTTGTCCGCGTCCATCTCCACATCGGAGATCATCCGGGTGCGCTTCTCGTTCCGCAGGTCGCCATCGGATCGAGCCAGGTCGGAAAATATCTTTACGTTATCGGAAAGGGAAATATTGCCGAAATGCGGTTCGTCTCCCTGGGAAGCACAGATCGCTTCGGAAACATGACGGAAGTTACAAAAGGAGTGAATCTCGGAGAAGCCGTGATCGTGGGGAACCAGCAGAAAATCGGGCCGGGTATGCCAGTCCTGCCGATTTATCCCAAAAAAACCAGCACTCGTTCCTGAACCGCCCGTCAGAAAGGGGCGGACGTGTCCCCTGGGGAAAGGGAACGGTTGTCTGATTACATTCCGGACGGAATCTCCACACCGGACATGCGGGCAAATCCCTGAAGGGAGACGGGCGGCTCCACCTTTAAAGACATCCGGGACGCCACCGAAGGGGAGACAATCGAACGGGCTTTTTCGAGGTCCGTCCCCCGAAGGGCGATCCACAGCCTTTCCTGGGCCAGACTCCAGAAATAGGGCTCGTCCGGTCGGGTTTTTCTGTGGACCATGGGCAGGTCCTTGCGTGTCGCGCGCAAGGGCAAAAGGGTTATCAGCCCCGATTCTTCGACCAGATGCTCCAGAACGACAGGGGCCCACTCTTTCGCATACCCCTCCGGCTCCTTCCATCCGTCCACATATCGGTATCGGAGAGACCAGGAAAAGTCCCGGGCGGCCTCCAGTGTCCGGAAAGACATGCGGGCAAGAACCTTCCGGAAACCGGACATCCCGATCGTGCTGAGGGAACGGACATCGGCAGACACGGTCAGGACGGGAAGGACCCGCCCGCACCGAATCGTGGCGTGGACCCGAACCTCCTTTTCGCGCTCCGCCTGTTCCAAAACGGTTCCCCACCATCGGACCAGCCCGGCAGCAGCGGAGGGAACGGGAGTCTCCCCGGGACTGCCCTCCAGAAAACCCTCGCCAGGCGGAACACGCACGGGCCGGATATCAAAGGCCGGGAGATGAGCGTCCGGGATCCCCTCCTCAAGCGTCCCAACCGCCACGTTCGTCAAAAGGGCGTCATCGAGAAACGTCAGCCACGCCTTGCACGGCGGCTCAAACAAATCGTCACGGGAAAAAAAAGGCGTGTTGAGGATAGCATCAACCTCTATCTCCCCTTTTTCCGGACCGACCAGGACATAATGGAATCCATCCTCCACTTTCCGAAAAAAAAGGCCGCATCGCCCTTCCGGATAGGGATGACGGCGACGGACACGGAAGACAACGCCGCCCCGGCTCTCTTTTGAGAGCATCTCCCTGAACCGCTCCAGGATTCCGCGATCCAGAGGAAGCGACCAGCTTTCCACCTCTTCCAAAAAGATTTCCATTGCGTCCAGGGGAAGATCTTCCCGGAGGAAGGATGGAAAATCCTCCGACCAGAAGAGAAGAGAGCCCTTGCCGGAAAACCGGAGATGGAAGGCGTTTTCCGGCAAGCCGGAAGCAAGAAGAACCTTGTTCAGTGATTCCGGAGCCACCGGGAAACCATTTTTCCGAAACAGAGGATGCTGTGCCGCAACAATCTTCATCGTCCTCCCGGAGGAGAGGGGTTGAGGAAAAAGACGCGCCCTTGTCGTGCCCTCTGAACCCTCAGGACATCTCTTCCGATTGGCGGGAAGATTCCACCGCTTTCTGAGGGACAGTCACAACAAGGACCAGGATGAATACCACAAGGACACCCGACACCAGGAAGCGGTCCAGCCCAAACCCCCCTTTTCCTCCAGAT
>JAMCWZ010000064.1 GCA_023480765.1 Nitrospirota bacterium
AAAGGAGTGACTTGGCCGGCTCTATTCCTCCGATCAGTTCGATGACGATCTGAACCTCGGGATCGTTGATGACGGCAGTCGGATCGTGGGAAAGAAGGACTCCGTCCAGAAGTCCGGAGGATTTTTGCTTGATGTTCCGGTCGGCAATCGTTTTCAGGAACAGGGGGAACCCCAGTCGTCGCCCGAGGAGATCCGCCTCCTTGCGAAGAAGACGGACGAATCCCTGCCCGACAGTCCCGTAACCGATCAGACCCAGGACGACAGATTTCTCTTCAGAGGGGGAATCCATAAAGCCTCTCGTGTCCTATCGGACATATTGGAGAAGATACGTCCTGTCCGGAAAAGACCTGATCTCTCTCTTCTTCTGCTTAAGGTCTTGTCCGGACGATGAAGGTTATTGCATGAACGGATTTTTTAGCGGAAGGGGGATCGTCTTTCCTTCATCCAGCAACACGCTCCGGTAGGCCCGAAAGTAGGCTGCGACAGGGACAGTCCCCCAATTCGCCTTTTCTGGCAAGGCAGGCATGTTGAAGACAAGAACCTGCAATTCCCGGTCGCCGTAATCCCATATCAGAACGGCGTCATTCGGTAACTGTATCCCTTTCTTCTCTCTCAGCTCGTCCGCCGGAATGATTCGGGGGGTCACGTTCCGAAGAGAGTCCGGAAGGATGTCGTTCAGAGTCCAGTAAGGCTTTTGGGAAGGCCCTGAATAAGGAGCTGTGACGAGAACGGCCTTGAGACGTCCGTCCCGAAATTCAAACTGGAATTCAGGAGTGTACTTTCCGTTGGACAGTTGAAAGGGTGAAAAGAAAAGGTAACGGTCCTGGGGATGAGCATCAAAATCCGTATAAATCCCGCACGGCAATGCCGTGGAAGCCCCCTCTCTCGGCTTCAGGCCGGGATCGCCCTTGTGGAAAACCGCCAATACGTTTTCCGGCGAGTCTCCCAGCTTCCAGCTCCAGGCCCAGGCATTGCCGGCCGACATCGAAAGCAGGGAAGCACTGACCAGAGCAGCCAGGATTTTCAGTCCGCGACGTTTCACCCTAAACCTCCAATTTCCATTCGTTCGGTCCTGGCGAGGAAACGCTTGATGTTCATCGTGGCCTGGCGAATTCTGTTCTCGTTTTCCACCAAGGCGAAACGGACATAGGCATCCCCTTCGGATCCGAACCCGACCCCCGGAGAAACACCGACCTGCGCTTCGGACATCAGAAGCTTTGCAAACTCGAGAGAGCCGAGGTGGCGGTGCGACAGGGGAATCCGGGCCCAGAGGAACATTGATCCCTTGGGCATCGTGACCGCCCATCCGCCCCTGTTAAGACCCTCTACCAGAACCTTGCAGCGTTTTTCATACACGGAAGCGATCTGTCCCGGAACAGCGTCCATCTGGTTAAGTGCCAGAATGCTGGCGATCTGGATAGGCTGGAACATTCCATAGTCGAGGTAGCTTTTCAGTCGGGTCAACGCCCCGACGATCTCCTGGTTCCCCACGAGAAAGCCCACACGCCAACCAGGCATATTGTAGGACTTCGAAAGTGTAAAGAACTCTGCACCGATCTCGCGGGCTCCGGGCACGGACAGGAAGCTCGGCGCCTTGTAACCGCCGAAGGTGATGTCCGCATATGCGAGATCGTGGATGACGAAGAAGTTCCTTTCGTGAGCGAGGGCCACGAGTTTTTCGAAGAACCCGTCTTCGACCGTGATGGTCGTCGGGTTATGAGGGTAACAGACGAGAACCGCCTTCGGGGCCCCTCCCATCCGTTCGAATGATTCCATGAAATCGTTCCAGAGATTCCGCTCCGGATGCATCGGAAAATGACAGAGTTCCGCACCGGCCATCGCGAAACTGAAAGCGTGTATGGGATAGGTCGGATTCGGCACCAGGACCTTGTCTCCCCGGTCGATGGTCGCCAAGGCCAAATGGGCGATTCCTTCCTTCGAACCGATGGTGACGACTGCCTCGTTGTCCGGATTCAGGGAAACGCCGTAGTGGCGCATATACCAGGAGCAGATGGCTTCCCGCAGCTTTGGAAGCCCCTTGGAGGCCGAGTATCGGTGGTTTCTCGGATTCCGGGCCGCCTCGACCAGTTTTTCGACGATCGGAGGCGGCGTCGGAAGGTCAGGGTTCCCCATGCCGAGATCAATGATGTCCTCTCCTCTGCGACGAAACTCGACCTTCATTTCGTTGACGATATTGAACACATAGGGGGGAAGCTGGTTTATGCGCTTGAATTCCATATTCTCCTCAAATCCGATATCCGGACAATCCTGTCCAGGGCAGAGGCACCTCTCTCCTGCCCGTTTTCTGAGAGAGAAATGTCGATGACATGAACAGGGTATCGGCTGATTATCGCAGAAAAACGGGAGTTCTTTCAACAATTTTCCCGGACACAATTTTCCCGGGTCGGAAGAGACCGGGCTGAAGCATGGAAGAGATTTTTGGTTCCCTTCGCAAAGGAATCAGTCGGCGGGTACGGGGCGTTTTCCGATCGTCGGGGAAGACAGGGAGCGAAGATAGTGAAGAACGTCCGTAATCTGCCCTGGAGCAAGCTTGTCCGACCAGCCCGGCATATCCTCAATACCGTTCGATATGATATGAAACATATAGGAGTCGGACTTGTTGTTCCAGAAACCGGGCCGGGCAAAATCCGGAGGTGGAGGATTCAGGCGACGCGCACCTATTCCATCCCCGCGCCCTCCCGGACCGTGACATACGGCACAGTCCAGTCGATAGATTTTTTTTCCCACGTCCAGACCTACGGCCCCGACCCCATGCGCGGATGCGGGGAAGGGGAACAGAAATCCCGACGCGCAAAACCACCCGAAAAGTACCCATTTTTTTCCATGAACGCCGCGGAACATTTTTGTCCTCAACCCCCTATTCACTCCTTCAAAGCCTTCGTTGTCTGTTCTGAAATATCCGTTGCTGACATCCTCTCTCCCGTGAACAGGGCAAGGTTTGCCGCACACTGGATCACGATACACGAATCCCTGCCCCTCTTGCATCCCTACCCCCTATGGATTTCAAAGTCCACAGCATCCACCGCCCATCATGACGAGAGCGGGTTTGTTCTGCTAAGATGATCGGATACACTCCTATTCTTGAAGGAGCTTTCCTCTTGCGCGTATCGATTGGTTATCGAAGCATCCGTCTGTTTGCGTCCGAACAATGGGATCTCCTGCGAGACATTTTCGGTCGCATCGGAGAACTTGTCCGGCCGAGGATCGAACTGATCCGGACGCGCCTTAAAAAAAGCCGCGTCGCTTCCCGCAAAGACCAGTTGCTGGAACTTCTGGGGGAGGAAGCCTCCTCCGGCAGTCGGACTTCCGGCGACGGACTGGAACAGATGCGCCGGAGCGACAGGGTGAAAAGCCTGATCAAACGGATAAACGGACTCGAAAGACTCGAGAAGAAATTCCGGCTGGAGGCATTGCTGCTCGAAGAAACCACCGTCATATGGCTGTTGACAAATCTGACCGCCGAACTGGGATCCCGCAAACTGGAAGCAAAAGTCCACTGGGTCCAGGAGGACTCGCCATTCAAGGGGTTCTCCATTTCGGAAGTCCGACAGGAGCCACCTTTTCCCGGTCTCCTGCCACTTCTGGCGTTTCGGGGCCCTCGGCCGGTCGAGTTGTCTCCGGAGACCCCCCTTCAGGAAAATGACATGCTGGTGTATCTTTCATCCACCATAATGCCGGCTTCGATCCGGGGCGACACGCAGTGGCAATTGTATTCCCGGCTCTAGAGGACTCGTTATTTT
>JAMCWZ010000021.1 GCA_023480765.1 Nitrospirota bacterium
TGGCGACGCGGCTGTCGGGAAGCAGTGACCTGTATGAACAGGGGGGCAGACGCCCCCATGCCAGTATCAATTTCATCACGGCCCATGACGGGTTCACGCTGAACGATCTTGTCAGCTATAACCAGAAGCACAATGAAGCCAACGGGGAGGAGAACCGGGACGGGACGGACGACAATATCAGCTGGAACTGCGGAGAGGAGGGTCCGACGGACAACAGCGAGATCCGGGAGCTTCGCGCGCGGCAGATGAGGAATTTTCTCGCGACACTCCTTCTTTCCCAGGGTGTGCCGATGGTTCTCGGGGGGGACGAGTTCGGACGGACGCAACAGGGGAACAACAACGCCTACTGCCAGGACAACCCGATCACATGGTTCGACTGGAACCTGACGGCGGATCAGAAGGAGCTTCTGGAGTTCACCCGAACGCTGGTCCATTTTCGACGGTCTTCTCCGGTCCTGAAACGACGTACGTTTTTTCAGGGACGGCGCATCCGTGGCTCCGAAATCAAGGATATATCCTGGTTTTCTCCCGCTGGCCGGGAGATGACCGACGAGGAGTGGCATTCCGATTTCGTTCGGTGTCTCGGGGTGCGTCTGGCCGGAGATGCCATCACGGAACGGGATCCCCGGGGGCATGCAGTGAGCGGAGACACGCTTCTGATCCTGTTGAACGCCGACTATCAGAGCCTGGATTTTATTTTGCCAGCCCACAAAAAAGGGGCCCACTGGTCCATGGTGATCGATACGGCGACCCGCACCCGAAATCACCGGGGAAGAAGAAGGAGACTTTTTCGCGGAGGCAGGCCGTTTGTCCTCGAAGGAAGAAGTGTGGCCGTTTTTACGTTGAACCGGTCGATGGAGGAACACGCATCGCTTTGATGGGAAGGTGTTGATCGACGAGGGACAGCTTCGCTGATTGAAAGGGAGAAGGATGGAAAAGGACGCGACACAATCAAACAAGACCCGGTTGTTTCGAAACATTCTGGCCGTTTCCGGAGGAGTTCCGCTGGCCATTCTTTTCTGCCTCCTGGCATCCGGGGGTTCTCCGGCCGCACAGGCTCTGACGCAACCTGTTTCCAAAGACAAAAAGGCGACAACGAAGCCTGAAGAAAAAGGGAAGGTGTTCTCCGGCGTCCTTCTGGATATCGATCTCAAGGATCACCCCATGACGCTGACCGTCGAAAACCGGGGGAAAGTGCGTCGACACTTTGTCTTTGGAGGAGAACTTCTTCCCAGGACGCTGGTGTGGAGAAACGGCAAGAGTGTCGGAGTCAAGGCGCTGAAGAAGGGGGACCGGGTCCGTCTTGTCTACCTGAGAGGAGAAAGAGGTCCCCAGGTGACCCATGTGCGCATTCTTCCCTGAACAGATTCCTCCCGGCCCGATGGTCAGGGCAGTTTCTCGGGCAAGGAGGCTTTTTCTTCCCCTCCCGATCCGCCGAGTTCATGCGGCATGGAGTGGAAAAAAATCACGGCGGCAAGCGCCGCGATCGCGGCAAAGACCATGAAAGAAAAGCGGTACCCCACCTGTCCCACGGATACTCCCTGAAGTAATGGTCCGATGACTGCTCCAAGAGCCATGGCAATCTGGGCCAGTCCCATCAGCATGTTGAACCCTTTCTTTCCCCGGGTCAGGTCGCTGACGATCAGCGCGACAGACACACCGTAAATTCCGGCGGCAACGCCATCGAGAACCTGCGTGAACAGAAGGACGGTCGTATTCATGCTGACCGCGCAGATCATCGAACGAATCGGCATGATGAAAAACGCGATGGAAAAGACAAGCTTGTGTCCCCAGCGGGCGCTGCTGCGGGCCGCCCACCAGGCGACAGGAATCATCGTGGCCTGGGCGATGAAGACAACCCATTCCATTTTCCCGTTGCCGCCGTGGAGAAATCGAAGATAGAGGAGAAGAAGGGGCATGACCGGGGCATTGGCGATCTGGAACAGAGTCGTGGAAATCAGCAACACGCGGATGGCGGGGGAACGGAAGAAGTCCAGAAAGACCCTCCCCAGGGTGCGCGAATCGCGAATGGTGTCGAGGTCTTCTTCCGTCGACTTCATGTCGGTCTTTCTTTTTCCGATCTGGTGAAAAACCAGTTCCTTCTTCTGGACCAGAAGCAAAGAGAGAATGCCGAGGAGACTGCCGGCTCCGATGGGGAAAAACCCCCAGGCGAGACCCTGGTGGTGGATCAGGTAGGACGTTCCCATGGCGCTCACAAGGAATCCGGCGTGGTTCCACATCTGGTTTTGTCCCATGATTTGCGCAAACCGGTGCCGTCCGGCCAGGGAAAACGCCAGTGTGGCGGACAAGGTCATGAAGAAGGAACTGGCGGCTCCGGAGAGAAACAGCAGGGCGTCTGTCACCTGTTCGCTGGAGGTGAATAGCGGAATCAGGGAAAACCCCAGACCGTACACTCCAAGGACAATGCCTGTCAGGATCCGGTGCCGGGACACCTGTTCGGCAATCACGCCGGACGGAGCCTGGAAAAGAAGTGTTCCGACCCCGATCATGGCCGTGGCAAGGCCGATCGCCTGGAACGTCCAGTGGTGGTTCTTCAGATAATCGGTCAAAAACGGAACCGCGACGCCGATCACTTCTCCCAGAAAAAAATTGAGAAGATTCAGGCCCAGCCGGCTGCGAAAGGAGATTTCGGGAGTTTCGGACATAAAGAGAGGCTCCTGCGGGAGAGAAAATGAGGTTTCAGGGGCGTCGCCGGGTCCAGGTCTTTCCGTTCGGGACCGGGCCGCGTCCCTGTTCTTTTGGTCGCGATTTCAGAAGGTGGTCGTCATGCGGTCGATCAACCCGGCGAGTTCCACGCGCATGCGGTCGAACGGAAGATGACACCGTGCGCCGTGCCCGGGCAGAACCCATTCGAATGAAAAGCCGGACAGGCGTTTCATGGATTGAATCTGCCGGGACCAGTCATGCCAGCAGGTGTGTTTTGAGGCATAGAGCGACTTTTTTCCGGAATCCCACGACAGATGATCCCCCGTAAACAGAATGGACTCTCTCCAGAGGAGACAGCAGGATCCCGCGGTGTGGCCAGGGACCGGGATGATCCGGATGTCCGGGGACAGACTTTGAACATCGTCTCCCCGAATCACTTCTTCGATGTGGGCGGTCTCCCGTCCAATGTCCGCTTCATGCAGGATCCGGCGACATCCGAAGTGGCGATGGAACTTTTCGTGGTCCGCCACATCGTCCTTGTGCGTCAGAAACATCAGGTCAATTCCTCCCAGGTCTTCGATCTTTTTGATCAGGGGCTTGGCGAACCGCGGCGAATCGACAAGGATGTTCCCTTCCGGTCGACGGATCAGATAACTTGCGGCCCCGTAGCTTTTGGCGGAATGATAGCCGCAATAGTATACGTTCTGGTCGATCGGTTCGGGCAGGTGTGCTTCCGCCCCGGGACCACCCTGGCGCATCCGGGACCCGATGGCGCCCACGGGACAGGACAAGACGGACATGTGGACGCGCATCCGTTCCCCTTCGGAGGAAGGTTGCCGGAAGACATAAGCCATGCCGTTCTGGTCCGCAAAGGTGTCCGGAGCCAGCCACGCGCATGTTCCGCAGTCGATACAGGTCTTGTCGACAAAAAACTCCCCCGGCACGTTGGCTGGCAGGATTTTCTGGATGTTGGCCATGGACAGTGTCCTGCTGAATCCGTGT
>JAMCWZ010000081.1 GCA_023480765.1 Nitrospirota bacterium
TTTTCATCGCCCGTCACCGGGTTCATCGTCTGTTTCCTCCCGCAAGAATTTCTTTTGCAGCCGCAAGGACTCCCCGGATCTCCTCGTCCGTCCGGATTTCTGTGGCACACCACAACATCCGGTTTTCTCCTTTTCCCGGACCGGACAGGGGAAGTCCTCCAAGATACCCGCGTTCGAGAAGATTGTGGCTGAATGTTCTGGCATCCATCGGGAGCTCCACGGCAAACTCGTGAAAATGGGGAACGCCCTCATGGAGAAGACGGATCCCGGGAATCCCTCCCAGTCCTTTGCGAAGCGTCATGGCCTTCTGATGGGAAGTGGCGGCCGCCTCATACAGCCCCTGGGGCCCAAGGAGAGAAAGATAGATCGTCGCAGCAATGGACAGAAGCGTCTCGTTCGAACAGATGTTCGAATTCGCTTTTTCACGCCGGATATGTTGTTCACGCGCCTGAAGCGTGAGGACAAACGCCCTTCGCCCTTCCTGGTCGACCGTCTGCCCGACGAGCCTCCCGGGAATCTTGCGCATGAACGTCCGTGAGGCCGTCATCAATCCCAGATAGGGCCCCCCCGCCGAGAGCGGAATACCCAACGGCTGTCCTTCTCCGGTGGCCAGATCCGCCCCCCACTCCCCCGGTGTCCGAAGCAGCGCAAGGGCATGGGGGTTTGCGTGAAGAAGAAACAGGGCACCTTCCGCCGACAGGGCCTCCCGGAAACCGGAAAAATCCTCGACCGTCCCCCAGAATGTCGGGATCGCTCCCAGAAATCCGGCCACCTCCGATGACAGATGTTCCCGGAGAGTGTCGAGGCGGGTTCTTCCCTCTGTGAGCGGAACAAGTCTGAGACGAACCCCCAATCCTTCCGTGTACGTCCGGATCACCTCGATGACAGACGGGTCCATCCCTTCTGACACGAGGAGAACGGAGCGTCCAGTGTGGCGGACAGCAACAAGACAGGCTTCTGCAGCCGCAGTGGCACCATCATAGAGGGACGCATTCGACAGGTCCATGCTGAAAAGACGGCTGATGGCCGTCTGAAATTCAAAGATGGCCTGCAGAAGGCCCTGGGACGCTTCCGGCTGATAGGGCGTATAGGAAGTCAGGAACTCCCCTCGGCCGACAAGAGCCTGGACGGCTTCCGGAATAAAATGGTCGTACGCACCTGCTCCCCGAAAAACGACCACTTTCGAAGATCCCGCGTTTTTTGCGGCCAGGCCCTTGAGCTCTGCCAGGACCTCCCGCTCCGTCCCCCCTTCTCCGGCCAGGGGAAGAGAGGGGAACGTCCGGTCCGTCGGATAATGCCGGACAAGTTCCTCGAGAGAAGCCAGGCCAAGAAATTCCAGCATTTCCTGAGTTTCCCGGGGAGTGTGTGGAATATAATCAGCCATGTTCCGGGTGTCCCCCCCCTTCCTGCAGAAACTTTTCATATGCCCCGTCGTCCATCAAGACAGCGAGCTCCTCCGGCTGGACGCCCCCGAGACGGAAGATCCACCCTTTCCCGTAGGGATCACGGTTCAGGAGTCCCGGATCACTGTCGAGGTCCGGATTGACGGCGACAATTGTGCCGGCAACCGGAGCATAAATCGAAAAGGCGGCCTTGACGGACTCGATGATCGCCGCTTCTCCCCCCCGGGGAACAGAACGTCCCACGTTCGGCAGTTCCACAAATACCACGTCCGTGACTTCCTTCTGGGCGAAATCCGTGATCCCGACGTTCCACTCTCCTTGAACGTTTGCCGGAGCAATCCATTCATGGGTTTTTGTGTATCGTCTGGCTTCGGTCATTGTTTCCTCCTGGTGAAACTGTGTCGTTTGTAAACTGGACATTTTCCTGAAACAAAAATCATCCTCGCCCGTCATCAAGGAGTGGCGCAAACAGTTCAAGATGGCACAGGGTCAGGGAGAGGTGTCCCCCTGGGAAGGACGGTGGACGGAAATAAACGGCCACATCCGGTGTCGAACCGGATGGGCGACCCCATGGATGCGGACCTGTCCCGGACCACCGTTCCGAAAAAACGCCAGAAAATCGCGGTCAAGATAGGCCAGGCCAAATCCGCTCCCGACACGGGGAGAGAATCCGCCGGATGTCACTTCCCCCACGGGTGTGCCGTCCATCTTTTCGATCGGGCATCCGGTCCGGGGAATTCCTCTTCCCTCCACGACGAAGCCTCCCAGAGCCGGATGGGCCGGATTCATCCGGGGATGTCCATCGCTTTCCAAAATGGACGTCCTCCCGACAAATTCCGGCTTTGTGCGGGAAACGGCGAAATCAAGACCCGCATCGAAGGGGGAGAGCCTTTCGTTCAACTCCTGCCCGTACAAGGGATACCCCATTTCCAGTCGGAGAAGGTCCCGGGCCCCCAGTCCACAACAGGCCAGAACTCCGGTCTTCTTTCCCGCCTGGAGGAGTTTTTCGTAAAAAGAGATCCCGGGTCCGGCCGGACCAAAAAATTCCCAACCATCTTCTCCGGTGTATCCCGTCCGACCAACCAGGAACTCCTCCCCCCCTTCGATCGTGAGCAGGCGGGTCTCTCTCCGGCGCATGTCGAGAATGCCGGGAAGCACATCTTCCAGAACACGGGAAGCCCGGGGTCCTTGCACGGCAATGCCCACGTGTCCGGGTGAGCAGTCTTCCAATCCGATACCTGCGGGAAGGTGGTCCCGGATCCAGCGTGCATCACCTTCCCGGTTAGACGCATTCACGATCAGATCCACGCGTTCCGGTCCAAAATGATAGGCCATAATATCGTCAATGACGCCACCGGCCGGATTCAGAAGGTGTCCGTACAGCGCTTTTCCGGGAGGGACATTTTCAAGATTGGACGTGATCAGCCTGTTCACTGCTCCGCGTGCATCTATCCCCCGAAGAACGAAATGCCCCATATGGCTGATATCGAACACCCCGGCCTTTTCCCGGACAAAAAGGGATTCCTCGAGAATGGACGAAAAACGGACCGGGAGGGTATAGCCATGGAAATCGACCATATGGCCCCCTTCCCGGAGATGAACATCGTGCAACGGAACATTCATCCGGAGGTCCTCACTGTTTGTTCTTGATGGGCAAAAGACCCGGACATTTCGGGTTCAGGAGAGCAGAAAAACTCGTTCCTGGCTGAGAGGGATCCACTCTTGAAAAAAATCCTCTGAATCCGGGGAACGTGCAGTCCCGGGCAGGAGAAAAAACGCACTTTCCGGACCTTGTAAAAGGCCATGGATCCTTTCCTGAGATTCCGATCACTCTTGACGCCAAAATTCCTTACGGAAGGAAAACCGGGAGATGGGATGAACATGCGATCCGATTCTAATGCGGGGCCCTTCATAAAGCAACAAATCCCTAAGGATGTCACGCCGAATCCAGACTAAGAGAGAGTCACCGTTCTGGTGCATGCTCCCATAACCAGTCCGGCCCCGGAAATCCCTCCCCATTGACCCTTCTTCCAAAGGAAAATTTGCAGAGTTTGAAACGAACACCTAAAATGTAAGGATCAAAAATATGTACCTGCATGGAAAAACCCGGGTCCTTCGGGCCCAAGAGAGGATATGATGCTGGAATGGATTCGAAAGGTTGCTGTTGAACGCCCAAAAGTCCTGGGAACTCTCATGATTCTTGTGGGGGCGATTTTCGTCGTCTCAATC
>JAMCWZ010000103.1 GCA_023480765.1 Nitrospirota bacterium
AAAAAGATCATGGATTTGGCCAAAGGTTTTTGGGGAGGCCGGTCCCGTTTATACCGTTCGGCCCGTCATACCGTTGAAAAAGGACTCACCTACGCGTATCGGGACAGAAAAGTCAAGAAAAGGGAATTCCGTTCCTTGTGGATCCAGCGCATCAACGCGGCCTGCCGGATGGAGTCCATCAACTACAGCCGCTTCATGGCGGGACTGAAGAAACTTGGTATTTCCCTGGATCGGAAGATCCTGGCGGACCTGGCTCTCAATCAGCCGGAAACGTTTCGGGAATTGACACAGAAAGCAAAACAGGCGATATCCTGAGGCATTCCTGTCCATCCTCCTTCCGGGCTCCCCGTTTTGTGGAAGCCCGGAGATGTTCTCCTTATTTCTTCTTTTCGTATAACCCGGGATAAATCTTCGACAGCTCTATTTCAAAAAGAACTGTCGGCATCCGCATGACCCACCGTTCAAGCCATTCGGGATGGACCTCTCCGATTTCGCCCACAGGTTGGGAGTGACCGGAAAGTTGCAAGGCGCCCGATCGTCCCGAGATGTAGGGGGCTGTTTCAAGCGCGGAAAGAGCCGGCTCGAACCCCATATGGCGAAGAACCTCAAACACCATTCCGGCCAGTTCCGACAGAGAGGCCTGGGGATGGGACAATAAACCCGAAAAGAGCATTTTCTCCCGGACGACAGAGGATCCTCCGGTTGTCTTCTCAAGGACCTCGCCGACCTCAAAAAGACGGTGGGGGTAAGGAAACCGACTCGACTGGGTTTCCGACGAGAGAAGGAACGGGAGAAGAGTGGACCGGACGACGCCGTATTGTCTGGAGACGGGGTTGTCGATTTCGACCGTCGTGTCCGAAGGACGTCCGAGGTCTGTCGTATTCTTTTCGATCGATGTCAGGATATTCGAGAGAATCTCCTGGAAGCCGAGTCCGGTCATCAGGCGACGAACAGTCTCTTCCGGTGCTCGTGCCGGATCTTCCTTGCCGACGGTGAAAGAGGACGGAAGGGTGGGTGCAAAGGAGTCGTACCCGCGCGAGATGAGAAAGTCTTCGACACAGTCGACAGGGTGGAGAATGTCATCCCGGTAGAAAGGCGCCCGGACAAGGTATCCGTCCGGCTGGACCTCGACGGCATCATACCCGTAATCCAGCAATTTCTGCCGAAAGATCTCCGGATCGATGTCTTCACCCGTCACGCGGACAGGAAGGTCCGCCGGAACCAGAATATCCGGCCCTCTCAGCTGGGGATACCGGATCGATTTTCCGTTTTCCCTGACCGTCACAGGTGTGAGGGTAAATCCCCGGTCGAACAGGTTGGCGGCCAGAATATTGAGGACCAGTGTCACGCGTCCTTGGTCGAACCCGGTGGCTTCAACAAACAGCTCAGAATCCGGCGCGGTGACTTCTCCCGTGTGCCGGGCATTGATAATGGGGGGAAAAGAGAGAACGGTCCCGTCTTCGTTTCTCAAAAGGGGGTAAGCTTCCCGGGAGGACAGGAGGCTTTTGTAGGTCTTGCCTTTCGGATGATGTTCGAGAATGTCCCGGAGGGAGAGGGAGGCATCGAAGCCCAGTGGAACGAAGGAAACACTGTCGGGAGAGACCGCTTCATACAGCAGGGGGAAATGGAGAGTTTTCAGCGGATAGATGCCGATGGCGACGTCCGCTCTTTTTCGTCCATAGATCTCGGAAAGTCGTTCCTGTGTCTGGATCAGCTGCGCGAGTCCATCATCGCCCAGTGCGGGTCCGCGTGCGATGAATCCGCCAATGACTGGTCTAATCCCGGAAACGGTGGGGTTCACGCGGATCTCCGGTGAGAATCCCGATTCTTTTTCCCGGGCAAGAATGTTTTCCCAGGCTCTTCCGGAGGGGGATTTCCCGCCTTTCAGCTGACGGGCAATCCCTTCTACTGTCCAGAGATCCGGGCGGTTCGTATCGTTCAGTTCTATTTTCAAGGCGCCGGTTTTCGGGTCGAATCCCTTGACTTCCCCTTTGACCCAGTCCAGGAGCAGGTCGAGGTTGTCCACGGGCAGTGTCCTTCCCGTAAGGTGTTCCAGATCCCGGAGCGTTGTTTCGAGGGTGGGCACGTCTATCCTTCCTGGTTGTCTCGAGGTGTCTTCCTAGAGCGGTTGTTTGTTCGTCTGTCTGTTTTTTGCACGGGACAGAATCATGGACTGCAAGGTATGCAAAGACCCTGAAAAAAGGTCCCGTATGTCGGACAGACCCAGGCGCATCATCGCCATCCGGTCAATTCCCAGCCCCCAGGCAATCACGGGGGTGTTTACTCCCAGCGGCCTGAGCACTTCCGGCCGGAAGAGCCCCGCTCCTCCAAGTTCCATCCATCCCAGCTGAGGGTGTTTGACATGGACTTCCACAGAGGGTTCCGTGAAGGGAAAATAGGCTGGTTTGAAATGGACCTCCCGGGCTCCTGCAACCTCTCGCGCAAAAAGCGTCAAAAGACCCAGAAGAGTCCGGAATGAAGCGCCTTCTTCCACAACAATCCCTTCGGCCTGGTAGAAATCGACGGCATGCGTCTGATCGACCTGTTCGTACCGGAAGCAGCGGGCCAGGGCAAAGTATTTTCCGGGAATTTTTGGTCCCGAAGCCAGTTTTCGGGCGGAAAGGGCTGTGCCCTGGCTCCGGAGAAGAAGCCGGCGGGCCTGCTTTTCATTAAAGGGCTGGCGCCATCCCCGGCTCCCGAATGTTTCCCCTTCTCCGGCGTGAACGGCCCGGACACGAGAAAGGATGTCCTTGTCCAGAGAAGCAACTTCCCGGGGGTCACGGACGAAATAGATGTCGTGAATATCGCGGGCCGGGTGGGTCTGCGGGATGAAGAGAGTGTCCATGTTCCAGAATTCGCTTTCCACGATCGGTCCCGTCATTTCTTCGAAACCCAGGCGGACAAGTTGCCTGCGGACTTCTTCCAGATATTCCCGGTAAGGGTGGGATTGCCCCAGCATGGGACGGGGAGGCGGTGTTTCCAGGGAGTAGGGACGAAACGCGCCGCCCTTCCACGAGCGATTGTGGATCATTTCGGGGGTGACCGGTCCAAGAAGGTCTTCCCGGATCTCGATGTCTTCCGGGGAGAGAGCACCTTTCCTGAGCGACAGGTGACGGACTTCCCGGACGTCAAAGCGAAGGATGCCCTTCCCTTTTCCCCTTTTCCGTTGAAAACTCCCCAGAAGCTCCCGGTCCGCTTCGGACAGGTCTTCAAGCGTCAGGGGGCTCTTGTCCTCTAACGTGCGAATGATCGCGTACGTCCTTTCCAGCGAAGGAGGCAACGGTGCAGCCTGCTTCAGATGCCCCCCGGGGAGAATGGACAAGACACCCATCTCCTTCAGGTCACCAATGGCTTTCGAGATCTGGGCCGGATCTTTCACGGACTTCCGGAGACTGTCCAGTGTCAGGGAGGGATCATCCCTCAGTTTCCTCACGATCCATTCTTCGGGAAAGCCCTCTTTCAGAACCTGTTGTCCGACTTCGGTCAGGGAAATTTCTGTCCGGGTTTCCAGGATGGTTTCTTCGATCAGGTTTTTGGCTTTCAACCATCCCGCGGCCATCTGAAACTGTCCCGGGTCCATCCGGATTTCTTCCTGAAGAAGATCTTCCCGCTCTCCTTCCGAAAAGGATC
>JAMCWZ010000087.1 GCA_023480765.1 Nitrospirota bacterium
CCCCGTCAGATCTGCCACCTCGAATTCGAATCCTCCGGTTGTTCCCAGGCCGGGGATGGAGGGAGGGTCGAAGGCCAGCGCCAGACCGGCCGGAATCATGAGCAATTTGGGGCGGACCTCGTTGACGATCATGGAAGCCGTGCGATATCTCCCCCGCACTTCCCAGGGCTTCAGGATGGCAAATTCGGCCGCGCTGTTGGACTGGTTTGCAAATGTCAGGAAATTGAATCCGCTGATCGAGACAACGTGATCGATTCCGGGAGTGGCAAGAAGAGTGTCCCGGACCGTTTTTGCGACGTTTTCCGTGCGTTCGAGCGAGGCGCCGTCGGGAAGCTGGATGATGACGAAGAAATACCCCTGATCTTCCACCGGAAGAAAGGTGTGCGGAACGCGGACGAAAAGCCCGTATGTCATGATGATGCCGCCCAGGAAGAGTCCCATGGCATACCACTTGGCCTCGATGGCGCGGTGGATCATCCGCGCATACCCGTCCCGGACAGTATTGAAGATTTCGTTGAATTTCCGGAACACAAAGATTTCCGAAGGACCCCGGTAGCGCAGAAGCCATCCTGAGAGAGCCGGCGTCAGGGTCAGGGAATTGAAAGCGGACAGCCCGACAGAGATGGCAATCGTGAGGGCAAACTGCCGGTAGAGTTCTCCCGTGACCCCGGGAAGAAAGCCGACCGGAACAAACACTGCGCCCAGGACGGCGGAAGTTGCGATGATGGGTCCCGTGACTTCTCCCATGGCGATCCGGACCGCTTCCATCGGCGGGAGCCCATGTTCGAGTTGCCTTTCGACGTTTTCGACCACCACAATCGCATCGTCGACCACGAGGCCGATGGCCAGGACCATTCCGAGGAGACTCACCGTGTTCAGGGAGAACCCGACGATCTTCATGACAGCCAGCGTCCCGATGAGAGAGACCGGGATGGCAATCCCGGCGATCACCATCGTTCGCCAGCTTTGCAGAAAGAGAAAGACAACGATCATCACCAGGATCAGGGCTTCCAGAAGAGTGAAGACGACTTCATGCATGGAGGCGGAGACGAACATCGTCGTATCGTATTTGATCGAATAGGTCATCCCTTTCGGAAAACGCTTCGACAGTTCTTTCATCTTGTCCTTGACCGCCTTGTCGAGGTCCAGGGCGTTGGACCCGGGGGCCTGGAAAATTCCGATGACGATCGTCTTGTTTTTGTCCATGTGGGCCGCGGAGGTGTACTGCAGGGAGCCGAGCCTGATTCTGGCGACGTCGCGAAGACGGACGGCCGCATTGCTGGTGGTGCCCGCCTTGACGATGATGTTTCCGAATTCTTCGGGGGTGCTGAGCCGGCCCAGGGCATTGACCTGATACTCGAACATGGTTCCCCGGGGAGCGGGGGCCTCCCCGATCTTGCCGGCGGCAACCTGGATGTTTTGCTCGGCAATGGCATTCTGGACATCGACGGCGGTGACACCGAGACGGGAGAGTTTGTCCGGGTTCAGCCAGATGCGCATCGAATAGCGCCTCTCCCCGAATATCTGGGCGTCACTGACTCCGGGAAGCCGTTTCAGGGGATCCACGATCTGAAGATAGGCATAGTTGCTCATGGTGATCGGATCGATCGATCCGTCGGGTGAGATAAGGTTCACGATCAGGACAAAGTTCGGGTTTTTCTTCTGGATGACGATTCCGCCCTGGTTGACGATGGCCGGGAGCTGGGGGGAGGCCTGGGAGATCCGGTTCTGGACGTCCACGGCCGCGATATCGATGGGATACCCGACCTTGAAGGTGATGGTGATCGTCGAACTTCCGTCGTTCGAGCTGTTCGAAGACATATACGCCATCCCCGGAACCCCGCTGATCACCTCTTCGAGGGGAGTCGTGACCGTGTCGGCCACCACTTGTGCGGAGGCTCCGGGATAGTTGGCCGTGACGGTCACCTGGGGAGGGACGATCCGGGGAAACTGGGAGACCGGCAGGAGCTTGAAGGCGATCATTCCGGTCAGGACCATGATGATCGCGACGACACCGGCAAAAATCGGGCGCTTGAGAAAAAAGGTTACCATGCGAGATCGCGTCCCTTCTTCAGGTTGGGTGTGATGGAGTTGATCATCGGGTTGTCTTCAGCGGGTCGCGTTTAGGTTCGCGAGTTTGATGCCTTTTGGTGTGGCCCCGGGAAGATTCCACCACCCGCCGCCAAGGGCCTGAAACAGCGCCACGGTATCGGAATACTGGTTGGCGCGGGCCTGGACGAGATTGATCAGGGCCTGCTGGTAGGTTCGCTGGGCATTGTAGAGATCCGGGTAGCCGATGGCTCCGATGGTGAACTGGTGCTCGGCGATATGAAGGCTTTCCTGTGCCGCTTTTTCCGCACTGGTTTGCACATTCAGGATGTCGGCGTCGGACTGGATCGAGCGAAGGGTATCCGCGACATTCTGGAAAGCCTGCAAAATTGCGTTCTTGTACTGGTCCTTGGCTTTCCTGAAGGCCGCTATGGCCGCCTTTTTCTGGTGATACAGCGTAAATTCCTGGAAAAGCGGGTTCGACACAGACGGACCCCAGGCCCAGAACTGGCTTCCTGGCGAGAAATACCCTTCGATGCTTTCGCTTCCGTAGTTGCCGGTCAGGGAGACCTGGGGAAGCATGTTGGCTGTGGCGACCCCGATCTGGGCGCTGGCGGAGTGCAGCTGCTCTTCGGCCGCCCGGATGTCCGGCCGGTGTTCGACAAGTTCGGAGGGAAGGGAAAGCGGAAGCTGTTTGGGCAGGGACAAGTCGTCGAGCCGGAAATCGTCTCCGATCTTCTCATTCGGAAAGCGTCCCAGATACACGGCCATTTGGTGTTTTTCAAAGGCCAGCTGCTTTTTGAGAGCGGGAAGCAGGGCTTTTTCCTGATAGAGAATGGTTTCCTGGGTGAGAACCGCCGTCCGGGAAGCATACCCCAGAGCGTACTGGTGCCGGACAATGGACAGTTCACGGTCGAGAACGTTGACAATCTGCTGCGTGGCTGCGATCTGGGCGCGGTAGGAAGCCTCCTGGATAGCGGTCAGCACAATGTTCGACGTCAGGGTCAGGTAGGCCGCTTCCAGCTGATAGCGCTGGTATTCGGCCTGGGCTTTCAGGGATTCCAGCTGGCGGCGGATTCCCCCAAAAATGTCCAGCGTGTAGGAGACGGACACATTTCCGGTGTTGAGGGTAAAGAGATTGGACAGGAACGGTGCGCCGAAAGCCGCTCCGTTGAAGTATTGCTGGGTGGTGCTCAGGCTTGCGGTTCCGCTCGGAAGAAACGAACCTTCTCCGACACCGACGTTTTCCATGGCCTGAAGAAGGGATTGTTCGGCCGCCTTGAAGTTGGGGTTCGATTTCAGGGCTTCCTCGATCAGTCCGTTCAGGGCTCTGGAGTGAAACAGCGTCCACCACTCTCCCGGAATATCGCTTCCCGGTCGAAAGGTCTGGACGACCTTCTTCCCGTTTTCGGTGACCGTCACGTTTTCCGGGAGCGGTTTTTTCGTGTAGGCGTTCGTCTTGGGGGCTGGAGGCGTATGGAAGTCCGGCCCGACGGCGCATCCTGCCAGGATCAGCAGTGTT
>JAMCWZ010000035.1 GCA_023480765.1 Nitrospirota bacterium
AAGAAGCCATCCATAGAAAAAGGTTGTATAGAGAACATATCGCTGTCCGAGAAACGAAGAATCCGCGCCATAGGGCTGCTGGTAGGCCACGCTCACCTGGTACCAGTCCGCCTGGTAGTTCACCTCATAGGAAAGGTAGCCTTCGGTCAGGCCGTAATACCCGTTGTTGGACAGGTTCACGAGCGTCCGGGATTCGACGGCGGGCGTCAGGTGAGCGAAAAAGGAGGGCATCGGAACACCCAGAATGTCGTGGAGATAGAGAAAACTGTATTCGATGGCCCCGTCGAACCGGAAGGAATCGCCGTAATCGTAGGTCCCCATGAAATCGGAAAGCGGCATGGGACCGTCCCCGAACGGAACGATCCCCGCCACGTCCGTCTGGAAGGCGAACGGACGGATCCAGGAAACCGGCACATCTCCGAGCCCTTTGTTGAACACCAGGTAGGAATAGAGGGTGAAGGGGTTGCCCTGCCCCACCGGAGATCCTCCGACCGGCGTGATGCCCCGCAGGATGAAGGTCGTGAAGATCTCGTGGGGATCGTTCTCGTAGAGCAGGAGTTTTCCCTGGAGACCCAGGTACTGGAACCCCTCGTATCCCTTGTTCGGCGTCCACAGATCGATGTAATGGGTATCGAGCCGGACACTGAAATGATGGGTCAACCGCTTTTCCAGCATGATCGGGGTTGTAAAAGCGGAACTGTGCCCGGGCATTCCCCCGTAGGCCGGCATCAGCGTCAGCTGGTTGTCGATGTCGCCGTCCTTCACGATCAGGGGCTCGAGGAAAATCCGGTTTCCCGCATGGGCAATCCCGCTCGACAGCATGCTGTCCGTCGTATTCGGGGACGCCGGAGAACCGGAGGGAAGGGTCGGGGTCTGGGCGACGGGGTCCCCGACCCCGGAGAAGGTCCAGGAGGGAAGAAACGTCAGGGGCGGGAAGGTGGCCGGGGAGAGTCCGTCCTCTCCGGCGGCCGGGGTGAGACCGGAAAAACGGAACACCTGGATCAAAACCAGGGCCAGAAGACTGACCAGAAAAAAACCGGACCGGACATGGGCCTTCGAGGCCCGGAGAAACGCGCGCCGCATCGTTCTTACATCCCCCTGTAGCCAAAAGGACCGTTGAAATAGAGCGTGACGGTCCCCATGGGGGTGTAGGTATGGGGATAATTGGACTGATAGACCGGCAGGGCCACACCGGCCCCCCAGGTGGCCGCAAACTTCTCCGTATGCGGCCAGGTCAGCTCGACTTCGGGGGCCAGCCAGAAGAAGGACCAGGACGGGGCGTTCGCCGCTCCGAAGAAAAGATTCGTTCCGCTCTGGGTTTCTCCGTAGAACTCGAGAAGATATCCCGCCCCCCATTCGGTGTTGACGACGTGCTCGAACGCCCCGGCGTAGTAGGTCAGGTTTCCGTCCACCATGTGAAAGTTGGTCGTCGTCAGGGGCAGCTGTCCGGTCCCGTTGTTGAAGGTGTACCCGGCCCCCACCGTGGACGGGTTCTCGATAATGTCCCCTACCTGGAGGTAAAACATGAACGGTTTCACATGCTTTCGCACCAGGACGAATACGCCTTCATTGTATGTGCCGTTCCCCAGCTGGTCGGTCCCGTAATCCTGGGGGTTCAGGTTCTGGTACTGTCCGGACGGCACCCAGAAGTCGAATGTCAGCGCAATGGCCGGCCTCGCCAGAGGCTCATAGACGTCGGCATCGCTCGTCAGTTCCCACTTGATCTCGAAGTGGGTGTTTCCCACGCCGAAATGACTGGCAGAATGGTCGATGCCCTGGGAGGGGTCCACCCCCTGCCAGTTCTGGATCAGCGGCAGAAAGGTATCGAACTCCACGTTGTGACCGAGACCGACCGCCAGACGCATCGGCATATACAGGGAGGATGCGGAAATACCGGGAGTAATAAAGTCATAAGCAAAAGGCTCCAGATACCAGGATCCGATCGGTTCCACTTCCGCCGTCCCGGTAAAGAAAGGCCCGCTCGTAAAAGGAAACATCATCGGGGATCCCGCGCCCGACGGGCTCATCGCCGCCGGATCGGCCCAGGCCTGCGAACCGAAGAAACCAAGCCCTTCCAGAAGGAGGCACCCTCCCAGAATCCCTGCCCTGCACCAGGACGCAACACTCCCCTTTTTCCGCATGTCTTTCATATTCTTCTCCAGTTTCAACCGTTTTCAAGCGTTTTGACGTGGGTCGGCGATGCGCCTCAGGGCTGCTGCACTGTGTCGCTTCCGGTTTCGTGTTTCCCCAAAAGGACAGCAAGGGCATGGGAGGACTGGCCGTTGTGGAGCAGGGCTTCCGCCATGAGCTTCCGGTAACCCGACGGCCAGTTGTGGCGGGGCTCGATCAGGGCAAGAAGGGAAAGGGCCCGGCGGTAGTCGTGATGGGCGATCAGGATCCGGGCTTCATTCAAAATATAAGGCTCGTCGTTGTCATCCGTTTTGAGGACCCGGGCCTGTTCGAGATAGCCGACGGCTTTCATGGTCTGTCCCTTCCGGAACGCGATATAGGCCATGTTGTTCAGGATGGAAGGCTCCCGCGGATTGTCGCGGAGAGCTTGTTTCAAATCCTTTTCCGCCTTGTCCAGCTGACCCTGGCGGATTTCGGCATAGGCATGCTTTTCGTGGATGTAGGCCCGGACATCGGGTTCCGTCATCTCCGCACATCCGGAAAAAAGAAGTGCCATGGCACTCCAGATCATCAAAACCGGTATGAACTTCTGTCTCTTTCTCATCATCGTTCGTCCTTGTCCGAGCAGGGTCGCAACAGGGAATCGGAGAAGAGGGTCTTTCGGATCTTCAGGATCCGGAGGACCGCCCGTCTCCACTCTTCCCGTTAAATGAAACTTTGTCTCAATAAGTGTATTTTTTCCTCATCGACCGTCGTTTGTCAAGCTCTCAGGGAATCAGCCTCCACCGCTCTCCGGGTGAGGAGAGGAACCCGGACACTGTTTCCAGAAAACCCAGAAAACGAAAACAGACCTCTTTGACCTTTTTCCAGTTGCTTCGCATTTTTCTTCCTCCCTTCGCCGGACACACGCACAAGGAGACAGCAGGGAACCCCTTGTGAAACGGAGATCCGGCAAAACAGTCTTCTCCCGGTAATCCGGAAGATCTTTTCCTGATCAACCTGATCAAGACGTGCTCGTGAATGAATCTTTCATCTTTCAAGGAAGGGTGCGGAAGAAAAAGGCGAAGAAGGAAAAACGCGGGGAGGAAAAGTCCGATCCGAACATCTCTCGTCTGGCTCTTGTCCAGCTTTTATGTGGCCCGCACTTCACCTCCCTCTCTTTCGTCCGCACCCGGACACGATCCATCGTCCACTGACATCTCCTTCATCAAAAGGGCGGTTCCCGCACCCCTGAAAAAACAGGAGAACGGCCCGTCGCCCGACTGGAACGGGGCATCTGTTTGCCCCACCGGTTATTTGAGATAGCGCTTGATGACCTCGACCACATCCTCGACAGCCTGCTCCCTGTCCCGGGCCGATACCTCATGCCCGGCCTGGACATGCTCGCGGATGTGTCCTTCGATCAACTCGCACATGAGACC
>JAMCWZ010000020.1 GCA_023480765.1 Nitrospirota bacterium
CCAGTAATGCCACAGTTCCAGTGTCGGGTTGAACTTCTTCCGGAGAAGCCGCTCAATACCGTAATACGTTCCACCGATTTCCACGAAGGTGGAGAAGCCGAGAATACCCAGATGGGCATGGGCCACCACCCAGTGTGTTCCGTGGATATACCAGTTGATGGCGCGGGTCTGCTGGAAACCGCCCTGGAAGTTCAGGGGAATGGCAAACAGGGTTCCCGTGGCCACCCAGCGAAGCGGAGGCACTTCCACAAACAGACGCCATTTCCCGTACATCGTCAACAGGGCATTCGCAAGGAAGGCCATGGACGGCACCAGGATCAGCACGCCGGACACGGAAGCGAAGGACTTGAGCCACTCGGGAATTGGCGCCCCCATGAGGTGATGGGCTCCCGGCGTGGAGTAGAACGCGAAATTGGACCAGAAGTTGAGATGCGCAAGCTTGTGGCTGTACAGAGGGTTCCCGGTGAGTTTGGGAATCATGTAGTAGGCCACGGCCATGGACATCGGCGTAATCCAGAGACCAAAGAGGTTGTGTCCCGACCACCAGGTCAGGAGAGCCTCGTTCAGACCGGTCACGTGGAAAACTTCAACGGACTGGGAAAGAGAAAAGGTTGTCGGAAGATAGAGCAGGCAACCCATGAAGAACCAGAGTGTCGGGTAGATTCCCTTCACCTTCCGGTTCAGAACCGTCATGTAGAGGTTCAGGGCAAGAGGAGCCAGGATGAAGGACAGAACATACACGTCCACCGGCCAGATGAAGTCGGAATACTCACGACCGGACTCGAACCCGAGGTCCAGGGAGACATCGGCGACGAAACCGCCGAGGTTCCACATCCAGGCGTTGAACACCCCGAGCTTCTCACTCCAGAGCTTCGTACCGCAGAGAAGCGGCGTCATGTAGAGCACGGCTGCACCGAACGCCATGGAGATCCACATGAAAGCCACCGTCATCACATGAACAGGCCGGATGTGTCCGAAATTCAGATAGGGCGTTCCGGCCAGAATGTCGGGGTAAGCGAGCTTCAGCGAGGTCACAAACCCCAGTGTCGTACCAATCGCCAACCAGAGGATTGACGAGAAAAACATGGTTTTAGACGCAGTCCCGTCCGGGATCGTCTTCTTCAACATAGATACTCCCCTTTCATTGACTACCGGTTGTATCTTGCCCCTTCCCGACACCGTCATCCTGGAGGCTCCAGCTAAGCGCCCAGGATGCGATGCAGTGGATCGGGCCTTATCATCCGGGAGAGAGCCCCGGACGACAGCGACCTCCCCGAAAAAACATCGGGGAGAAAACCATATCGGTACCGATAAATCCTTATAGTCGTCTTTATTCCTGACCGGAGCATCTTTTCGCAAAACCCAACAGATTGAGAAATTTTCCGGAAGCTACCCGGAAAATCCGAACCAAAGCCAATCTGTCAGTGGGAGGCGAACGGAGCAATGCTATCAATAGCCCCAAGGGTTGTCAAGACAAATCTTTCTCCCCCGGAACGATTGATTTTTCGCCCTCTGAACGGCTTCTCCCCCCCGCTTACCGCATTGTTTTTCAAGACTCCACCCCTCTCCCAAAAAGGTTCTCCGGCTTTGCTTTGATGGATTGAGGAAGGAGCCTCGGTTCCCTTAGAATAAACCCTTATCCTGTTGACTTCCGAGGACGTCTGTCCAGAGGTCCACGAACACCCTCTTCTGTCCCGGAATCGACCCTCTTCCCAAGGAGACCCGATGACCCGCCGTCCCGCGAAGAACATTTCCCTTCCGACCGTTCCGGGAAAACCGGGGGGCGCCCCGGAAGCTTCCCTGCAGGCACTCTTCCGGGGATTCATCCATCACCGGCCGGACCCGGAGTACATGGATCGGCCGGAGACCCTCTCTTCCTACTTATCCTACTACCATCCCCTGACCTCTGCAAAGGGAATTCAACTGGGAGAGGAAGCCTTCGGTCGGGCCGACCCCTTCCTTTTGAACATTCTTCTGAGCCGTCAAACACTTCGGATGATGGACTGGGGAACCGGCACAGGGGGTTTTGCCGAAGGGGTCCTCACGTCTCTTTTGCCGATGCTCCCCGAAAACAGGCGCCTGGAAATCCGCCTGCTGGACCGCTCCAGGGAAGCGCTCACGCTGGCGGAGAAAATCGTCGGGGCCCTGCTCGGGAACAGAGGGGTTGTCCGGACAGAGGTGTTGCATCTGCCCCGGGTCCCGCGGATGGAAGAGCCTTTCGATCTTCTTCTGGAAGCCAATGTCCTGGCGGAACAGACAGACGAAAAAAGCGGTTTTGATGTCGCCCTGGAAGCCGGATTCGATCACCTCTCTGAAGGGGGGCTCCTGATCCTTGCCGAACCGGCCGACCGGATCTCCTCCCGGAGACTTCTCGAAATCCGGGACCATCTTCTGAAAACTTTCTCCGATGCATTTCAAATACTCGCCCCCTGCCCCAACGGAAAAAATGCCCCGTGTCCCGCCCTTCGGGAGGAGCGCGACTGGTGCCATGAGGACCGCCCCTTTTCCTTTCCTCCGGAGATCCTCCGGACAGCCCGGATGATCGGCCATATCCGGGACTCCCTGAAGATGACCTACCTCATCGCGCAAAAAGGCAGTCGTCTCCCGGCGGAACACCCTTCAAACGATTTTCCGTCCCTTCGACTGGTTTCGGAAATCCGGAAAGAGCGGGGCATGGTCTGGGGGATTTTCTGCGACGGAGAGTTCCGTCATCGCATCCGTCTTCTCCTTCGCCATGCATCCGAGAAGAATCATCTTTTCCTGGAGCTGTCCCGGGGGGACGCTGTCCGGATCGGTCCTCTCGAAAAGCTTGTCCGGCGGGGCCCCTTCCTGGATCTTGGGCCGGAAACCCACATCGAAAGAACCCCCCAGCCGGCTTCTTCTTCCTTTTGAACCGGCCGACACACTTCGGCCTGAACTCCAACCGCCACCCGGAGGATTTTCCTTGGAACTGGTTGCCATCGTTGCCCCCCATACACCGGATTTGCTCGAGTCCTATCGGCGCGGACACGCGCGGTCCCTCCTCACGGCCTACCAGCACCTTTATCAGTGGCTGACCTCCCCTCCCGTTCCCATTCATGCCATTTTGTCCTTTTCTCCGGGCTGGCAGACGAAGAATATCCTTCTGGTCGACGACCGCCCGGAACTGGAATCCTCCGAAGACTATGCCGGATTCGGCGTGACGCTGCGCTTTGATCCCCCCGGAGAACCCGCACTGGCCTCCCTTCTCATGAAATGCCTCCGTTCGCGACAGATTCCGGTTTCTTCCGGCGTTCATGGCATCGACCATGGATCAGCCGTCCCCCTCTTTTTCCTCAATCCGGACGGCAACATCCCGGTGCTTCCCATCTCCCAGCCCCTGAACCAGACGCGCTATGTGCGTCTTCTGGGTGAATCCGTCCGCAGCCTCCCCCTGCGCGGATACGGTCGCCTTCTCGTCCTTCTTTCCGGCGTCTGGGCGCAGAATGAAAAAATGATGGCCAAAGGACTGGTTCAGGACGATCTGGCCGGCTACCGCCAGA
>JAMCWZ010000101.1 GCA_023480765.1 Nitrospirota bacterium
AGTTGCCTTTCGCCGCGCCGTCTCTCGCGCCCGAACCATCTATGTGAAAGAATGCGCCGGAAAAGGAGAAAAGCCGGACCCGTCCTTCCTTTCCGATCTGACCTTCCATGATCTCCGCCATGAAGCCACCAGCCGATTCTTTGAGAAGGGATTGAATCCCATGCAGGTCGCCGCCATCACGGGACATAAAACCTTGCAGATGCTTAGAAGGTATACTCACCTGAAAGCGGAGGATCTTGCAGAGTTGTTGAAATGAGAATTCGTCCATTCGGAGAAAACGATCTTCTTTTCGTCGCAGAAATTCACGCCCACTCCTTTCCACGTCAATGTTTTTCGAAGGATTGGATAAAAAGCCTTTCCAGGTCCTACCCTCGTTCCCGAATTTTTGTAGCCGATAGCGATGGAAAAATTCTTGGTTACGCAGTTTGGACGGAAAAGAGCGGGTTCAGAAAAGAGGTAGTCCTTGAATTGGAACAAATTGCAGTTGAAGAAATCTCCCGAGGCAAGAGCATTGGTCGATCTCTTATCGAGCAATCGCTTGAAATGGTCAAAGAATGTTTGTCGGATCGCGGATCCTGCCTGAAAGCCGTTTTGATATCGACCAGGAGCGACAATCCTGCTCAAAAGCTTTATGAGCATTCTCTTGGGGCTGAGCCAATCGCCGCTATTCCTGGGCTATATTCAGCCGATGAAGTGCTCATGGTTAGGATGTACAAGGACCTGCCGGAGTTGTTGAAGTGAAATCTGAAACTTATACCGAGCTTGGAAAACTTTCGTTAAATGGTGTCTTGGCCGTGTTCGTAACGACGATCGCTCAACCGATTGTAACCCACCAATTTGACTGGCAGATTACCACAGGTGGTATACTCACAGCAGCGGTGTTACTTGTATTAGGCATTCTGTTTCTGGAAAAAGGAGGTCGTCCGTGAATATCGATCCAGGTTATTCGATTATTATCGTCGGGATGGCTCTTGCTGCCATGCTGGGGGGAATTCTCCTGTATTCAAATTTCCATCACCGAAAGCCGTAATTACTCTTCGCGCGTCTCCATGTAATCCTTCCCCGCCCAGTCCGGATTCTGGACCAGCATCCAGGCGATCAGGGCGTCTTCGATGATCTCCTTCTGCAACTTGTTTTGGAATATCTTTTGAAGATCGGCTAGTGCCCAGGCCGCCTGGCCGTTTAATGTCACCCCAATCCCTTTTCCGGAAAGACCTTCCGCGTGAACCGTTTTCCGGGCTCTCGACGCTCTCATTCGTTCTGCGGGTGTCAATGGACGCTCTCCTTTCGGAGGCCGTCCCCTCCTTTTCTTCTCCATCTCTCCCTCCGGCTTGCGGATCGTCGAGTGTCCGCAAGCCGTATACTGTAATCAGTTTCTTTATCGGACTTATTGTGCCCGTTGGACGAGATTTCCGGCCTTGAGTATATCCTCAGAAGAACTCACAACCTTTCCATTCTCCCCCAGCTTAATCTTGAGAACTTTTGTCTTGTGCGAACCGGCCAGCATACCACCGATGCCATGATTCAATGTCCTGCGAGTCTCTTCCAAAATGGTATGAGTCTGAAGAGGGCATCGTGATTCCAATGAGGAATGCGTCTGAAAGAATGCGGATCGATCATGATAAGAGGCATGGTGATCGATATGAACGACGCGAAGCTCAAAACGCTGACGCAAGTGAAAGAGTTTCTGGAAGGGACACGGGATGTGGAGTTCCAGGTACTGGAAAAAGACCGGTATCTGTTCATTGAGCGGACCCTCGGGCGCTTCGGGTACGAGCGTCTGGGGCGCAAGGAGAAGGGCATCGTGCTCCGGTATGTCCAGCAGATGACCGGCCTGTCCCGGCAACAGGTGACGCGTCACGTTCAGCGGTTCCGGGAAACAGGAACCGTGACGCTCCGGTACCGCGCTCCCTCCAAGGGATTCCGGAAGGTCTTCGACTCCCGGGATGTGGTCCTGCTGGCAGAGACCGACGAACGTCATGGCACCCTTTCCGGACCCGCCACCAAGAAGCTCCTGGAACGGGCTTTTGAACTTTATGGGGACAGCCGGTACGAAAGGCTGTCCCGTATCTCCGTCTCCCACCTGTACAACCTGAGAGGGGGAGCGGAATACCAAAAAAAACGCCGGCACTGGACCAAAACCCGGTCTACCAATGCCCCGATCGGGGAACGTCGTCCTCCCCGTCCGGAAGGATCTCCCGGGTACCTCCGCATCGACAGTGTGCACCAGGGGGACCAGGACGGCCAGAAAGGGGTCTACCACATCAATGCAGTCGACTGCGTCACCCAGTTTCAGGTGGTGGCCACCTGCGAGAAGATCAGCGAGGCGTATCTGATCCCCGTGCTGGAAGAGATCCTGGAGGCCTTCCCGTTCGTCATTCTGGGGATCCATGCCGACAATGGGTCCGAGTACATCAACTACACCGTCGCCCGGCTCCTGGAAAAGCTCCGGATCGAACTCACCAAGTCGAGACCCCGGCACACCAACGACAATGCCCTGGCGGAATCGAAGAATGCGTCAGTCGTTCGAAAACATCTGGGGTATGTCCATATTCCCCAGACCTTTGCCCAGGAGGTCAATTCCTTCTGCCGGGACTACCTCAACCCCTATGTCAACTTTCACCGCCCCTGCTTCTTTTCCGAAACGACGACCGATGCCAGGGGAAGAGAGAAAAAGAGCTATCCATACAGGAACATCAAGACACCCTACGAGAAGTTCAAATCCCTGTCCCGACCCGGGCAGTACCTGAAGCCCGGAGTCACCCTGGAACAGCTGGAAAAAATGGCCCTCGCACAGAGCGACAACGAAGCGGCCGAACAACTGAACAACGCCAGGGAGATCCTGTTTCAATCCCTGGACGACAGAAGCAGAAAACGGGCCTGATGACCTTCTTGCTGAAAAACTCAGACCCAAAGATCAATACTTGAAAGATCCGATCAAATTCAGAGGCAGTTTCAGACTCATACCTGAATTGGAATTGACTCTGCGGCGGTAGATCAGTACCTTTCCTCCGTCTTCGGTCGAATCCGGATCCCCCAAAAGTGCAATCACCTGGTCTCTTGTTTCTCCGACTGTCGTTGCCTTTTTGACAGCGGTTTTGTTGTCCAGGCTGGTATTTCCGTCAGAAACATACATGCCGGCACAGGCACCCAGAGAAAGAAGAGAAGCGGAAGCAGTTACAATGGCAAGCACTCGAATAGATTTGAACCATTTGATTCTCCTTGGTTGGTTTGAGCCTGGTTGACGGTTCTATTATACGAAACTAGTTTCATAATTTCAACAAAAAAGTCCTTGTGCATTTTTTTGAACAAGTGGAATTCACCATGGGATCAGTTCGTTCCCGCCGCCGTAAGTTTGAATCAAATACAGGTGGGAGTAGCTTTTCGACCCCTCCGACGCTGCGAAATATTCACCCCCCAGAATTTCCCACACGGCCTGTGTGAGCGGGAACGAACTGATCCCATGGTGAATTCCACTTGTTCAAAAAAATG
>JAMCWZ010000084.1:0-287 GCA_023480765.1 Nitrospirota bacterium
CCGGTTCCCCCCCGGCGTTCTTCTTGTCGCCGGACAGACGGCCACCGTCATCGACCGCACATCGCACCCCTCACACGGCGGCTTCCCATAAAAAAGGGCCCGAAGGCCCTTTTTCCACTACCCATGCAAAGAGGATCAGAACACGAACGTCGCGCCGAACTCGACGGGCATGTAGTTCAGGGCCGCCCCGTTCGCACCGACATGCCCACTTCCCAGGCTACTAGCTCCGACCGCCGTGTCGGCCAGCCCCCCGATATTCGAGATGAAGGCCCACCGGATGTTGGCAA
>JAMCWZ010000084.1:350-3480 GCA_023480765.1 Nitrospirota bacterium
CATAGTAGGAGTCGCTGTCCACCAGGGCAAAGAGATTGATCCCGGAAAGCGCGTCGGTGAATTTTCCGAGAGGCGCCACCACCCCCACCCCCGCATCTGCCACCAGCGGCAGGGTTTCCCCGTTCAGCGTCACGGCCAGACCGCCGTCGGCGAAGATCTGGGGATTGATCCAGGAACGCCCGCCCATGAAATCGTACACGTATCCCAGGGTGATCGGAATGATGGGAGTCCCGGCCTGGTCTGGAACGCCGAGAGTTCTTGCCGTGTTGTTCAGCTGCCCCAGACCGAACGACAGGATCTCGACGTTCATGTTGAGGCCGCTGTTGGCGGTGATCCATCGGGTCACGGTCACCCCGCCTCCATAGCCGCCGTTTAAGGCGCTGGCATCAAAGGTGTCCGCCCAGGCAAAGTTGGCCGACAGGCTCGTCGATTTGGGCACGTTTCCCGAAAACGGGTCCGCCGGATTCTGGGCGGCATTCTGCATCGCCGCGTTTTGCATGGCCATGATCTGTCCGCCGGGGGTCGCATTCAGGGGAGAAGGCGAGGACAGGGGAGTGGAGGGAGGCAGGGTGTCCGGAGGAGACTGGGCCCAGGCCAGATGAGACAATCCCACTGCAGCGGCAAGAACCACCGCGCAAACGGTCACGCGAACCGGTTGGACCCAGACAGGAAAAGACCGGAAAAGACGGGATGAGGTTTTGTGGGCCATGGGACATACTCCTTTTGAAAAGTCGGTCATGGGCACACCCGAAAACCGGGTGTCGGGAACATCTCCCGGGACCGCAAACCTCGTGCCAGGGTCCATCAATAGGGTATTTTGGTCAAAATATCCTGTTTTTTCTCCTGAAATCCGGTTTTTTCCGGTCACACTGCTTGATTTTTGAAACAGGCCGTCTCGATCAGGAAACAGGGGAAGATGTGCTCTCTTGCGGAAGAATGGCAGCAAGAAAAGAGAACCATCTCCAAAATCCGCGATCATCCTCGTGATGGGCGTTTTCTGAATCTTCTCCGCCAGGATTCGACTTCGTTTCCCCGATCGGTTTTGACATCGGATGTTTCAGCAGATGTTTCAGAATCGCCGTATCCTCCCCCTTTCATCCGTCCGTTCCCGAAAAGAGGATCTCCATTCCCGCCTCTTCCAGAGAGATGGACGAACGCTTCGATTTTGGAGACAATCGTTTCCGTATTCCCTGAAGCACCCTACGAAAACGGAGGCCCACATTTCCTCGATCGTCTGGTTCAGAAACAACCTTCGCCTTTTGGACAACCCGCCACTCCGGGAAGCGGCCGAACGGGGTCCGCTCTTGCCGGTGTTCGTCGGGGAACACCCCGGCAAACAGCCTCCGGAAGGCGCGCGCCAATGGTGGCAGGCAAGAAGTCTCAGACGTCTTGATCATTCCCTTTCCCGGCGGGGGGCTCCGCTCCTCTTTCTCCGGGGGGATCCGGCCACCCTCCTCCCGGATCTCGCGACACGCCTGAAAGCCGATAAAATCCTTGCCATGGAAGCCATCGATCCCGACGGCCGACGGACACAATCCCGTCTTCAGGGCGCCCTGTCCGGAAAACCGGTGGAGCTTCACCTTTTTCCCGCCGACTATCTGATCTCTCCCGCCGATCTCCCGGCCGGGCGAAGGTCGCCCTGGAAAGTTTTCACACCGTTCTGGCAAAGAGCCCAATCGCACCTTCCCCCTCCCTTGCCGCTTCCGGCGCCGGACCGTCTGGACGGCATCCCTTTTCCCCGAACGGAAACCCCGGACGATTGGGGGTGGGAACCGGAAAATCCGGACTGGGCGACGGAAATGCGGGGTTTCTGGGATCCCGGGGAAGAAGGGGCCTGGAGACGGCTGCACGCGTTCCTCGAAAAGCGCCTGGAGAACTATAGAGTACGGAGGGACTTTCTGGAGGAAGACACCTCCTCGCTTCTTTCGCCTCATCTCGCAAACGGGGAAATCAGCATTCGTTCCGTCTGGTGGGCGATCAAAGAGTCCACGGCGCCGGACAAGGACCGTGAAAAATTTCTGAGCGAGCTCGGCTGGAGGGAGTTTTCGGCCCATCTGATGTGGCACCACCCGGATCTTGCCTCCGAACGCCTCCACAAAGAGCGTCCGGAAATCCGATGGAGAGAGGACCCGTTTTCACTGTTGGCCTGGCAAAAAGGACGAACGGGCATTCCTCTGGTTGATGCCGGGATGCGTCAGCTCCGGCGCCTGGGATTTCTCCCCAACCGGGTCCGGATGGTCGCCGCGAGCTTTCTCGTGAAGAACCTTCTGATTGACTGGAGAAAAGGGAGAGAGTGGTTTGCCGACAATCTGGTCGACCACGATCCGGCCAACAATGCCGCATCATGGCAATGGATCTCCGGTTATGGGGCGGACGCGGCGCCCTGGTTCCGGATCTTCAATCCGGTCCTGCAAGGGGAAAAATTCGACCCCGAAGGGCGTTACGTCAAAACATACCTGCCGGAACTTCACGGGCTCTCCCCGCGCTATATCCATTGCCCCTGGACAGCCCCGGCCGCTCTTCTGGACAGCGCCGGGATCGGAGAACAGTCCCCCTACCGGAACCCGATCGTCGATCTCGGTCTGTCCCGAAAAAGAGCGCTGCAGGCCTGGGGCTCCGGGACACTCCCGCAAGAGTCTCTCTCCTGATCGAGTTTCAGCTCCCCTCCGTGATTTTTTCCGGATCATCGTCCCCGGCGAAGAGCACTTTTTTCAGAAGCTGGTCTCCGTCGACCGGCTCTCCCGACAGGGCCATCCCCAGAATCTGGGCGCCAATGACATCCATCGCCAGAATCATGTCCGGACGAACGGTGCGGATCCGCGCCAGATTGACGCGGTCCCGGACCGACACAACCGTTTTCGCCTCCGTTCCGGACGCCCGGGCGGCCAGGACAACGAACGCGTTTTCCCCGTCGTTTTCGAGAAGGGAGAGAAGAGCCCGGGCATCCAGGATGCCCGCCTCCTTCAGAACCTGCGTGTCCGCCGGATCCCCGACGACCTGATCGACGGCATTCCAGGGAGGCTCTTCTATCCGACGGTTCACGATCAGGGTGACCGGGAGATTCCGGTCATTCAGCTCGGCAAAAACATTTGCCGCCAGGCCCCCTGTCCCGACCAGGATATAGTGGTTC
>JAMCWZ010000028.1 GCA_023480765.1 Nitrospirota bacterium
AGCCTCAGAATGCCGCCGAGGGTGTCTTCCATCCGGAAAAACGACTCCTCCAGAACGGATCCCAGAAACGGCAACGACAGGATCAAAAGGCCCAGCCCACCCAGGACAAGGACCGGAAAACCCACGGAAATCAGATTCATCTGGGGCATCATGCGCGAAAGGAATCCCATGGCCAGATTCAGGACGATCCCCCCCACCAGAAAGGGGGCGGCGAGAGTGAATCCGAGCACCATGAAATGGGCGAACACTCCCAGGTAACCTTCGTAAAACACGGAACGGAAGCGACCTTCTCCCGGAGCGACAACCGCATAGGAGCGTCCCAGGGCCCAGATCAGGGCCTCGTGCGTTCCCGACGCGAGAAACACCAGAAACGCGACCGAGTTCTGGAACGTCCCGAGCAAAGGAACCTCCGCCAGTCCCAGCGGATTGATCACATCGACCAGACCAAATCCGACCTGGACTCCGGCGAGCTCCCCGGCGAACGAAACGGCGGCAAACACCAGATAGGCGGAAAAACCGAGGGCGACCCCCACAAAAAATTCGGTGACCAGGGATCCCAGCCAGGCGGAAAAAAGACGGGGAGGAACAAAATGGTCCAGCACCACCGGTTCGATCAAAAAGGCAAGCGCCACCGCGATCAGCCCCTTGATCCGGACAGGAACCGCCTTTCCCGAGAGAACGGGCATGCTGACCACCAGACCGGAGACCCTTGCCAGCACCCAGACATACAAAAGGACGGTGTCGGTTTTGACGGAAAACAGGTTCACCCGACGACTCCGGGCAATTCCCGAAACAAATTCGCCGTATAGTCAATGAGTTGACGGACCATCCACGGCATCAATACCAGAAGGACGCCGACGACACCCGCCACCTTGGGGAGAAACGACAGGGTCGTCTCGTTGATCTGAGTGACCGCCTGAAAAAGGCTGACCAGAACACCGATGACGAGGCTGACCAGAAGAACGGGGAGCGTCAGGATCAGAGCCATCATCAACGCGTTGTGCGTCAGGTCGATCGCGGTCTGGACATTCATGTCTCCGACTCCTTCCCGAAATTGTCCGGTTGGGGAACATTGCTCCGACCCTATAAAGCAAGGAGCATGCCGAAATCTCCCGCCCCGGACCGGCGAACCCGGAGCCGTCATCCGTCCTTTTCCCGTCAGTGAAAACTTCGGACCAGAGATCCCACCACCAGGGACCAGCCGTCCACTAGGACAAACAGGAGGATCTTGAACGGCAGGGAAACAACGGTCGGCGGAAGCATCATCATTCCCATGGACATGAGGACCGACGACACCACCATGTCCAGAATCAGAAAAGGCAGATAGATCAGAAACCCCATCTCGAAGGCCGTCGACAACTCGCTGACGACAAACGCCGGGATCAGGACATAGGTCGGGATGTCCTTTGGCGCAGACGGTGTCCGGGAAAGATGGGCGATTCGGACGAACAGCGCGAGGTCTTTCTGGCGTACCTGGCGGAGCATGAAGGCACGGACAGGCTTCATGGCCCTGTCGACCGCGATGTCCGGTGCGATCTTTTTGTCCAGATAAGGCGTGATCGCGGTCTCGTCCATGGTCTTCCAGACCGGGGCCATGACAAAAAACGTCAGGAACAGGGACAGGCCGACCAGCACCTGGTTGGGAGGCACCTGGGCCGTTCCCATAGCCTGTCGGAGAAAGGACAGAACGACGACGATCCGCGTGAAGGAAGTCATCATGACGAGAATGGCGGGCGCCAGGGACAGGACGGTCAAGAGAAGCAGCAGTTCGACGGTGACGGCCACCTGGCTGGGGGCCGGAGTCCCCGATCCGAAAGACAGATGGATGTCCGGAAGCGGCGCGACGGGAGACTCGCGAAGGTCCGCCGCGCGAGCGACGGATACCGGGAGAAAGACGACGACAGCCGCCAAAACCGTCAGGAACGCGAAGGTGGCCCCCAGACGTCTCAGACGCTCCAACGCCGTCCCCCGTCCCCTTCCCGGACCGCCTGCGTGCGACGAATGCGGGAAAGGGCCTCTTCCACGACGGACTCGAAACGGTCGTCTTTCCGGGCGGCTCCATCCCGTCCGGGATCGCCCTTCGATTCGCTCCGGTCGGGAATATTCCCGGCCTGTGCCGGCCGGGCCGGTTCGCGGGATTTTTCCGGTTTTTCCAGAGACGGGATTTCCCGCCCGCCTGGTTCTCCCAGACGGGCCAAAAGAGAGATCGTCTGGGGAGTGACCCCCAGGAGAAACGACTCTTCCCCCACCTTCACGACTGATACCGTCGACTTCGGGGCGACAACGACCGTCTGGAGGATCCGGATTTCTTCCCGGGATGCCGCCCGGATTGTCCGGGTTTTTCGCTGGAGCTGGCGAACGACCCAGACGGCTCCCAGAAACAGGGCCAGAACAACCATCAAGGACAGGACCAGTCTCCCTCCCATCCACAAAAGGGACGGATGATGCCCCGATACAAGACGATCCATTGAACCCTCCCCGAACGATGAAAAAAAGGTATTTAGAGGCTCTTGATCCGTTCAATGGGACTGACGATATCCGTCAGGCGAACCCCGTACTTGTCGTTGACCATGACCACTTCGCCGCGCGCGACCAGTTTATCGTTGATCAGGATCTCCATGGGTTCTCCCGCCAGCTTGTCCAGCTCGACCACCGAACCCTGTCCCAGCTGAAGAAGATCCTTGATGAGCATGCGGGCGGTTCCCACGCGAACGCTCACGGTCAGCGGAACGTCCAGAAGGAAATCGATGGATTCCGGAGGTTCCGAAGTTTTTTCCGGATCGGTTTTCGCCTCCCGCTCCTCCCCCTTGTCCTGCTTGGCCAGGTCGGCTTCCCACGCTGCGGCCAGCGCCTCTTCGTCCAGCGGTTCCTCTGCCATATCGGCCCTCCCGATCGACTCCGGAAATTTCCGTCGTCTTACTGAATCACGAATTCCGTAAAATAGACCGAACTGACCCGTCCCAGCGTCAGGATGGAGTTCACCCGGTGGCGGATCTGGTTCCGGAGCGCGAGCTTCCCGCCCGTCGTCCCGAGATCGTCCGCCGTTTCCGATCCCAGAAGGATCAGGATGATGTTCTGGATTTCCGGCATCCGGTAATCCACTTCCTTGGCCACCTGGGGGTTGTCCAGCTTGAAAGCGATCCGGACTTTCAGGTAACGGGAATTTTCCGACGACTGCGTGTTGAGGTTGACGACGAAAGGTTTGAGGTCGATGATCGGATGGGACTTGATCATCTTTTCCATCTCTTTCGGCGTCATCGCCACCTGGCTGTCGTTTTTGTGGCCATGCTTCAGGAAGAAGAAGGCCACTCCTCCCAAAAGGGCCAGAACCGCCACTCCGGCCAGAACCAGCTTCTTGATGTTCCGGGGGGGCTTCGCCTCTTCGCCTTCGCCGTCTTCGATGTCCTCATCGTCCGCCATGGACTCCTCCTTGCGTTCATTCCCACACCATCCCGCCTTGCTGCC
>JAMCWZ010000120.1:0-375 GCA_023480765.1 Nitrospirota bacterium
GACCCCCAGGAGAGTGGAAAGATCGAAAGAAAGCGGGACAAGTCGTAAATCGCTGTCATGTTGTGATGAACCAGAACAGCAGTCTGCCCTTCAAAATAAAAAGCCGCCCCCCGGAGAATCTTCCTTTTTTTTGACAGAAGATAGCCTCCCATCGATTGGAGAACCGGATCCTTGCGGGCTTTTCCGAGAAGGGTGACAGCGTCAATAATTCCCTGATAATGATATCCTGCCTGAACCATCGCCAGGGCTGCATAAAGGATTGGTTTCATGACAGGCTTCTTGTGGGGATTGTCGACACTCGTTTCTGTCGGAGAAAGAATCCCCTTTTCTTCTTCCGCCAGCCGGCCAAAAAGCTTTTCCGCAAGAAGATAAGCC
>JAMCWZ010000120.1:385-3458 GCA_023480765.1 Nitrospirota bacterium
CTGGTCCGTATTTTCCAAGAGACCGGAATACACCATTCCCCGGGTCAGGACAAGCGTCTGGCTGTTTAACAAATAGGCCATGACCTTATCGCGGTCAAGAATAACGACCCGCAAACGGAACTCCGGATGATCGAAATAAGGACTCAGTCGAAGGCTGATATTTTTTAAGGAAGCATTGACGGAGCGATTCTGGACAAGTCCATATTTGAGGGCAAGGTTGTTGAGAGATTCTTCATTCTGGGATTTCTTAGAGCGAATATCGTGAACGATCTCTCCGGTATCATCAACCGTTCCCTCCCCTGCTGCAAGCAGCGTCTGTGCCCGCAAGGCAGGAACCCTGTCTGAAAAAAGGATCACTCCTCCTATAACTGTCAGTGCAAGGATGATCTTGCTAACGGTCCATTTCCGGCAAATGTTACAGCTCAAGATACTGGACATAGTCCATAATCCCCTCCGAAACAGTGAATCTCGGGACATAGCCAAGCAGAACACGAGCTCCGTCGATTGATGCCCGCGTATGGTTCTGATAAAAGTCATACGGGTTGTCAAAGTAGTCTGGCGTCATCTGAAGCTTGAGCGCGCGATTCAGCGTTTCGACGATATCGTTAAAGGATGTTTCGACACCAGTCCCCACGTTCACAATTCCGGAAGATTCCGCAGATAGCGCAAGAATATTTGCCTCAACCACATCTTTCACATAGACATGGTCCCTGCCCTGTTCACCCCATTTGAAAATTCTGGGATTTTTCCCTTCTCGCATTTGCAGGTAGAGCTGATAGATCATGCTGGCAAATTTTCCCTTGTGCCCTTCCCCGGGTCCAAAAACATTAAAATAGCGAAGTCCGATCACCGGACGGGAAAACTCCCGGGCAGCCTTGCGGGCCATGTTGTCCATAATCATCTTTGAAAATCCATACACATTCAGAGGGTTCGGGGACTGGTCTTCACTCTGGGGACTCGCATTGTTTCCGTAAACTGCAGCGGAAGACGCATATACAATCCGGCAGGAATAACGGGCAGCATAAGAGAGAATATTTCGGAACCCTTCGACATTCCTCCAGATCATCTGGCGCTGGTCGGAGACGGTTGTATCCGTGATGGACGCTTCATGGATAATCGCATCAAATGGAGGGCGGTTGTGGAACAGACTGACGAGATCCATCGAGGCGATGTCGCCGCAATGGAAATCTCCCCTGAAGGAGACAAGATTCTTAAAGGTTCCGGAAGACATATCGTCAATGACGGTCACATCATGACGGTCTTTTTCCAACCGCAAGACGATGTTGGAACCTACAAAACCGGCCCCTCCGGTAACAAGATAACGCATGATCGGACCCCTTCCCTCTGGATGTAATGTATATAACTGAACCTGTAGTTTAAACAAAGATTCCAAAAATCAAAACAGTCTCCTCTTCATGTTAGGATGGAAATCGCCATCGTGCAGTTCCAAACCTTGTTTCCGAGTGCACTCAAATGGGAATCACATCCTGAAGAGAATCTGTTTTTTGTCTCAGTGATGCATCTATGGAGATTGGCGCCCTTTGTCAAATGGTCCGGGAACCGGCCCTTTTCCCTACCGGCTGAAATGGGAACGGATACTTCGCAATAACCGTTTCCGAATGCTCCTGGCGGCTTACACACTCTCCCAGTTCAGCGAGGGAATGACACAGACCTCCCTCACATGGATTGCCTTCCGTTCTTCCCATAATCATATCGGACTGGTTGCGACAATCGGTCTTCTTCAGACTCTGATCCCCTTTTTCATCATCCTTCCGGCCGGTTATCTTGCGGACCGGTTTCCGGCCCCCCCCTTGCTGGCGGGGGTCAATCTCTTTAAAGGGGCCACATACGCGCTGATCCCTCTTATTTCTCTTTTGGAGCCAATATCCAGAACTTCGATCCTTTCCATCGTCGTCCTAACAGCCGTTTTGTCCTCTTTCTTTATTCCGGCTTTCGGTGCCATGCTCCCTTCCCTTGTACCTGCAGACGGGATCAAGAAAGCCAACGGATGGATTCTGATATTCGGTCAGGGAGGTTATCTGTTAGGTCCACTCACGGCAGGAATCCTTCTCTTCCATCTTGAAGCACCCTGGCTCATTCTGATCTCCGGATCCTGTTTTGCCCTGTCGGCTGTCCTGATGATTCTGGTTCCTTCTCTTCCCGCAGGACAACTCTACGGCCAGACTCCTGTAAGTACACCGTCAAAAATGCATTGGTCCGCTGTCAAGAAAGACCTCACCCAGATTCTCCTCCTGTTTCGGCAACGGCCCAATATGATACTCGCCATCCTGACACTTGGCGTCTATGGAATAGTAAACGCTCCCCTCCCTGTTCTTTTCCCCCTGATGGCCACGGAAGTCTTCCGGATGAACAAAGGGTTTTACACCATTCTCGCTGGTAGTTATTTTTCGGGAGCTTTTTTGGCCGGACTGACGATCATCCGGCTTTCGGGAACGCCTCCACTGAAACTGATCGCGGGAGGGCTTGGCCTCGCGGGTCTTTCCCTGACTGCGGTCTCCCTGACGTCGTCCTTCTGGATAGGACCGCTGGCCTTCGTCCTGAGCGGAGCGGGTCTGGCCATGATCCAGCCTCTGGTCAACGAATGGCTCCAAAAAGAGGTGCCCCGTCCACTTTTGGGACTCGCCTTCTCTTTGACCTGGCTCCTTTTTCTGATGGCCAGTCTCACCGGAATCCGCGGAGGCTCTTTTCTTGCTGAAAAAGTCGGCCTTCACCCGTTGATGGCCGGCACAGGCACAGGCCTTTTCATTCTCAGCGGAGTGTTACTCCTCTCCACATATTTATTAAAGAGTGTTTCCAAAAGAAACAATTGATACATCCTCCTTCCAGACCTGTCGATAAAAACAACGACCAAATCCTTCTTGTCTTAAGTTTTTTATCTTTTACTCTCTTAAGCATGAAACTTGCTGAGAAATGTCCGGAAACAACGAAACGTTGAACACTCCTAATAAGGGGAACGACACGTGAACGAATCACTCGCGCTGATCAGGGAAAAAAACTTCGGGCTCCTTCTTGGCGGTCAACTGATTTCCCAGATCGGGGAAAACCTGAACCG
>JAMCWZ010000090.1 GCA_023480765.1 Nitrospirota bacterium
GCAGGCAACCGGTCGGAGACTTCCGCATAACAGAGGATTCGGCGGGCGATCAGACCCGCCACCTGGGTCATCGATATTTCATGACCGTCGTCCGTCTGAAGCAGAAGGGTGTTTCTCTCATTGTGTTCGGACGCTTTGTCCAAATCCGCGTTCACAAACTTTCCCGGAATGTAAGTCACTTTCCGGACAACAGACGTCACGGGGATCCTGTTGACGTGAACATCAAAAACATTCATGAAAATTGACACTTTCCAGCGCCCTGTGAGGGGATCTTTCTGTGCCTTGACAATTTTTCCGTCTGCCGGAGAAACGATCAATCCTCGTCCGGCAGGGACTTGTCGATTCGGATTTCGGAAAAAATTCAGAACAAAAGCAGGCAACACACCCGCGATCAATCCCGGCATTCCAAGAAAATACAGGGACAGAAAAAAAACCCCAAGGGCCAGTAAGACAAAAGGAAAACCTTCCCGAACAACAGGGGTCTTAAAGTGGTTCTCTGCGATCCTCATCCCGGGCAGAGATCAGTTCTTTGCCTGATCAACCAGCCGGGATTTCGTAATCCACGGCATCATGGAGCGAATTTCCTGTCCGACTTTTTCAATCGGATGCTCCTGTCCCTGTTTTTCCAGGGCCTGAAAAACCGGTTTTCCTGCCTTGTTCTCAAGGATGAATTCCCTGGCAAAAGATCCTGTCTGGATTTCATGAAGGATCCTTTTCATTTCCCGGCGGGTTTCTTCCGTCACGATCCTGGGACCCCGTGTCAGATCACCGTATTCAGCGGTGTTGCTGATAGAGTACCGCATGTTGGAAATACCGCCTTCATAAATCAGATCGACGATCAGTTTGACTTCGTGCAGGCATTCGAAATAAGCCATCTCCGGTGCATAGCCTGCTTCGACGAGAGTTTCAAATCCGGCAGCGATCAAGGCGGTCAGCCCACCACACAAAACGACCTGTTCCCCAAAGAGGTCCGTTTCTGTTTCTTCCCGGAAAGAGGTTTCAAAAATTCCCGGTCGTCCTCCCCCGATCGCGGCTGCGTAGCTCAATGCAAGCTCTTTTGCGATACCCGTTGCATCCTGGGCAACGGCGACAAGAGCGGGGACTCCGGACCCTTTCTGATACTCTGAACGAACAAGATGACCCGGACCTTTGGGCGCTGCCAGGAAAACGTCCACGTCGGCCGGAGGCTTGATCTGACCAAAATGGATATTGAATCCGTGTCCGAAGGCCAATGCCATCCCGGGTTTCAGATGGGGTGCGATTTCTGACCGATAAATATCCGCTTGAAGTTCGTCGGGAAGAAGGATCATGACAACGTCGTTTTTCTGGACGGCTTCAGAAACGGAAACGGGAGAAAATCCGAATGCGGCAGCCTTGTTCCAGGAAGATCCCGGGCGAAGCCCGACCGTCACATTTACTCCGCTTTCCTTAAGGTTCAACGCATGGGCATGGCCCTGACTCCCGAATCCGATAATAGCAACCCGCCGTTTCCGGATAATGTCAAGATTCAGATCGCTTTCGTAATAAATCCTTTTTTTCAAGAATGTTCTCCTGTTATAAAACTTTTCATCTGAGAGAATGAAGGACCAGTCAATAGAGGACCGATTTAACGGTGATAACTGACTTCTCCGTCAGAAAGCCGGGTTGCATTTTTGGAGCCGAATTTCTGATCTTCCCGGGCAATGGCAACTTTTCCTGTCCGAATCACTTCCTTGATTCCGAGAGGTTTCAAAAAGTTCAATATCGCTTCAATCTTATCCTCATCACCGGTCACCTCGATGGTATACGTCGTCGGAGAAGAGTCGACGATTCGGGCCCGAAAAATTTCCACAATCCGGAAGGCTTCCTCCCGATCTCCCGGCCGGGTGTTTGTGTTGACCCTGATGAGGAGGGTTTCCCTTGTCAAAAAAGAAAACTCGGACAAGTTCACAACCTTGATGACATCAATCAGCTTATTGAGCTGTTTGATGATCTGTTCGACAACGTGGTCATCTCCCTGGGTTTCGATCGTCATCTGGGAGACGCTGGTATCGAGACCCGGAGCAACCGAAAGACTGTCGATGTTAAATCCCCTGGCACTGAAAAGTCCTGCAACCCGGGACAACACACCAAATCTGTTTTCGACAATAATCTGAATATAGTGCTTTCTTGTTTCGGACACTTGGATCTCCGGGATTATGCAGTCAGTATGGAATCTCTCTTTTTCGGATCGTCCTTTTCACCCGGAGATTCAAAAATCATTTCAATGTTGGAGCCACCTGCAGGTACCATGGGGAAAACGTTTTCTTCCGGATCAACCTGGAATTCCATCAAGACAGGTCCTCGCCGGGAGAACCCGTCCAGGATTACGTCTTCCACCTGTTCTGGACGGGTCGCCCGCATTCCGACCATCCCAAAGGCTTCCGCAAGCTTTACAAAATCCGGTGATTGTCCAATAAATGAGGATGAATAACGACTTCCGTAGAAAAATTCCTGCCACTGCCGGACCATACCCAGGTATTGATTGTTCAGAATCACGATTTTTACGGGAAGATCCAGTGAGACGACAGTGGCCATTTCCTGAATATTCATCAGAAAACTGCCTTCTCCGGTAATCGCGATGACTCTTTTCCCGGGGTGGGCTTTCTGAGCGCCGATCGCGGCAGGAAAACCGTAACCCATTGTTCCGAGACCACCGGAAGTCAGCCAGGTATTCGGTTTGATGAACTTGAAAAACTGGGCGGTCCACATCTGATGCTGTCCGACATCCGTGGAAATAATACAATCGCCTTGGGTGAACTGATAAATCTTTTCAATAACATGCTGTGGTTTTATCACTTCTTTGTCGAGGGCATAAGAAAGGGGATGCTCTTTTTCCCACTCCGAGATCTGTTCGAGCCAAGGCTGGTAGTGCCGAAAAGCATCCTCTCCTCCCGAAATCTCCCTCAGTTCTTCAATCAGATCCTTGAGGATGACCCGGGCATCCCCCACGATCGGAACATCGACATGAAAGTTTTTTCGGATGGATGTCGGATCGATATCGATATGAATGACTTTCGAATGGGGAGAAAATTCTGCGATTTTTCCCGTCACACGATCATCGAAACGAACTCCGACAGCGATCAGCACATCCGCGTCGTGAATGGCCATATTCGCGGCATATGTCCCGTGCATCCCCAGCATTCCCAAAAAACGCGGATGATTGCCTGGAATGGCTCCGAGACCCATGAGAGTGAGAGTCGTCGGAATATTTGTTAATGTCACAAGATCCAGAAGTTCTTTATGGGCCTCTGATGAAATAATCCCTCCTCCGGCGTAGAGAACCGGTTTTCGGGATTTCAGAATGGTCTGGGCGGCCTTGCGAATTTGCCAGCGGTTGCCTTGTATGGTCGGGTTATAGCTTCGAATGGAAACAGATTCCGGATAAACGAATTCCGCTTTTTCGAGAATGATATCTTTTGGAAAATCAATCAGAACCGGACCAGGACGACCCGATCTGGCAATATAAAAAGCTTCTTTGATGATCCTTGGAAGATCGGAGATTTTCCGGACCAGAAAGTTATGCTTCGTGCAGGAACGGCTCATTCCGATGATATCTGCTTCCTGGAAGGCGTCATTCCCGATCATTTTGGTCGGTACCTGACCGGTGATGATGACCAGCGGGATAGAGTCCATGTTCGCATCTGCAATTCCTGTCAGCGTATTTGTCGCTCCGGGTCCGGAAGTGACAAGAACGACTCCCACCGCATTACTGGATCGGGCATATCCTTCGGCCGCGTGCACAGCTCCCTGTTCGTGCCGGGTCAGGACAACCTGGAGAGAAGGATCTTTGTACAAGGCATCGAAAATGGGAAGGACAACGCCTCCTGGATATCCGAAAATATGGGTGACTTTTTCTCTTTTCAGGGATTCAAGGAGCATTTCCGCTCCGCTCATTTTCATGAAACTCTCCTTGAGGCGGTTTGATATCCCGGGTCGGGGGAGGGATATATCCTTAAAGATTCTCGTCTTATTGTGTCTGTCATACTGTTAGATGTCGTAAAGATTCATTCTAGGATACGAGATAGGACGGGTCAAGTCTATTCCGGTCATTGTTTTTGTCCGGCCTTGGCAAGTCGGGTCTGTAGTATTTTTGTTCTTTGTAACGTAAGAAAAGTAACATAAGGGCAGTGGCGGATCTGTGGAAAAGAGAAACTTTTGGATGAGGATTGAACGGTTTGGAATGATGATCCGGTGGTGGAAAAACAGGGATATTCCGGTTGGTTGAATTGTCTATTGCCATTCTGGTACGATCGCTTCCATCGAATTCGAGCGGTCTTCACAATCCGTTCACTCCGCTTCCACAGGGTTGGTGACCCTGTTCCCGAATGTATCCAACTAGATTCCCCATATCTTAATGGAAAAATAGGATTTCAACAGGTGTTGAAAAAGTGTTGGGACAATCTTGGGTAGAGGTACGGACGAAAACATGAGTCAGTCTCTTTGGAATCGGGTTCTGGAGAGATTTTGCGAGTTCGGATCAGAGCCGGGGGCCCTTGAACGGGATGGTATTCTGGATCTGCTCAAGGGCGCTGTCCTTGAAGGGGGAAAAGACGGATATTCCGTGCTTGTGGGCAGTTCCTTCATTCAGCGTCTTGTCCAGAACCGTTATTACAAGGATCTCCTGACAGCTTTTCGGGAGGTGACCCAGAATCCGGAGATTTCTTTCGATGTCCTGGTTCAGCCGGAAAATGTTCCCCGCAAAAAAAGGAAAGTCGTCCGAAATTCCGGTCCGGAAGGGGGGCTTTCGCCGGGAAAACCGGTTCCGCTTCCCCTGGGAGAAGACCGCTCTCCCTCCTGGAACAGCAACCTGAATCCCCGCTATTTTTTTGAAAATTATGTCGTCGGGGTCTGTAACCAGTTTGCTCATGCAGCCGCTTTTGCGATCGCGAACAATCCTTCGAAAGCCTACAACCCTTTTTATCTTTTCGGTTCTGTCGGATTAGGAAAAACGCATCTGGTTTCAGCCATCGGAAACTGCATGATCGCTCTTTATCCTTCCCTCAAGGTTCTTTACATCACAACGGAATCTTTCCTGAATGAAATGGTGAGTGCGATAAAGTTCAATAAAATGAACGAATTTCGGGAAAGATACCGGAAAATAGACGTTTTGATCATGGATGATGTTCAATTTTTGTCCGGCAAGGAAAGAACACAGGAAGAACTTTTCTATACATTCAATGCATTATATGAAAACGGAAAACAGATCATCCTCTCCAGTGATTGCATGCCGAATGACATCCCGACACTGGAAGGGAGATTGAAGTCCCGTTTTGGCTGGGGGTTGATCGCAGACATCCAGATTCCCGATTTTGAAACAAAAGTCGAGATTCTGAAGGGAAAAATGGCACAGGAAAAAGTGGATTTGCCAATGGACGTGGTCTATTTTCTGGCCAATTCCATCAAATCCAATATCCGCGAACTTGAAGGCGCCATGATACGGCTGGGGGCTTATGGAAACCTGATGGGAAAACCCATCACGATCGAGGTGGCAAGAAATCTGTTATCCGATCTGATGCCTCTGTCCCGGGAATCGATTTCTGTCGACCGCATTCTTCAGGAAGTCGCAGACTATTTTAAGGTTCTCCCCAAGGAAATCCGGTCGAAAAAACGGCATAAAACTCTGGTGACAGCCAGACATGTAGCGGTGTACCTTATTCGCGAACTGACGCAGAAATCCTATCCGGAAATTGGTCGCGAACTCGGAGGCCGGGATCACTCGACCGCGATCTATTCTTTTAAAATGGTGGAGGAAAAACTGGAATCTGATCCAGCGCTGACCTCCGACATTGTTTATCTCAAAAAAAAGCTCGAACAGCAGGGCTAGGAAGCGAAGGAGGTTCGTATGGAGATCACTGTCGACCAGGAAGCTTTTCTGGACGGACTGCAGAGAGTTGCCCTGCTGGCTGAACGGAAAAACCTGGTTCAGATCGGTTCTTTCATCCTGATTGAGGCTCGGGACCAGAAGGCTATTCTTTTTGCGACGGACAACCAGACAGGAGGAAGGTTCGAAGTTCCATGCGAAGTGCGGACTCCCGGGAAAACCACGGTGGCAGGAAAAAAACTTCATCAGCTGTTTCGGGAACTCCCCTCCGGAAAAGTCTCCCTGACAAGACTTGAGAACGGTTCGACCCGAATCGAGCGGGAACGGCTGATGTACGACCTGAAAGGGATTGATCCGGAAGAGTACGTCGGTTTTCCGGAGATCAAGGCGGATTATTCCTTCCTGGTGTCTCTGGAACAGATTGCGGGATTGATCCGGAAAACGTTGCCCTTTGTTCTGGATGACGAATCGAAGCCGATGAACGGAGTGCTTTTCCACAGGGTCCGCGAAGGCTCGACGGTGAGGTTGAATATTGTCGGCACAGACGGACACCGGCTTCATCATGGAACGGTGCTCCTCGGGGAAGATGCCGGCTATGATCTGGCCGGCCAGACAGAAAGCCGTTTTATTCTTCGGAAAAAGACCCTCCAGGATCTTCTGCATGTTCTGGATCTCGATCTTAAAAGCGGCTCTGTTTCCGTGGAAGTCGTTGTCAACCCGAAGTACGCGACGTTCCGGTGGGGAGGGTTTTATTACTATACGAGGCTTTTGGGAACGCCGTTTCCAAATTATCGCGATGCCTTTCCCTCCCAATTCAATCTCGGAATTGAATGCTCGCGGTCGCTGCTTGAATCCTCCATCCGCCGGATGTCCCTGGTTTCGGACAAGAAAGCAGAAATTGTTTTCTCCTGGGATGCCCGTTCCCTGACCCTTTCCACCCGAAACGAAGAGATCGGAGAATCAACGGAAACGTTGCCGGTGTTTTTAAAAGGTTCTCCCGGAAGCCTTGTTTTCAACACGGACCAAATTCGGACCCTTCTCCAGGTTTGCCAGGGAGAAACGATGCGTATGGACGCCGTGATGGATCCGGACCCGGCAAAGAGCTCCAGTATGCCTTCCATCTGGTCGTGTGCAGAGGAGCCCGATTCCCGATATGTTATTATGCCTCTCGAAGCTGCCGACTGAGAATCGATAAAAAGTCCAAATCATTCCCGAAAGATCTTTCCCGGAAGCAAGGACGGATGAAGGAGGAACGGTGAGTTCAGGGGAACCTGTGGAAGAAGAATACACCGCGGAACATATCCGCGTACTGGAAGGCCTGGAAGCGGTCCGGGTCCGACCGGGCATGTATATCGGCAGTACCGGAATCGACGGGCTTCACCACCTGGTGTACGAACTTGTGGACAACAGTGTCGATGAGGCTCTGGCCGGTCATTGTTCCGAGATTCACATCACGATTCATCCGGACCGTTCCGTGACTGTCGCCGACAATGGCCGGGGAATACCCACGGGGATGCATGCCGAACAAAAGAGGTCTGCGGCAGAGGTCGTGTTGACCGTTCTGCATGCCGGAGGCAAGTTCAACAACAATCTATACAAAGTTTCAGGGGGACTTCACGGCGTCGGTGTCTCCGTGGTCAATGCCCTTTCGGAAACGCTTTTTCTGGAGATTCACCAGAACGGACTGATTCATCGCCAGACCTATCATAAAGGGACACCGGATGCTCCTTTGGCCGTCTTTGGTGAAACGACCCAGAGAGGGACCATTATCCGTTTCTGGCCCGACATGACAATTATGGAAACCGATCAGTTTTCCTTCGACACACTGGCCCATCGATTCCGGGAGCTGGCTTTTCTGAATCCGGTCCTGACAATCCATCTGAAAGACGAAGAAACCCTTCGGGAGGAAACCTTTCATTTCGAAGGAGGAGTGCAGTCCTTTGTCTCCTTTCTGAACGAAAACAAAAAGACGCTTCATGATGTCCTTTTTTTCCGGAAAACACTTGAGGACGGCTCCCAGTTCGAAGTGGCGTTCCAGTATCAGGAATCGACGGAGAACGAGACGGTTCTTGGCTTCGCAAACAACATCCATACCCGAGAGGGCGGGACCCATGTCCGGGGATTTCGCACGGCGATCACGAAGACAATCAACCGTTTTATCCGCGAAAAACAGTTGAACAAAGGAGAGGAAGTCCGGGGCGAAGACGTTCGGGAAGGGTTGACGGGAATCATCAGTGTCCGCATTCCGGGTCCCCAGTTTGAGGGGCAAACCAAGGCTAAACTGGGATCCAGCTGGGTGGCCGGCGCCATGGAATCCTTTTTGTCGGAAGCCCTTCAGGAAAAATTCGAAGAAGATCCCCTGACAGCCAAAAAAATTGCCGAAAAGGCCGTTTTGACCGCCCAGGCCAGGGAAGCCGCCCGAAAAGCGAAAGATCTCGCGAAGCGAAAAAATGTCCTCGAGGGATCCAATCTGCCGGGGAAACTCGCGGACTGCCAGGAGTCCGACCCGGCCAAATCGGAACTGTATATTGTGGAAGGCGACTCCGCCGGCGGATCGGCCAAACAAGGGCGGGATCGCCGTTTTCAGGCGATTCTTCCGCTAAAAGGAAAGATTCTGAATGTCGAAAAATCTCGAGGCATTGAAAAGTTTATCACCAACGATGAGGTGCGGGCGCTGATCACGGCGGTCGGGTGCGGGCTCGGAGAAGAGGAGTTTTCGGAGAAAAAGCTCCGTTATCACAAGATCATAATCATGACGGATGCGGATGTGGACGGTGCCCATATCCGGACATTGCTTTTGACCTTCTTTTTCCGGCACATGAATCCTTTGATTGACGGTCAGTTTGTCTACATTGCCCAGCCCCCCCTGTATAAAGTGTCTTACGGACGGCAGGAACGGTATCTTTTGAATGATGAAGCCCTTCAGGCGTATATTCTGGAACTTGCCTGTGCCGACTGGATGTTTTACGACGAACAGGCCGGTCATTGGCTGGCGAGAGAAGAGGCCGTGGCAAAACTTCTTGTTCTGGTCCATTTTGAAGAACAGGTCCGGGCCCATGCACAGCGGTTCGGAAACGAAATGCTTCTCCGGTTGATCGGCATGTTCCCGGAAACCGGGATCGAACTTCTGAAAAATGAAGAAGCCGCCCAGAGACTCGTCTCCTTTCTCACCGGGGAATACCCTGGGTGGGTCGATGGAGGAAGGCTGGCAGGACAGGTCGAACGCGATCCGGGGATGTCGGAAAGTCACCCGGAAGAAGAGTGGTTCCGAATCCGATTTTTTACGGAAAGTCTCGGATACGAATCCCGTCTGGTCCTGGATCACTACCTTCTGGCGCAGCTTCTTGCCGGAAAGAGATCTCTCAAGCTCCTTCGCCAGTCGGGACTTCTTTTCCCGGGTGGGTTTGTCCTGAGGCGCGGGGCGGAAGGAGAAGAAATTCGCTTCCGGAGCCCCCGCGAACTTTTGTCCTTTCTGGAATCGCCCGTTCGACAGAAGCTCTCCATCCAGCGTTACAAGGGTCTGGGAGAAATGAACCCCGAACAACTCTGGGAAACGACCATGGACCCGTCTCGCAGGACGCTTTTGAAGGTCTCCATTCCCGATTATGTCGAAGCCGACCGTGTCTTTACCACCCTGATGGGAGAACAGGTCGCCCCCCGGAGGGAGTTTATCGAAAAGCATGCTCTCGATGTGGCCAATCTGGATATATGATTTTTTGGAAGAGTGGCTCATTCAGGACTGAAATCTCTGTAAAAGGGAGGGTGTTTTGCCGCTGATACCGTTTGAGACGGTCGTTCCCATTGATGATGAGATGAAGACCGCCTATCTCAATTATTCGATGAGCGTCATTGTCGGTCGGGCTCTTCCGGACGTCCGTGACGGGCTCAAGCCTGTGCAGAGACGTGTTTTGTTCGCAATGCAGGAGATGGGAGTGCGCTCGGGGGGACCTTACCGCAAATCCGCACGTATTGTGGGAGACGTGATCGGTAAATATCACCCTCACGGCGATGTGGCGGTTTATGACACCGCCGTCCGTCTGGTGCAGCCCTTTACTCTTCGTTATCCCCTGATCGACGGACAGGGCAATTTCGGATCGGTTGACGGGGATGCCCCGGCCGCCATGAGATATACCGAAATTCGTCTGGAAGCGCTATCGGAAGAAATGATGGCGGAGCTGGAAGAGGAAACCGTCGAGTTTGCTCCGAATTACGATGAATCCCTTCAGGAACCGCGTGTTCTTCCCGCACGCCTTCCGCTTCTTCTTCTGAACGGATCCGCGGGTATTGCTGTGGGAATGGCGACAAACATCCCTCCCCACAACATCACGGAAATTATTGACGGTCTTCTGGCACTGATCGATAACCCCGACCTGTCCGTCGACGATCTTCTCGCCATCGTTCATGGCCCGGATTTCCCGACCGGTGGTCTTATCATGGGGCGGTCCGGGATTGAATCGGCCCTTCGAACCGGGCGAGGGTCGATCGTCATGCGTGGTGTCGCGGAGATTGAAGAAAGCACCAGGGCGGACCGGATGGCGATCATCATCCGGGAAATTCCCTACCAGGTGAATAAGGCGAGACTGATTGAACGTATCGCGGAGCTGGTCCGCGAAGGGGCTCTGGAGGGAATCGCCGATATTCGGGATGAGTCCGACAGGGACGGGATGCGGGTCGTGATCGATCTGAAGCGGGACGCCAATCCACCGGTTGTCCTGAATCGACTGTATGCCCAGACGCCGCTTCAGACGTCTTTCGGATACAACTTTGTGGCGCTGGTCAACCAGCGGCCCATGATTCTCTCCCTGCGCGAAGCCCTCGCTCATTTTTTGTCGTTCCGGCAGGATGTCGTCACCCGCCGGACACTGTTTCGTCTCCGCAAGGCCCGGGAACGGTTCCACATCCTCGAAGGACTCAAGAGAGCGATAGACCTGATGGATCAGATCATCGCCCTGATCCGGTCTTCGGCGTCTCCCGATGCGGCACGGACAGGACTTGTCGAACAGTTCGCCTTTTCGGAGATCCAGGCAAGGGCGATCCTGGACATGCGTCTTCAGCGTCTGACCGCCCTTGAACGGGACAAGATCGATGCCGAATACGAAGAAGTCCGTCTGCTCATTCGGGGGCTCGAGGACATTCTGGGGTCCCGGTCGAGGCTGATGGCCGTCATCCGGGAAGAGTTCACGGCTCTTCGGGAAAACTACGGCGATGCCAGAAGAACCCGGATCGTGCCGGAGGACGGAGAGATCTCGATCGAATCCATGATCCCCAATGATCCCTGTTACATCACCTTGACCTACCAGGGATATATCAAAAGGGTTTCCCACGATGCCTATCCCACCCAGCGCCGGGGAGGAAAGGGCCGAAGCGGAGTCGCTCTCAAGGAAGACGATGCCGTGATCATTACCCTGACGCCAACGGCCCACGAAACAATCCTGTTTTTTACCGATATCGGCAAGGTCTATCGGGTCAAGGCCCATGAGATCCCCGAAGTTCAGAGAACCGCGCGGGGAAAGCCAGTCCGGGGATTTCTCCCCCTGGCTCCGGAAGAAAAGGTCACGCGTATGTTGAATGTCGCCTCTTTTGAGGGAGACAGGAGTCTTGTCTTCGTGACTGTGAACGGGATTATCAAACGGACCGCTCTTTCGGCCTACTCCTCCATCCGCCAGTCCGGGATCATCGCCCTGACATTGCGGGAAGGCGACCGGCTCGCCCAGGTTCTTGTTGCGGATGCGGACAGCCATGTTCTGGTCGCGACCCGTCGCGGAATGGCGATTCTGTTTCCCATCCATGAGGTCACCGAGCAAGGCCGCACGGCCAGTGGTGTTCGGGCGATCCGTCTTCGGGAGGATGACCGGGTGGCTGATGCGGAAATTGTGACGGAAACGGATCCTGTCGCTGTTGTGACAGAAAAGGGGTATGGAAAGCGTCTGGACGTTGCGAAGTTTCGTCATCAGCACCGCGGAGGTATGGGGCTCAAGATTTCCAGGGGGGCCGAAAAAATCGGTGCGGTTGTCTCCCTAGTGAAGGCGGGCGACACGGATGACCTGACAATCATTACCTCGAAGGGGGTGACAAATCGGGTCCAGGCCAACGAACTTCGGACAATGGGGCGCAGCGCCCAGGGCGTCATCGTCATGCGACTGGCCGACGATGACACCATTGTTTCCGCCGTTGTCAGCCCTCCCCGGGACGTGGAAGGTGAGCAAGAGAGCGGGTAGGGTTCTGACAGGAACCATCCTCCTGTTTGCCCTTTTTTCCGGTTGTCAGAGAAATCATGCCCAGGTTCACTACCATCGGGCCGAGGACGCGCTTGTCCACATGGATCTCGCCGGAGCCCGGAAGGAATTTCATGCGGCGATAAAGGCTTCTCCGAGTTCTCCCCTGGCGGGAGAGGCTTTCTATGAGCTCGGCCGGATGGATGATCTCTATGGAAACGACCCTCAAAAAGCCGCCGGGCATTACATGAAGTCTCTGGAAAATCTCAAGGACGGGTCTCTCCGGCAACGCGTCTCCATCGACCTTGCGACCGACCTTGAGCATTTGGGGAAGCCCGATGAAGCCCTGGCCATTCTCCGGGGGCTGGACGGGTCCAATCTGCTTTCCACCTTCAAGCCCCGGGTCTGGGACTTGACCGCCCGCATTCTCGAACATGAAGGACATTACAGGGAAGCGTTGGGGTATTATAAAAAAGTGTCCGATCGGGAGCCGGACAGTTTTCGTGGGCAGAAAGCCCAATTCAAGATCGGCCTTCTGGAAAGTCTGGCGTCCGATCTTCCGTCTGCCCAACGGGACCTTGGGCGCTTTGTAAAGCGCTATCCTGACAGCCCCTTCACCCCGGTCGCCCGATTCAACCTGGCACTGACATGGGATCGCCTGGGTGACCATCAGAAGGCCCTGTCCATCTTGGAGTCGATCAAGGGAAGCTATCCCAACCAGGGGGTCGTTCTGGAGCGCATGTCGGAAATCCGAAAAGAAATGCGTTCCTCCGGACCCTCTCCCGGAAAGGGATCGTAATTCCAAAGCGCACCACCGTTTACGGGAAACCATAAGGTCGCTGCCGTGAAAATCACCGAAACATTCCGTTCCATCCAGGGAGAGTCCCGCTATTCCGGATGGCCCTGTTTTTTCATCCGGACGACCGGTTGTCCTCTTCGGTGCCGCTGGTGCGATACCACGTATTCTTTTTATGGGGGAGAGGAGCGAACGGTGGATTCTCTCGTCGGGGAAGCTGTTTCTTCCGGAACGTCCCTCGTTGAAATTACCGGCGGGGAACCCTTTGTTCAACCGGAACTTCCCGAGCTTTGTCAAAAACTTCTTGACCTCGGGAAAACCGTGCTGATTGAAACGTCGGGGGGTTTTCCGGTCCCCTCCGGTCTGAACCGGGAGTGTCGGCTGATTGTCGACCTCAAACCTCCCGGTTCCGGGATGGAAGCCTGGATGAAGGCGGAGAACTTTGCGGAGCTCGGGACGGAGGACGAAATCAAGGCGGTTCTCACGGGCCGGGAAGATTTTGACTGGTCCGTCCAAAAGCTGGAAGAGTGGGGGATATGGGGTCGTGTGCCGGTGACGTTTTCGCCGGTGTTCGGGGAATGTGACCCCCGGGAACTGGCCCGGTGGGTCCTGGACTCCGGCCTCCCCGTCCGGGTCCAGATCCAGTTGCACAAGATTCTGTTCGACCCCCAGCTGAGGGGAGTTTAAGGATGCTTCATCGGGATCCCGACGAGATTGAAAATCAGAAAGCCGGTGGAAAAGGGTCTGTCGTTCTGGTCAGCGGGGGAATGGACAGCGCTGTGACGGCGGCCATGGCCATCCGGGAAAGTCCGAGAGTCGCGTTCCTTCATGTGCGTTACGGAGCCCGGGCCCAGGACAGCGAAGAGAGAGCGTTCCGGAATATTGCCCGGCACTGGGGGGTGGATCGGGTCCAGGTCATCGACCTCGCTCCTCTGGGGGCTCTGGGAGGGTCGGCTCTGACCGACCGATCCATGGAAGTCCCGGCCGCCAACCCGGATGCCCCGGGAATTCCGTCGACCTATGTTCCCTTCCGGAACGCCCATTTTCTTGCGATCGCCACCAGCTGGTGCGAAGTCCTGAAGTTCGACCGGATCTGGATTGGAGCGGTGGAGGAAGACAGTTCCGGGTATCCGGACTGCCGGAGGATTTTTTACGACGCCTTTGAGGAAGCGATCAGGCTGGGGACACGTCCGGGAACGGGGATCCGGATCATGACGCCGGTCATTCATTTGAACAAGGGGGAAATCGTTTCGGAAGGAGTCCGCCTCGGCGTGCCGTTCGAACACACCTGGTCCTGTTACAGGGAGGGGACCCGGGCGTGCGGGCGCTGCGACAGCTGCGCTCTTCGCCTGAGAGGGTTTTCCCGGGCGGGGATCCGGGATCCCCTGGAGTATGAAATCTCCGAAACGCCGTGACCCTCTTGCCGAAAGGACCAGGACCGGAGGATACTGAAAGACTGTTGGATTGAGAGAGCTGTTGGTGGACGCGTTTAACCGTCTGTTCCGGACGAAAGAAAGGGTGTGGGTCGGTATGGATCGTGAAAAAGTGGACAAGGTGGAGATTGCGGCAAAAACCGGTGATCCCCTGACCTCCTCTGCGGAGGGTCTGGTTTTCGGAGTCTGGGACGATGGTCGCATGGCCCAGGATTTCCGGAAACGCCTCGATGGTGCCCTGCAGGGGGAGGTTTCCCGGATTCTCGACAACGGGGAATTCAAGGGCTCGTCCAATGATGTCCTTTTCTTGCCGACGATGGGAAAGCTTTCTGCCCGTTATATTGTTCTGGCGGGGCTTGGATCCCGTGAGAAGACCTCACCGGAACTGATCCGGAAAGTCTCCGGAACCGTCGCCCGGGCCGCCCGTTCCCGGAATCTTGCTTCTCTGGCTTCCACTCTTGTTTCGAATGATGTGGCGGAACCGGAACACGTTTCGGAAGCCATCGTCGAGGGGACGTTTCTTGCCCTTTATCGGTTTGACCACTACAAAAGCACCGATAACAAGGACAAAAAGGAAAAAAACAAGAAAGCGGCCGCTGTTTCGAAAGATTTTGCGAGCCTGCATCTTTTTTCCTCCCGGGAAGCCGAGAAAAAAGTCCGCAAGGGAATCGACTGGGCGCGGGCCATTCTTCGAGGAACCTATCTTGCCCGGGATCTCGGAAATCATCCGGCCAACGTCGCCACCCCGTCGATGATTGCCCAGACGGCCTCCGTCGAATGCCAGAAGCGGGGAATCCACTTTGTCAGTTATGACCGGGAGAAGCTCGAGGAAATGGGTCTTGGCGCCCTGGTGGGTGTCGCGAAGGGGTCGATGGAGCCGGCCAGGCTGATCCAGCTGGAGTATCGTCCTTCGAAAGCCGCGAATGCCAAACCGGTCCTTCTGGTCGGGAAAACGCTGACGTTCGACAGCGGGGGGATTTCTCTCAAGCCTGCCGAAAAGATGGAGACGATGAAGGGGGACATGTCCGGGGGGGCGGCCGTCCTCGGAACGATGATGGCCATCGCCGATCTGGGAATTCCCTTGTGGGTGGTCGGATTGATGCCGGCCACGGAAAACATGCCGTCCGGAACCGCGAACAAGCCGGGCGATGTTCTTCGGGCGTTCAACGGAAAAACCATCGAAGTGATCAACACGGATGCCGAAGGCCGTCTGATCCTGGCGGATGCCCTGTCCTGGGGGGTCAAGAAGTTCGATCCGGCGCTCGTCATTGATCTTGCGACGTTGACCGGGGCTGTGACAGTCGCTCTCGGAGCCCACGCCATCGGTGTTCTGGGAAATGATCAGAAACGCCTGTCCGAAGTTCTGGAAATCGGGGAACGCGTCGGTGAAAAGGGGTGGCAGCTTCCCCTTTTCGAGGAGTATTTTGAACAGATCAAGAGCCCGATTGCCGATATCCAGAACGTGGGTGGACGGGGTGCCGGAACCATTACGGCGGCGGCCTTCCTTTCCCATTTTGTCGACGAAAAGCCCTGGGTCCATCTCGATATCGCGGGAACGGCCTGGGTGGAATCGGATGAGCCATACAAGCCCAAGGGGAATGTGGGTATCGGCATTCGCCTGCTCACGCATTATCTCGGAAAGCTTTCTGAGGACAAGGATCTTCGGAAGCCCGAAAAACGGGAATCCCGAAAGAAATAGACATTCCGGTCCCCGAATGCACCCGGGCAGCTCATCTGATATAATAAAAGAAAGGGTCCGGCATGGCCGGTAAGGATCAGTCCGACTCCCGGGAAAGGGCCACCGCGACAAATCGGAAGGCGTTTCATCAGTATGAGGTCCTGGAACGGTTTGAAGCGGGGATCGCTCTGTACGGGACGGAAGTCAAGGCGTTAAGGGACGGTCGGGTCAATCTTGGGGATGCCTTCGTCCGGATTGAAAATGAAGAAGCCTGGCTCTGGCAGCTTCATATCGGTCCTTATCGTGCGGCGTTTTATGACAATCACGAACCTCTCCGGAAGCGGAGGCTCCTGTTGCACAAAAAGGAGATCCTCCGTCTGATGGGGCTTGTTCGCCAGAAGGGCCTGACCGTTGTTCCCCTCAGGATTTATTCGGGTCCCCGGGGTCTGTTCAAGGTCGAAATCGCTCTGGTCCGGGGAAAAACCCAGGGAGACAAGAGAGATGCCATTCGGGAACGGGAGGCCAACCGGGAAATTCAGCGGGTCTTTCGTTCCAAACAGAAAGTTGGCCGTTAAGGGCGGTCAACCGAGATCTCCATGCACCGACACGTTCGATTTTCACGGGGGCGATCGGGTTCGACGGGGATGAGAAAGCAAGGACAGCATGCCGAGGTCCCAGGTCCTCGTAAAACCTTTGGGAAAAAGACAACTGCCAACGAAGAGCTGGCTCTCGCTGCTTAATCTAAACAATTAAGTGAGCGCGCTTATCGGATTTTGCGCCTGCCCGGATCCGAAGGCGTGGAGAAGGCAGGATCGCCAAGGGAACATGCCTGGGTTCCCGAGGTTAAACCCTTACAGGCTCGCTGATGACGGGTACGCCCCTCTTTCCCGTCGTTGGTCAGACTCAAACAGGGGCTAAGCATGTAGCGGTTCTTGGCGGACTGTTTCCGGACGCGGGTTCAATTCCCGCCGCCTCCACCATTTCATCTTCCAGCTCCATCCGTGTCAATCCAATAAATTCAATGAAGCCAGCGTAAATGCTGGCTTTTTTGTTGTTTTCGGTCCAGCACAGTCCAAAGTAATCCGTTGATAGCACAGAAAAGAGGGATACATTGTCGGGTAACAGTACAAACCTTTAAGGAGGTTACCCCATGTTTCTTACGGAAGCATTGATACGACAAGTTTTACCAAGAGAAAATCAGTTCAGGCTCTATGATTCTAAAGGACTTCTGATTCTTGTGACCCCTGCAGGCGGCTATTTGTGGAGATTCAAATACCGATTTGGAGGGAAGCAAAAATCGCTTTCGTTTGGAACCTATCCCGATATTTCCTTGAAAGAGGCCCGGATGAAACGAGACGAGCCATAGGAAATGATCAAGTCCGGGATCGATCCGTCGGAGAGAAGAAGGGAAGCCCGTAGAGCCTGAACTGATTTTCTCTT
>JAMCWZ010000025.1 GCA_023480765.1 Nitrospirota bacterium
CCTCCAGCCATGAGACCTGCAGGCGCCCCGTTCTCATATGAATTGTCCAAAAATTGACAAAAAAGTAGAATTTATTTTATTTTTGTCTTTATTGTTCAATAATAATTTTTTATCTGACAAAAGAGAATCCTCCTTTTCCCTTCTTTCAACCTGGCACTTTCTTTGCTTGGAATCAGACAAGACATGAGATCTCCCGAATCCTTATTTCAGGTTCCAGGATGTTTCAGTTTCCAGGATGCTTTGGCAGGTCTCATGGCTGGAGGAAGAACCGGATATTTTTCCTTTTCAGGAGTCTCCCTCTTCTTCCGGAGAGCCTTATTCTTGTGGGTCAGGCCCCGCATCACACTGGCAAAAGCCAGCCCGCCTGAACACCTCTGCCATCTTCCCGCAAATTCCCCGCCGAGATGTCTCCAGCCTGTTGGCCTGATCGAATGCGGGAGACCGGAACACACCCGGTCTCCCGCTCCCCGTCGGGCGAATTCATCGCCTTGACACCTTGACAGCAGGCACGTCAAATATCTGACAACCTTACACTGATCCGGACCCCTTTGGATCAAGTTTCTTGATAAGAATATGGCTTTTCCGGATCGGGCTGTAGGATTTTTTCCGTTCCAGCGGAAGCTCATCCACACCGGAAAGCATGAATCCCCGCTCCACGAACCATTCACGTGACTGGGTGGACAGCACAAACAGCCGGTCGAGACCTTGCGACAGGGCCTTCTTCTCGAACCAGGAGAGAAGGTGGGTCGCCCTGCCGGCCTTTCGATACTCCGGATGGACAGCCAGACAGGCCAGCTCCCCCTTCCGCTCGTCCGGATAGGGATAAAGGGCGGCACAGGCGACAATTTTTCCGTCCCGATGTGTCACCGCATATCGACTGATGTCCGTCTCCACGGCTTCCCGGGTTCGATCGACAAGAATGCCTTTTGTTTCCAGTGGACGGATCAGGTCCAGAATTCCGGGAACGTCAGACGGTGAAGCCGGCCGAATCTCTTCAAAAGGATCTGAGGATACAAGGATCCCGCATCCGTCCTGAGTAAAAAGCTCGAGCAACAGGGCGCCATCCCGGTGCCGATCGACGAAATGAACGCGTTCAACCCCCGCCCCGATCATTTTTGAAGCTCTTTCCAGGAGGATTTTCCAGGAAGCGCGCATCGCAGAGCGACCGGATAAAAGGAGAGCCACATCCCGGTCGCTGAATTCCCGTCCATTCCCCTGTGGCAATTCCTTCAGGATCGGTTCGTCGACCAGAAACAGGACCTTGGTGGCCGACAAGGCAATGGCCGTTTCCTGTGCGACATCTTCCGGAGAAAGAAGGAACATGTCTCCCGAAAGGGAGACCCCAAGTGGCGGAAGCAGGACGACCATCCCGTCGTCAAGGAATCTCCGGACGCTTTCCACCCGGATATGACGGGGAGTGCCATAAAAATGATGGTCCACTCCGTCGATCACCCCAAGAGGCCGGGAGATGACAAGGTTTCCGCTCGCAACGCGCACTTCGGCCCCGGACATCGGGGAATCCGTAACACCTCTGGACAGGGCCGCTTCCACCGAAAAGCGCACTTCTCCGACCGCCCGGAGAATGTCTGGCACCGCTTCACGGGAGACGACAGGTCCTGCCCATGTTCTGGAAAACGTGATTCCGGCATTTTTCAGCCGCTCATCGATCTGGGGATCCGCTCCGCTGACCAGCACGACCCCGATCCCCAGGCTCCGGAGAAGGGCGATGTCGCTGGCAATGGACATGATACTGCCGTCCGCAACAACTTCCCCCCCAAAAACGATCACGAACGTCTTTCCACGAAACCGGTGTATGTAAGGAGATGATTCCCGAAAGCCCCGGATAAAGTTCTCCGGGTGCATCGACTCGCTCATACAGGATGCCCCCTTTTTCCTTTCCGAACCTCCGCAATGTTTATCGAAGACGTGCCCAGGGAATTATCGCCCCAATCCCTTTCATACACAAGAAAACCCTTTGGTCTGTCCGGATCGGGAATCTATCTTTTCAGGAAATTTTTATTTATAATTTTTCCTGAAATTTTAATTAATATTTTTTATTAAATAAAAAGATGAACGACAAAAAAATTAAATTTTAGACAGAGTAAAAACACATGAAAATAAAAATAGAAGCCCCGGATTCTTCCGCTAAGGGTTTTTCCTCTCCCGACCGATAGAGAAACATAGCCGATCAATGATGACCGGACCGGTTCTCTCTCCTGTGGGCTCCAGAGAAGCGGTCCGACTTTCCCGAGAAAGGATCTCCATGACTTCCTTACGAACCATCATTCTCCGAAACGTTTACATGGTGGGGTCGGTCATCGTTCTGACCACCCTCATGTCACTCTGGACAGCCCACCGGGTCTCCGTCCAGTCGGTCGAAGTCCAGAAAACGATGCGTCTCCTGGCCAGTCTTCAGGCCGTCGAATCCTCTCTCATCAAGATCGACTCGGGACTTTTGGATCTGGAAGTGAACGGAGGTTCGGGAGAGGATCTCATCCGGGAGTTCGACCGCGTTCTGTCGGTGGCTCCCAAGGCCACGATCGTCAAAAGCGGTGTTATGCAGTCCAAGGGAATGCTGAAATTTATCCGGGTCATGAAAGACCGTCACGCCCGGTCCCAGATGCTCGCCTCCGTCCGGAACCAGGCCACGCTTATCCGGAAAGAATGGCTGGCGCCCCGCTTCCAGGAGATCGAGAAAAAACAGGCCGAATCCGTCAAAAATCTGCACTACCTCGTTCTCGAAGCCCGCGTGATGTCGGGTGTCGCCGGCACTCTGGCTGTCGGCATGCTGATTCTCCTCTATTTCCGCATGGACCGGTTGTCCAACCATCTCCGTCAATTGGCCGACAATATCCAGTCTGTCGCGACCTTTCAGTCCAAGGGGCTCGAATATGCCCCGGAAACCGTCGAAGAAAAAAGTATCTTCAATGCGACCAAGGCCCTGGAAAATCTGTTTACCACCATCACCGGTTCAATGACCCAGAACGGTGTTGTGGTCGTCAACGCCGACCTGAAAAGCGGGAAGGAAGGGAATGAAATTCTCTACGTCAGCCCGTCGCTTCTGGAAATCTTGCGCCCTGTCAAGAAAGAAGCCCAGGAACGCTTCGGGGTGGATATCGACCGGCTCGTGGGGACATCCATCCACCGGTTTCACGAACATCCCGACCGCATCCGGGAAATCCTGCGACGGCTCAAGCCCCTTGAAGTCCGCCAGAACATGGAAACCCAGATCGGAGATCATTTTCTCGGTTCCACATCGTCCATGATTCCGGATGCCGAAGGGAACCCTCTTCTTTACATGGCCACCTTCTATGAAACCACCT
>JAMCWZ010000079.1:0-783 GCA_023480765.1 Nitrospirota bacterium
CAGGACGAGGACGATGGCCAGCAAAACGAGGGCAGCTGCCATGGCCTTGACATGAAGGAGCCGGGAGGGTTCATGAACATAAATGAAGATCTGCATGGCAAGGTCGCCAACCGACCCCTGGCTTCCGATGAGGGAAGAAGGAAGCCCCGTGTTGTAATAGTTTGTAAACACAAGGGGTGCCGTCTGTCCAAGCACATTCAGGATTCCCAGAAGAATTCCGGTGCCAATCCCCGCCATCGCTCCCGGAAGAGCGATGCTTCTCATGGTTTGCCACCGGGTGGCTCCCAGGGCATATGCCCCTTCGATAAACGTCATCGGAACATCCCGAAGAGCCTGTTCAGTCACCCTGGTCACGATCGGCACCATGATGAATCCGAGCGTCAAACCACCGGCCATGGCCGAAAAGCCCCAGTGAAATCCCATCCCGGTCGATGTGGAAAACACATAGAACCCCACGATTCCCCAGACAACAGAAGGAACACCGAGCAACAGGTCCGACAAAAGCCTCACCAGACCAGCCTGTCTGGACTTCCCGTCCTGCCAGAGATAGAGCCCTGCCCATATTCCGACCGGAACGGAAAGGGAGCTGGCGATCACAACAAGAACAAGGCTTCCGACAATCCCGTTCAGGATGCCCCCTTCGGTTCCCAGGGGAAAACCGGATGGCACAGTCGAAATGAAATTCCAGCTCAAAGCCGATCGTCCCTGGCTCCATGCGACATAAATAATGAGGAGGAGAGGGGAAACAGCGAAGAGAAAGAAGAGCCCCGTCAACCCGCCGGA
>JAMCWZ010000079.1:793-1203 GCA_023480765.1 Nitrospirota bacterium
CCAAGAAGGAGATTCCGGAACTGTCTATAGGGAGAGAGTCCTTCAGACAGGCTGTTCATGGGAGAACGGGACATGGGTTCAGCCTCCTCCGACGGAACCGGCAAGGCGACCGCCCATCAGCCGAAGTAGAAGCTCCCGGCCGAGGGTATTCACCGCCAGCGTAATGAGCAGGAGGATCAGTCCCAGTTCCACCTCCGCGGCCGCATACAGGGGGTCGATGACCGCATAGGTAAAGGTATTGGCCAAAAGGGAACTGATCGTATAACCGACGTCCTGTATCGTTTCCGGAATGGAAGGCTGATTCCCCACGAGAAGGAGAACCGCCATTGTTTCCCCCACGGCACGTCCAAATCCCAGGATGACCGACCCGACAATACCGGGCAGGACTTCCCGGAGCTTGACGAAAAAAA
>JAMCWZ010000079.1:1213-3317 GCA_023480765.1 Nitrospirota bacterium
GGGCTTGAAGGAACGGGTCACCGCCATGGGGCATATGGTGGAAGAGCAGCTTGATGGAGCGATGAAAGCCCTGACGGACCGGGATGTGGAGAAAGCAAAGAGCATCATTGCCCGTGACCACCAGGTGAATGCCATGGAAGTCGGGATCGACGAAGACTGTATCCGGATGATCGCATTGCATCAGCCGGAATGGAAGGCTGATTCCCCACGAGAAGGAGAACCGCCATTGTTTCCCCCACGGCACGTCCAAATCCCAGGATGACCGACCCGACAATACCGGGCAGGACTTCCCGGAGCTTGACGAAAAAAACGGTTTCGGCCTTTGTCGCTCCGAGGGCGTAAGAGGCTTCGACCATTTCCTGGGGAACCATCAATAAGGAATCCCTTGTCACCGTCGCGACCAGAGGAACAATCATAAAACCCACGACAAAGCCGGCAGCCAGAATGCCGTAACCGAGAGGGTCTCCGTTAAAAAAGTCCCATCGTTTTCCGAGCGTCTGGGCAAGATAGGGTTCCAGGTGATCTCGCAAAAATGGCACCATGAACGTAATGCCGAACGCCCCAAAGACAATGGAGGGGATCCCTGCCAGCATCTCCATGAGCGTTGAAACGATTCCGGACAGCCATGGCGGGGCGTAGTCCGAGAGGAACAAGGCTGAAAAGATGGCAACCGGAATCGATGTGATCATGGCGATTCCCGTCACCCACAATGTCCCGACGAAGATATGGAAAGGCGCCGAAAATCTTGCGATTGGGGTTCCATGCGCTCGACCACAGGAAAGAAAGTCCGAACCGGTGAATGGAAGGCCAGGCCGCCACAAGACAAACCAGAAGAACCACGCCAAAAAGGGCCAGGATCGAGATTCCCCCGCCTTTCAAAATCCACCCGAAAAGGCGTTCCGACCGACCTGCCAGGTCCTGTTCGTCCCGCACTTCCGGACGACCTTCCACCTCGTCCGATGGTTTGGGAATCTCTTGCCTCACCGTTTCAGGGGTTTCCAAGATCAACTCCCGTGCTGTTTTCCCGTCCATTAACCATGACCATTTCAAGGTGTCTTTTTTCGAGACCGGCATTCAGAAAGTCTTTTTCGACGATGTCCCCAAACGCAGGGCCGGACATCTCCCTGCACAGGAGTTGTCCGGCCTGTTTCATCTCTTCTTTCCTGCATACGCGAAAAGTCAACTGTTCGAGTCCGGCAAACGTTATCCGGGAGATCGTTCGTTAAACCCGTTCCCGGGAAGAAGCCGGTTGATGATTTTGTCCAGACGTGGCTTGAGCGGACGGAAAGGAAGAGGAGCAAAGCCGCTCTTGACGGTATACTTAGGTGCCTGGCCTTTCGTCAGGGCCCACATCAAAAGATTCCGGACATCTTTCATTGTTCCTGCATCCAGATTCGTATTGATCATCCAGAATTCGAAGTTCGCATCCGGATAGACGTTTTTTCCATGAATATTCCAGACAATCGACCGGTTGAAGTCGTCGGGAAAGCTGGGGTCCTTCAAGGCCGCATGTCCTGCCGCCCTGATCGTGTCAACGGAACCCCGGACAAACTCTCCGTCCAGATTTTTCAGGGCACCGGTCGTCAGGTGGTATTCCATCACCCATCCCAGACCGACGTAACCAATGGAGCCGGGAGAAGACATGACGGCTGCAACAACCGCATCACTCCCGTTGTACCCGGATCCGACCGGCCAGGCGGGGGACATATCCCGACCGACCTGGTTATACCATTCCCGGGAGGTCTGGTTCAGATAATCGGTAAAGACAAAGGTTGTGCCGGAAGCGTCTGCCCGGTGAACCACCCGGATCCGGGTATGGGGAAGATGCACGGAAGGATTGAGGGCACGGATCTGCCGGTCATTCCAGAAACGGATCTTGCCAAGATAGATGCGGGCCAGGACTTTTCCGTCAAAATTCAGAACGGTCTTCTTGTCCAGACCAGGAATATTGTAAATCACCTGGGCATCGTCAAACGCGATCGGCACGCTCACCAGATTCGTATAACGTTGCCGGAATTCTTTTGTCAGATAGGCGTCACTGGCTCCGACAGTGATATTTCCGTTGGCTGCATTGGCGATGCCGAATCCCGATCCTGTCGGGCGA
>JAMCWZ010000112.1 GCA_023480765.1 Nitrospirota bacterium
GTCCCGATCCGGGACGAGAAAAATCACAAACAGCGCGATGATGTTTGCGGCAACACCCTGAAGTCCGATACCGAATCCAAGACCGACAACTCCCAGAACACCTTCCAGAGAAGTGACCTGAATCCCCAGATTTTCCAGCGCGATCATGGCGGTCAGCAACAGAATCAGATATCCGGAGAAGGTAGAGAACATCTTCATCAGATGCTCTCCCTGGGGATTCCTCTGGTTGGCCGCTTTCTTTTCGAAAGCCCGTCGGACAACTCCTTTTACGACCAGGCCGGCGATAATGATCAGGACGAAATCGAGAAGACCTGCAACCGTGACCGGCGTCTTTCCCAATGTAAAAAGAATTGTTTCGTGGTGACGAGAAGAGTCCAGGGAAAAAGAAACAGGATGAAACTCAGCAGAATTGAACACTTCCGGCCTCGGGGTCAATGCTTAGAAGCGGATGGGATTTTGTCCGGTCTCTCCGGCATCACGGGAGAGAATTGGCGGAGAGGCAGGGATTCGAACCCTGGGTGAGGCTTTAGACCCCACATCCGCTTAGCAGGCGGACGCCTTCGACCACTCGGCCACCTCTCCGGAGAAAAATCAAGATGAGAAATCTATATTTGGCGGAGGGGGTAGGATTCGAACCCACGGAGCTTTCGCTCTACGGTTTTCAAGACCGCCGCCTTCGACCGCTCGGCCACCCCTCCGGACCGGAAAACGAAAGCTCCGTCTTCCCGGTAAAACATATGGCCCCAGAATGTATCACAGGGAAAAGTGTATGACAATGTTCCCGGGGAAAGCCCTTCTTCAACCGAAATAATGACAGGAAAGCTGAAAAAGGGGACTCCTGCGATTTTTCTCGTCCCGGATCGGGACGAAATCCGGCGGGAACGTGCGTTTCATCACAGATCGTCTCGTCTGGGAGCCCAACAGGACCCGGTGATGATCGGGAGGGATCGTCGACAAATACGATCGCAAATCCTTTCGCCGGCGTCTTCCACCGTCCACCCCACTCCTGTTTTCCCGGACTACCAGAATCCGGCCGGACAGTCTCCTGTCTGTCTTAAGATGCTCTCTTGCTTCCGGATCACCGGTTTTTGCGACAAGATTTCAAACTCTTCTGTTCGTGTCCCAAAAGCAGAGAAACACACAAAAGTCTTTCCACATCCGTCCGCGACAGAACTGGATCTTTAAAACGGTGAAAGACTCCCGACCCCTTCTCAGGGGAAGATGGTGGGACATTCGGACACTGGATCCCGCTCAATGTCCAACCGGCGCTCTGAGCGTTCCGTTTCCATTATTGTTCGGATTGGCGGGCACATCCGGTGAGGGGACTCCGGGAATATCCGGACCGTTCTCCGGGGAAAGCAGCGGGTTAAAGTGTCCCTGGTTGCCGGATGCCCCTTCCTTGACCGGGTGAAGAATCGTCGCAATCCAGGAGATCGCCCGTTTGACTCCCCGGTCATCCGGATCGAGCCGGGAGGCTTCCTTTTCTTCCGTCATCCCTTCTTCCGGAAACCCGAGATGGGCCAGCGCCACCCCAAGAATCATGTGGGCGGACGGGTCGGAGCTCCGAATCTTCAGGGCTTTCTCTTCCGATGCCCTCGCCAGACGCCAGTTTCCGCGAGAGGCATACGCCCAGCCGATGGCTTCCCACGCCATCTCGTTTTTTGGATTCAGCGCCAGTGCCTGTCGTTCGGACCGGATTTCCTGGCGGAAATGGCCTGTATTCCCGAGAGCGATACCCAGACTGACCCTTGCTGCCTCGCTTTTCGGGTTCAGGACGAGAGCTTTTCTTTCTTCGATCACAGCCTTTTCGTTTTCATCCAGTTTTCCATAGGCCAGTCCCAGAAGAAAATGAACCATGGCATAATCGGGATAGGCTTTCAGAAGTGTCTTCAAAATGGGAACCGCTTTTTCCGGATGATTCTCCAGAATCAGACGGGCACTTTTTTGAAGGGGAGCCCTCAGTCCGGCGGGATCATCCGGTCCGGTCAGCGGCTCCCCGTTCCCGGCAACCGGGAGAGAGCAAACCAGGAAAACCAGACAAAAGGCCAGGACGACAAATCGGTAAGTCAAACGGTATCCTTCCTGCTGGAGAGAAACAGATTCATGGTAACCGAAAATTCCGATGACGAAAATATGGACGAACGGTGGATGACCGAAGCGCTGTCGGAAGCAAAAACAGCGATGAAAAAAAACGAGATCCCGATAGGTGCCCTTCTTGTCGACGGGAACGGGACCGTCCTCGGAAGAGGACACAACCAGAGAATAGGGTCGATGGATCCGACAGCCCATGCGGAAATCGTCGCCCTTCGGTCTTCCGGCCTCCATGTGAAAAATTATCGTCTCCCCGGAACGACGCTCTACGTCACGGTTGAACCTTGCCTGATGTGTTTTGGTGCTCTCCTCGAAGCGCGTGTCGAAACAGTGGTTTTCGGAATCCGCGAACCCCGATGGGGGGTCACCGGATCCCTCTACGACCTCCAGAACGACCCCCGGTTTCCCCACCGTATCCGGGTCCGGGAAGGTGTTCTGTCCCACGCGTGTCAGGATTTGCTCCGGTCCTTCTTCCAGTCGCGACGTCCCACGGGAAGCTGATGCTCAATGGTTGGTATCTCCTCGGCTCTCATGCTACTATACACCCAGAGAAACGATGATTGATCCCGGATCGGAGAGATGGCCGAGAGGCTGAAGGCGGTTGACTCGAAATCAACTCTGGGGGTAACTCCAGCGGGGGTTCAAATCCCTCTCTCTCCGCCACACCCTCTTGCTTCGAGGGGACCGTGAAACCCAAGAAATCCCGCAAAAAAATTCCTGATTATCCTGTCTTCGATGCTCTGGCCGAGTCAAACGGTATTTCTGCACTCTATATCGGCTCAGATTACCGCATCAAATGGATTTCCCCGGAAGCCCGGAGAATCCTGGGAGTTTCCCAGGACGTCCAGGATCCTCTTTGCCGGGATTTGCTCGAAGGGCGTCTTTGCACCTCCGAATGCCGCGCGTCCTCCGGAGAAGCCTTGACCGGAGGATCTCCTTTCCAGGAATGCTGCTTCCAGCCTGTCCATCCCCCTTTCCAGATCCGGACGGAATTCGTTCCGGAGTCCGGAACCGAAGGTGGTGGGCTTCTAAAAAGCTTCCGGATCGCCCCGGACTCTCTCGTCGACGATCCGCCTTCTTCGTTCGTCGCTAATGGACCATGGGCCGAAGAGATTCTGTCTCTTCTTCCCCGGATTGCACGCTCTGATCTTCCGATCCTTCTGATCGGCGAAACGGGAACAGGAAAGGAATGTCTGGCACGGATG
>JAMCWZ010000109.1 GCA_023480765.1 Nitrospirota bacterium
CGCTCTCGCCCTGAGCCGTCTGACAGACCATCTGGAAAGGGAAACCCGTCGTCAGAACCTGTCCGACATGGGTGGGCTTTTCCGTGAAATGCCCCGGACAGACCGCCTGTTTTTCTTTTTTGTTTTGATGCTCTCGGCCATGCCGGGGTCCGGGTTGTTTTCGGGCGTTCTCGCGTTCGATACCGGCGCGGTGGATCCTGTTTTCTGGGTATGGGTCGGGATGGCCATTGCCGGCGTGGTTCTCGTTCAGTGGGCGCTGTGGCAGGCCTGGGAGCAGATTTTTCTCGGGCGACCCAAAGAGGGCGCGCTTCCGATGTCCGATATTTCATCCCGTTCGGCCGGTCTGATGGGAGTGTCCTTCCTTCCCCTTCTGATTCTGGCGATCTGGCCCGAGATCCTGGACAGAATTCTTTCGGGTCCGGGAGCCGGAAAATGAACAGCCGGTTCCTTCTTCCCGAAGATCCCGCTCTCCGGCATGCGGTCATTGATGTTCGCTCCCGTGTCCGTCTGGCCATGGAACTTCTTCCGGATACCTGGCCGATGGACACCTTTATTCACCACAACCCTCTGAACGGTCTCGAGGATTTGTCTTTCGAGGAAGCCGTCCGGACGGGTGAATCGCTGTTCAAGGGAAAAGGATATCCCGGTCCCGAAAAAATCCGGGAGAACCTGCGGTCGGGCAAGATAAAGCTTTCGGATCTGGAAGACACCTTTGAAAGGGTCCTTCCTCCCGCCTTCGTTTCGGGAGAGCGGACTCCCTTTTTTCCAGAAATGACGCTGGCGCGTTTTTCTCTGGCCCAATATCTTTTGAGTCCGGATCTGCCACCTTTCGCGCCGGAGCCCGGAGACCCGTCCGGTTTCGAATGGTGGAACGATCTTTTGCCGGGGATCTGTCGGAGTCTCGAAGAGCTTGGGAGAAGGCCGGACAGACATTCCCTGAGTCAGGGACTGTCCCGATTCCTGGCATTTTTGTCTGTCAAAAAGGAAGGAAAAACCTCCGCTTTTCCCGGAACGGGGACAGACGCGAAAGACGTCGTCCTCAGAATCGTCAGACTCCCCGGCGAGGGATCCACGTTTTCCGAGTGGACGGATCGTCTTTTTGGGACGCGCATTCATGCCGAAATCAACACAGTCCTTTCCGACGTGGCGGCCCTTTATCTCGACGAAGGCCAATCTTTTTGGCCAGCTCCGGGACGGGAACGCGGTTTCTACCGGCTGATCCGGGAACGGTGGGCCACCCGGTTGCCGGCCCTCTCTCCCCATCCTTTTATGCCAAAACTTTTTTCCATGCTTCCGTCCTCCCCGGAAGAGGCGATCTTGCGGGTTCTGGAGTCCTGGGGGATTCCCCGTCAGGAGTGGGTGGGGCTTTTTTCCCGGGAGTTTGCGGCTCTTCCCGGCTGGTCCGGCGCGATTCGATGGCGGGCGGACGAACATGCGGAAGAAGCGAGGCTGCCCTTTTCGATCGAACCTGTGGAGTGGCTCGCCATTCGCCTTGCCCTTGAGTCGGTCATGGTCGGAGACGTTCTTTCGGTCTCCCTCAAAACCGGCCCTTCCCGACCTTCCCTCGTTTCATTCATGCAATCCAACCCAAAAGAATGTCTTTTGCGCCACTGGAGACAGGACCCGTCTCTTCCCCTTTCCCTCGTCCAGGATATCGACAGACTTGCGGAACGGTCTGTGGTGTGGGGACAGTTGAATCCCTATTGGGAGGGGTTGTGGAACAGAGCGCAAGACTCCAGAAGTCGGGCTTTTGATGAATCGACCCGACTGGCCTGGTCGGTGTTCCGGGCCTGGGCTTTCTGGGAGACGGACGGAGCATTCTCCTCCTGGGACAATCCGGCGGTGCTCGACGTCCTGCGTGCGTGGGATGCGCATGTTCCGCGCGAAAGGTTCGGCACCTGGGGTCTTCTGGCCATGGAAAAGAATTACCGGGACGCTTTTTTGTCGACTCTGTCGAGGTCCGGAAAAGGAACCGCCGCCCTGTCCTCCTCCCGAAAGGAACCTCCGACCAGGGCGCAGCTTCTCTTCTGTATTGATGTCCGGTCGGAAGGAATCCGGCGTCATCTTGAACGGTCGGGAGGATACGAAACAGCGGGCCTTGCAGGATTTTTCGGAATCCCGATCCGGTTCAAAGGTTTTGGGTCGGACCATGTGCAGGTGCTTTCTCCGGCCATTTTGTCCCCCCGACATTTTCTCGCCGAAATCCATCGACCCTATGAAGTGGGGGCGGTCCGGGTTTTTTTCCGTGGACGGAGATGGCTTCGCTGGCTCAGCCATCTTGTGCACGAAATGAAGAACAACATCGTCACCCCTTATGTTTTTGTCGAAGCGATTGGCTGGATGTCCGGACTTCCCATGTTCGGCAAGACGTTTTTACCCGGATGGTACCATCGTCTGGTGTCCCGGGCCGAACGGATGTTCGTGCCGGCGATATCGACCACGGTTCTTCTGGACAAGATTTCGGAGAAGGAGGCGCGGGAAACGGTTCTTTCGGAAGAGCGCGGCCTGATCCGCCAGGTGTTGTTCAGCAAGTACGGAAAAAAAGCCCGGACTCTCCCCCAGAATGCCCTGGAAGAGTTCCGGTACCTTGTTCTTTCCGGAACCTCCCGTTCCTCCGAGAGCGCCAGCGCGGAAACGGCATTGGGGCGATTCCTCGGGCTTTCCTGGCAGGATGAAAACGAACTGGTGCGCGTCTTGAGGGAGGATTATCAGCTCCGGCCCAAGAGGTCGGAAAGCCGCCTGGAGGAACTGTCCCGGATGGGACTGACACCCTCGGAACAGGTGGCTTTTGCGGAGACGGCGCTCTCCCTGGCGGCACTTCACGACAATTTTGCTCCCCTGGTGGTTTTTTTCGGTCACAAGAGCACGTCCGACAACAATCCCTACGAATCGGCCCTGGACTGCGGTGCCTGTGGAGGGCAGGACGGTTCTCCGAACGCCCGTGTCGCGGCGAGTCTTTTGAATCGTCCTTCCGTCCGGGCGGGTCTTGAAAAGAAGGGGATCCGGATACCGGACACGACATGGTTTTTGGCCGGAGTCCACGATACGACCACGGACACGTTTACTCTTTATGATGGAGAAGACTGGCCCGTCACGCATGAAAAAGCCATCCGTGAGCTTGTCCGGGACCTTCATCAGGCCGGGCTTTCCCTGGCCGGGGAACGGCTCCGGACGTTCCCCGGATCCTACCAGAAGGACACCGACGACATTTCGGCCCGCCTTTCCGCCCGGTCACACGACTGGGCGGAAGTCCGCCCCGAATGGGGATTGTCCG
>JAMCWZ010000099.1 GCA_023480765.1 Nitrospirota bacterium
TTAAGAGAAACGATGGCATGGACGAACGGGTTCGGCAGAGGAGCGTCCGGATCCTCCATCCTCCATGATCACGACGATACCCCGGGTCCCGGACGGGAGACCTTTCCACTCGAGATCCGGCGAGAGATTGTCTCCGGATTGGGTGAAGCGATCAGGGATCCGACCCTTATGCGAATAACTTTTGTTCATCACCAGGATCGTTTCCGGAACGTTCAAACACTCGTCCCGACCCATCGCAAGCTTTCTGGCGCCCGCACGGAGGAACCTCGACAGTTTTCCAAGCATTTCTCATCCCTCCGCCAGACAGAGCGGGAAAATCCGGCCGGATCACTTACTCTCCGCGGTTTATCCGGTCGATCCATTAAGATAGATCGATGAATTCCACCCTGTTCCCTATTAACCGGAGATAATTTTTGAAATCACTGACGGAGAGGACAAGGGTTGCATTGTTTTCGTTCGGATGAAAGGCCAATTTTTCATACCGGAGAAGGAGTTTATCAAAAATAATAACCACATCTTTCCCATTGTCGTTCAATAGATTACCTGATTAGCGCTAATGTTCAGTCCGGCGTATAATAAGCCCCATCGCCAATTCAGAGGCAAAACCAAGTCTCTTTTCGTTAAGCTTATTGGCCAAGCGCTTGAGATCACACTGACTTTCCAGACCAAGGACAACCAGATAATGCCTTGTTCCTTCATTGTTTCGAAGGAATAGATTCTTACACCTTCCACCTTCAATATCATCGGGCAAGAGAAATGCGTCATCACTGGTCAGGATCGGAGGATGGTCATAAACCAGAAAGGAGATACCCCATTTTTTCAATATCTCATAGACTCTTTGACGATTATGGCTCATTTCAGGCGCATCTTTCTATGAAAATTGGTGGAAAAGGCGTTTGATGAGGTCGGATTTGGTCATTGAGCCCTTTCTGGAAATTTCGTAACTGGAGAAGCGCTACGGACGAAGGATCCCTCCCGTGGATCCTTCATTCGGGGAGAAGGCGAACCGGATCGATCCAAAAATGGGGACGGATAGTGACAGTATAGTGGCAGAAGATAGATATTGATGGGTGTAACGTGTGGAGGCAAACAAGACAAATGATGGTGCCGAAGGCGGGACTTGAACCCGCACGGGTTTCCCCACACGCCCCTCAAACGTGCGTGTCTACCATTCCACCACTTCGGCACGGTTCGATACGAAGGATAGTTTTGGCTCAAGTTTCAAAGCGAAGTGCATTTTAGCAGAGAGGGTCCCTCTTTGCCAACCCGAAACATGTCCGGGAGCAAAGTCAGGAGGGATTGCCTCCGCGGCCGGAAGGTCGTCCGGAAAGAGACTGGAGAAAATAACCGACATAAAAAGTCAGGACACCCAGAATAAAAATCTTTAAAAGAAACATCATGGTCATGTTTTGAAAGAAAAACAGGACGACGTCCAGAAAAGTGATTGCCAATCCGACGATCTGAATGAATCTGGACAGAAGATACATATCGCCTTCCGATCGGGGTACCGGGACTAAAGTCTGTCTACAAGTCGCCGGACAAGGGTTTCATCAAGGCGTTCGGCATAGCCGGCCAAACGCTCTTCTCTAACGGGATGCCGGAAAGCCCATCCGAGAGAGAATTTTTCCAGAACTTCCCGGATTTCGAACCTTGGCCATCCGTCCTCCAGAAGGATCTGTCTCAGAAGGGTGTGTTCCCGGGCATATTCCGGAATCCCGGTCTCCTTCATCTTCTCCCCCAGAAATTCTCCTACTTCCCGGACCAGCAAGGGATCCGGGGGTTCCGAGCCCACCGCCACAAGGACGGGAGAGCGCTCCTGGACATAGGGGAGGGCGGCGGGATTGCCCGCCGACGGAGTTGCCTGGTTCACGAACCCGCCAAAGCGAGCAGAAATTCTTCGGTTGACGTCGGGCTTGTCCGTCAGGGCCAGAATCAGGGAAAAGTTTCTTTCGTCCCCGGAGATATATCGCCGGCGAACCCACCGGAATTTCTCCGACCGGAACAGCGCAAGCAACTCCGGCGACAGGGAAGGGGAGACGACTGTCACAACGGCCCCGCCTTTCAGAAGAGCGGGGATTTTGCGGGAGGCCACTTTTCCTCCCCCGACCACCAGAACCCTCCGGTTCGACAAATCCAGGTAGACGGGATAGCGGATCACGACTCCGATCGACCGATCAGGCCTTCCTTCTCCCAAAAAGCCAGGAGTATCCTTGATTTTCCGGCATATTTCGACTTGGGAAACTGCCGGATCAGCTTTTTCAGAAGACGAACCGCCTGATGGCGCTCCTTCAGGTGAAACTTGGAGAGGGCAAAATAATACTCGGCCCTGTCGTACTTCCGCGAATCCGGGTATTTGAGAAGGATCGTGTGAAACCGGTAGGAAGCGGCCTTGAATCTTTTCGTCTTGTAGTAGAAATACCCCACGTAAAAGTGAACCCGGGAAAGACGGTCCCGGCAAATGGCAATTTTCTTCTGGGCCTTTTCCACATAATTCGAGTCCGGAAACTCGTCGATGACCTTCTGAAAGTCGGACAACGCCTTTCTCACCGGCGTCGGGTCCCGGTCGACCGACAGGATCTGGTAATAGTCGCACATCCCCATCCGGTACTGGGCGAAAGCCGCCAGGGGATGAGTCGGATGAAGTTCGAGAAACCGCTTGTATTCTCCCCGGGCTTCGATGAAGTCCCCCTTGAAGTAAAAACGGGACGCTTCGTCCAGTAAAGCAGAAGTTCCGTAAGCGTGCGTCCGGAAGCTGTAGGTGTGTTCGTCCTTGGGTTTGGGCGGCATGAGCCCCAGATAGGTGCATCCGGCCAGGAAAGGCCACAAGCATCCTAGCAGGAGCAACCCGCCCGGAAGAAGCAAAGGAAATTTTCTGTCTGACCGCAACCGTTCTCCTTCGCATCCAAACACTATATGATATTCACGTTCTCGCGACCGTCATCCATCAGGTTTTCAAACTATAATCACTGCCATTTTTGGGGACTCCATGTCAACCGTCGATACCCTTCCCTGCCCCGTTTATCTTTGCGGCGTCGGCTGGGCCAGGGGTCTGGAGAAAAAAGCCTTCCTTCCCGGAAAAAACGGAGGGGATCCCGCCTTGGCAGCGGAAGAGCTGACCGGGATCCGGACGCGAACCTTCGCGGGAGAACTCCCCGTGGAATCTCTGGCGGAAATGGCGGTCCGCGACCTTTTCTCCCGTCATTCGGACCGTCTCGAAACCGTCGATTTCCTGATGCTGACATCGACGTCTCTCGGCATCCCTCTCCT
>JAMCWZ010000119.1 GCA_023480765.1 Nitrospirota bacterium
CCAGGACATCCGGACCTTCTATCAGACGCGATGTTGTCGTCCCGCCCAATATTTCGTTCATGACAAGCGCACTGTAGAACGAGGGATCGTTTCGCCGGATCCCGGGCGTTCCCATCATGACCATGGCCTGGGCAAACTGGGGCCTGTTGACCAGGATCGTTTTCGCGGATGGAGGAGGTGCTGAGGTGTTGCGCTCTGTCATGGGTTGGGGAGATCCCGGTGTGGCCGGTTTCCAGGAACCGAAGACGGATTTGACGAGATCCAGGGCCTTTTCCGGCGTGATATCTCCCGCAAAGGTGATGATCGTTCGGTCCGGACGATACTCGGTCTGATAGAAGGTCCGGATGTCCTGGAGAGTAATACGGGACACCGAATGAAGGGTTCCCGAGGACGGATGTCCATAGGGCCCGTTTCCATAGAGAGTCTTGTAGAAAAGATTCCGCGCGACGGGGCCGGCGTGGTCTTTTTCGTCCATGAGACCGGCTCTGGCCTGGAGCAGATTGTGCTGGAATTCCTTTTCCGGGAAGACCGGGTTCAGGACCATATCGGCAGCCACTCCGAACAGGGAGGGAAGGTCCGAGGTCAGCACCTTGCCGGAGACCGTCGTCATGTCCCGGCCCGCTGCGGCTTCCAGACTCCCCCCGGTTTCGTCGATCTCCCGGAAGAGCGTCAATGCGTCCCGGGTGGTTGTGCCACGGTTCAGGAGGGAGGCGGTCAAGTCGGCAACACCGCCTTTCCCGACGGGATCCCGGGACGATCCGGCGAGGATTCCGATCCGGAACGAGACGACGGGGACGACCGGCCGGGGAAGGACGACGACCACCACGCCGTTGGGAAGGGTGGCACGATAGACATGGCTGTGAATGACCGGAACGTCCCTGGATTCAAAGGGGGAAGAGGGAGGTGCGGGGGGAGCGGTGGCGAGAGTGGCAGGAGTGGTGTCCGCGCATCCTGAAAGAAAGAGGGCCGTTGCCAGAGCGAGGCATAAACGGATTGGATTCTCCGGTTTCATAGGGGCTCCTTCCTGAAGTGGCCTGTTTTATCGGACAATTCTGTTGGGTCGCGCGAACGATGGATTGCGGGGAGCTCCCGTCGGGTAGAGATATCCGATCGTTTCGTTCGAGCGGATCAGATAGGTCCGGGCGACGCGACGGACGTCCTCCGCCGAAACCTGACGGATCCGGTCCACATAGGTGTCCAGGTAATCCAGCGGAACACCGATACTGGCCATTTCCCCCAGCATCATCCCCAGTCCGAACGTGGATTCCTGGCTCATCAGATAAGAGGAAATGACCTGTTTTTTAGCCCGTTCCAGTGCGGCAGGACTCACGTCCGTCTTCTGGAGGGAGAGGATCACGTTTTCGAATCGTCTCCGGAGGACGGGGGGTTTGACCTTCGGAAGACCCTGCGCATAGAAGTAGAACAACGCCGGACCTTTCGTCAGGGGTTCGTAGTCTCCTTCCGCATCCACCGCAACGGCGTTCTGGTAGACCATGGTGCGATAGAGAATGGAAGAGCGCCCTCCCGAGAGGAGGGTCGAAAGGACCGTCAGGGCGTAGGAATCGGGACTTTTGAAGTTGGGGACGTGGAACGCCATCATGGTGACTGGCAGCATGGCCGGTTTGTGCACAACCGTGAACCGCAGACCTTTCTGGACCGGTTCGGCGGGAATTTTGGGGTTGGGGGCGGATCCGGCCGGAAGGGAGCCAAAGGTCTGCCCGACCTGGCTTACGAGTTCCGGTCCGTTCACAGGTCCCACCACGATGATGGTGGCGTTGTTGGGCATATAGTACGTCCGGTAATAATGCTTGAGGTCCGACCGCGACAGATGCCGGATGTCCGGTTCCCACCCGATCACGGGGTTATGGTAGGGATGGACGCGGAACGCTTTGGCATAGACCTGCTCCACCAGCTTCTGCGTCGGATCGTCATAGTCGTTCCTTCGCTCTTCCAGAACGATCCGGCGTTCCCGCTCCAGCTGTTGATTGGAGAGAAGAAGATTGTTCATGCGGTCCGATTCGATCTTCTCTCCGATCGTGATGTATCGGGGAGCCGTGTTTTCAAAGTAGGCGGTGAAGTCATAGTCTGTAAACGCGTTGCTTTGTCCGCCCACCGCGTTGATCTTCTTGTCGAGGACACCATGCGGGTACCGGGGCGTTCCGGTGAACATCATGTGTTCGAGAAAGTGCGAGATTCCCGTTTTTCCGCGCTGTTCATCAATGGAGCCAACCTTGTACCAGACCTGGAAGGTGACAATCGGAGAATAGGGATCCTCGACGTAAATCAGCCTCAATCCGTTCGGATATGTGTGAAGAACGGGTGTTGGATGGAATCCGGATGCCGGGAAGGCGTCGGATGTGGCCATCCCTTTCGCCGGAAGGAAAAAAAGGTTGAGAATCAGGGCGAAAAAAACGCCCGGCAGGAGGATGGGGAAGAAAAGGGATCTGTGGTCAGTTTGCGAGCGGGACATCCGGTTCTCCTTCGGCGAAGGTCAGTCCAGGAGGGCCCCGTCCGTCGGACGGAGCCGGTTGGTCAGACGGGTCTTTTTTCTTCCAGGTCCAGAAGTTTGACCCAGGTCGTGATGTCGGTTCTCCCCGGGGCGAGACTGTCCCGTACGGAACGGAAATAGTCCCACTTTTCAGGGGAATCCGGGCTCCGGGATTCGTATTCCCTGTTGAACGATTCGACTTCTTTGGGATTTTTCGAGCGGGGCGACTGGGAATGGACCCAGGCGAGCATGTCCTGGTCCTGCGGACGGGATTTGACCGCTTCCGCGAACTTTTCGTGGTCGAGCCCAAAAAAGGAAAAGAAGGCCTGATCCAGGGGGCAGTTGTAGGTGTATTCCCCCAGCGTTCCGGCCACGTGAGCCCGGGCCTTGTCAATCACTCTTTTCAGGTGATCCATGCCCCCCAGACGGTCGACAGGGCTTCTTGGAAACTGTTTTGTCAGGTCCATGATTCCTCCTGATGGATTTTTCAAAACTCCGGAAAATTTGGATGCAGGCTGAATTGTAACCCGTAACCGCATGTAGGGCAAGACGGACCGCTATCCGCTTTTCGGGGAGAGCGGTCTCTGTTCGGAGAACGCCGGGGTGTTTCCGGAGGAAACAGCAAGCGTGATCCGATAGACAGTGGACAAACGGCAGGGGAGATCGAGCTTTTTGGCGCGTCGAATGCCCTGGTTCTGGACGTCGCCCTGGATGTTCAGAACGGAGACCTCGGGGAACAGGGCAAAAAAATGGTGCGTCAGGAGGACGGAA
>JAMCWZ010000036.1 GCA_023480765.1 Nitrospirota bacterium
CATGATCCGGGCGTTTTTCCGTGCACCCTTCCGGTCTGTCCCGGCGGAGGGAAATCCCAGAAAGAGGAGGGAATCCCGCATCAGGACCCACCAGTCCTTCCAGAAAAAAAGAAGAAGGGCCAAGGCCGTGCCGAGATGAAGCGCGACCATGAACGGGAGAAACTGGGTGTTTCGGCTCACACTGGTCCACCCCGCGAAAAGAGGGAGGAGGACACCGTGGCCCAGCGAACTCACCGGCGCAAGTTCCGTCGTGCCCTGAAGCAGGGAAAAAAGCATGGATTGACGAAAAGTCATCGATCTCCTCTCGGGAAAACTCCGGCGGCCCAAAGGCCCTGGAAATGAAAATGGCTATCATCTGTCTTTTCCACTGATGTGAGAAAACGGCCTTCGGTCCGGATGTCAGAAGGTCTCCCCCGAACGGGAAGACACCGCCGAAACGGACCTCTGCCCTTTGTGGCCGGTCCAGACGGACAACAATATTCCGGCTTCGTAAAGAACGACAAGAGGGACGAACATGATCATCATGTTCAGGAAATCCTGTGTCGGAGACAAAACCGAAGCCGCTACCGCATTCCCGACAAGGGCCCAGCGTCTGCCCTTACGGAACTTCTCCGGCGTGATCCAGCCCCGGGCGCCCGCCAATGCCATCAACAGAGGGAGTTCGAAAATCAGGCCGAACACGAAGAGAAATCGCAATTCAAACGCGACTGTCCGGTCGACGCTCATAAAGGCCTGCAGCCCCTCCTTCTGACCGAACCCGACAAGGAAGTGAAGGGCCGCCGGAAGAGCCACAAAATTGGAAAACGCCACCCCGGAAGCAAAAAAAAGAGTTCCACCCAGAACCCAATACAGGAAGTTTCTTTTTTCCCGACGGTAAAGCCCGGGAGAAACAAACCTCCAGATTTCATAGAGGACAAACGGATAAGCCAGAACGGCTCCCATGAACAGGGCAACTTTCAGTGTTACCCAAAAAGCTTCCGTCGGAGCCGTAAACACGAGGGGAACGCCGGCCTTCGTTCCGAGATAGCGGAGCGCCCGGTCGGAAAAGGGGAAGGATGCCCCCATGAGCAGGACAAGCCAAAGCAAAACCCGAAGGACCCTTTGGCGAAGCTCGACGATATGTCCCCAAAGCGGAGACTTTTTCGGGTCATCCGGCATGGGGGTTGTCGATGGAACGGTCCAGGGAAGATTCGCCTCCTTTTTGCCAGGACTGGGGAAGAGGCTCCCAGCCTTCCGGAGCGCTTCCTCCTCCAGACGCATTTTTCGGATCGGACAGGAGATCATCCGAAAAAGATCGAAATTCCCGAACAATCGGCGCAGCCTGCTGGCGGACGGTGCGGAGAGTCTTTCCCGCCACCCGTCCAACCTTCGGCCACTCTTCCGGTTTGACGACAAGAACGAGAAGAATTGCAATGAACAGAAAATCCGGCCAGCCGATCCCAAACACCTTCAGGCCTCTCCAACTTCATTCCCGCCTCCGCGGGTGAGCCAGTCCTTGATTTGCAGTTTCTGATGCTTGATGTCCCGGACCTCGTTCTCCTCGTGAGGAGTCAGAATGGCCCTGCGGGAAAGCTCCTGAAGTCTTTTTTCAAGCAACTGGTGCTGGCTTTTGAGTTTCTCAATGTGATACGAATCTCTGACGATCGGGAATTCGAATGTTTCCGGAGAAAAACCGTCTTTTGACATCGTTCCCTCCTTCCGGATGGTCTGATTGAAAGAACAGGAAACAAAGCTGGCCGAACAGCAGGGGCTGGAATCCTCCCTGTCCGGATGTTAGCGGAGAATCCGGGGTTCTCCCGTTCGGAGGCTCTTCCCTGCGTCAAACCCCTCGTGCAGGGAACCTTCCATCGTGAGAGAAACTCCGTCGGCGGAAGGCGCTGCCCTTTCCTCCGGAAGACGGCATCCCATCAGGATGGCGTCTTCGAGGGGGCAGGAATAATAATTCTTTCGCTCTCCCGTTTCGACAAACCCAAGCCTTCGATAAAGCGACCGGGCGATGTGGCTGGAGCGCCGGACCTCAAGGTAAAGGGAGACGACACGCCGTTTCGCCGCATATTCCATGAACCTTCGGAGGAACGCCTTCCCCAGCCCCTTCCTCCGCCAGGACGGATCAAGAAAAATATGATGGATCTCCGCCTCGCCATCGACGAACCATGCTCCCAGGAAGCCGACAAGCCCGGGACCTTTCGGACGGAAAAGACCATAGTATTCGGCCACGTCCACCCATTTCAGCTCCGACAGAAGGGCTTCCCCCAGAAAATAACCCGAACGGTCCTCTTCGTCCTGCCTGTCAAAGAATCGTCGCAGGACTTCCGGCCACGGATCGACCCCCAGGCGGACGATCCGAAACTCTCGCGGATCGATGGGTGTCTCAGACGGGAGCTCTTCCATACACCAATCCTACTTCATCCCGGCAAAGATTGCGACGCTCCCATGCCAGCGTTCCCTGGCTGCCCGCGAGCGGGGGAACATCTTCCCCTTCCTTCCAGATCCATTCTGGGTGGTCGACACGCCAGGATTCAATCAAGGACCGTCCAGGCCCTACAATTCTGATTGACGAACCCGGGAGACGCCGGACAAGATCGGCAGGATTCTCGGGAAGCGGCGAAAACACCGGGTCCACAGCGCATCCGTCCTCCATCAGCGCGGCCGTCACCTGGCCCTGCCGGGCATTCAGGACGGCCAGAAGCAGAGTTCCCGGAGAACCTTTCCATTCCCGGGCCAAAACCTCGAACGGGCACAGGGTCAGAAGGTCCGCTCCTGTCGCTTCGGAAAAACCCTGACAAAACATGAATCCGACCCGAAGGGAAGTGTAGGAACCCGGACCGCGGGAACAGGAGACCATTCCGATCGATGCCGGCAACACTTTCCTCGACACCAGAAGGAGATCCAGCGCCTGGACCAGAATTTCCGAAGCCCCTTTCGTCGCCCGGATCCGGACCTCTCCCAGAACCCTGCCGTCCTCCAAGAGCGCCATACTCAACAGATCCGTCGAAGTTTCGACAGCAAGATGAATCATGCCTTGACGCTCCCCAGTCTTTCCAGGAGCTCCAAAGCCTCTCCCACTTCCCGGACCGGATGCAAAGAGAGGCCGGACATTTCGGAATTCTTTTTCCCTCCGTACGGAATCACCGCATGGGAAAAACCATGTCTCTGGGCCTCCATCAGGCGACTTTCCATTTCCTGAACGCGACGGACTTCTCCACCCAGTCCCCCCTCGCCAAACACAACGACATCGGGGGACACACT
>JAMCWZ010000034.1 GCA_023480765.1 Nitrospirota bacterium
CGTATTTTCCGATCAGGTCGGGAATCTCCCCCCCCCTCTCCGTTCAGACAGATGATGTTCATTTGCTGGGCTGCTTCCGCATAGGCACGGTACGCGACTTCACCCTGGGATCCGAAGGACATCGAACTGATGATGAAGGGGTAGGCATGGTCTCCTGCCCGGAGATCGACGGATTCAAGGGGAACGGGAGAGCTTTTGGGGACGAAATCGAGCAGGTGACGGAGAGAAATGGGGTTTTCGTGCTCGATCTGTGTCAGCCTTTCCTGGTATTTGGAGTAGGGCTCTTTTTGGTTGGCCACATCTCCGGCCAGTTTCCAGACTTTCGGGTACAGGTGGTATGTTTTGGCCAGCTTGTCGGTCTTATGTCCCCAGAAGTATGGAGCCCGAAGGCGGCTTTCCTGTTCCAGGCGGTCGATGGACAGGCCCACTTTTTCTCCACCAAGAAAGTTGGGGGTGGTCATGAGCTCGGACAGCTCAAGGGAGAGGCCGATGGAGGAAAAGAGGCGGCCATATCCGCGCATCTCATGAATGCCCATGGTGGAGATGACTTTTTCGATCCCTTTCTTGATCGCGCTGAAAACGTTCTCCATCCGTTTTTCCCGCTCGCTTTCGGGAAGCGGTTCCCCTTTCAGGTTCAGGAGGGCGGTTTCGATCAGCAGGTAGGGATTGATGCGCTTCCCCTTTCAGGTTCAGGAGGGCGGTTTCGATCAGCAGGTAGGGATTGATGGCGTCCGCACCGATCGCAAACGTGAAGATGATGTCATGAAGGTTTCGGATCGCGCCCGAATGGATGACGATCGACAAATTCCGGCGGAGGTTGGGTGTACTGTCCGGAACGGGAGCCCGGCGAAGGGCTCGGTCGATCGTGGCGACGGCAAGGGAGGGTTCAATCCAGTAATGTCCCTCCTGAAGGGCCAGGGCATCGGAAATGACGAGAATTTCGGCTCCTTCCCGCGCTTCCTTGACCGCTTCTTCTCCGAGACGTTTCAGGGCATCGTGCAGGGATTCGTTTGCCGAAAACGTGGAGGACAGGGTCCGGATCCGTTCCCGGGGAAAGTGGAGCGGGAGATCTTCCAGAAGATGGATTCCGGCCCGGCTGACCAGGGCCCGGTAGGTTGTGCGGTCGAGTGGAGGATTCCCGGGGTGTCCCCCGCCGAGAATCGGCATGGCGAGGTCGAGACCCCGCGGTGTCCGGACCGTTTTTCCAAAGTAGGAACGCGGTCCCAGAACGATCCGGGGAGAGAAGTGTTCCATTTCTCGTTCACGGTCGATGGCCGGATTGGTCACGACGGCCACCGATTCCTTGAAGTAGTCCGGAATGTTTTGGCGTTCTTTCGAAAGGATGGCCAACGGGCCGTCAAAACCCAGTGATCCGATGGGCTCCACGCTCGTCTGGGCAAAGAAATGGACCATTTCGTGATCGTCGGTCGAAAATCCGAACGGATTCCAGAGGGAACTTGCAGGGCGGTCGTCGAAGGGGGCTTTCAGTCCCAGAAACGCCTGCACGGAGAGCTCCCGGTTTTCTTCGGGCGCGATGTAGGCCGGAATATCCGGATGAAACCGTTCCATGAAACGTTCGAACAGGCGGTCCTGGATTTCCGGGTAGGAGAGGGTCCGGAGGTCCCCCTGATCAAGAACGAAGGCGACTTTTTCCCCGGGGGCGAACGGTTTGGGCTGGGAAGTCATCTGACCGGATCGGATCACGCCCCTTTCCGAGGAGACGATAATCTGGTCGGCCGTTTCGAAAAGCCACATCGGCCTCAGGCCGAGCGCGTCCACCGAAAAGACCACTTCCTGTCCATACCGGGCAATGATGGCCGCGGGACCCTGGGCGAGAGGGCCGAGAAACCTCCGGTAGAGGAAGTACATCTGCCGCTTGGCCTCCTCCAGGGAGGAAATGATATGGGTGATGGGGGGAAAAACGATTTCCATGGCTTCCATGAGGGAAAACCCGAACTGAACCATCAGGCCTTCGATCGTCCTGTCCAGATCCTGGGAATCGCTTCCGCCCTTGACCGGAGGAATACCCAGCATCGCCGATTCCCGGCGCAGCTTGTCGATGGTGTTGATTTCCCCGTTGTGGCCAAGCACCGAAAAAGGCTGGACGCGTTCGGTCACGGACAGCGTATTGGTCGAATACCGGCTGTGGGCAAGAACGACGCGCGAGGTCAGGAGAGGATCCTGAAAGTCCAGAAAGGTGTCGGCAGTCCAGAAAGGTGTCGGCCAGCACGTAGCTCGTGCCTTTGACCTTGTACACCACGACATCGGGGGAAAGGGATCCGATATGGACTTCCTTTTCCTGTTCCATTGCCACTTTCGCCCAGAAGGAGGCCGAATGGGGATCGCGGTCCGGCTGTGTCAGAAGGCCGACCTGCCAGAACAGCGGTTCCGACTCCCGCGTGGCCGGGGTCGGGTACAGGACCTGCCCTTTCCGGAGGACGAGAACGTCAAATCCGTTTTTTTCGAATTCTCTCCGAAGCTTTTCCCGCAGGATGTTTTCGGGCCCGTGGGCCGTGTAGACGTGGGCCACGACAAAGCGCGGATCCAGGGCCAGGGAGGGATCCCGGTCTTCCCGGGCTATCCAGCGCTGCCAGAGGTTTCTCGGAATGTCCATCTGGATGCCGCATCCGTCTCCCTCGTTCCGGATTTGTCCGGCCCGGTGTTCCATCATCTGAAGCCCGGACAGGGCCTGCTGGATGGTGGCGTGAGTGGCGATTCCGTTTCTGGCGAGAACGGAGATGACAGCGCAGGAATCGCGTTCCTGGGCCGAAAAGCGAAAAGGAGCCGGAGAGCCCTTCGTGAGGCTGAAGGACGGGAATGGACGGTTTGCTCTGCATTCTTATCCTGACTATATTTTGTCGTTAGTATTGTGTCTGTGACTGGAGGAGATTCTCCCGCATCCGGGGAAAACGCGCCGTCCGGGTCCGGGTCTCCTTTTGACCCGGGTCCGGTTGCGGTGTTAAATATCAATTATATCGAACGATGGAAAAGTCTTTCAAGGGAAGCTCCGGGAAGCGGTGCCGGACGGGAGGGTCTGGGGCCGGTCGGACAGAGGAAAACGCTATTGATTCCGGCGGGATTGCCGGGAAGGGAAAAAAGAATGGTTGCGGGTTCGGGGGGAAAGTCCGTCAAAGGTGTCGCTTTCGTCAAGACAAAGTCGGTCCAGGAGGCCAAAAATGGCCCCGCTCTCTTTCTGGATCTGGTCTTCCGGAATGACCCTCCGGGCCCGTCTCTCCGGGA
>JAMCWZ010000113.1 GCA_023480765.1 Nitrospirota bacterium
AAGGTCTCCTCCAGAAGCGAGTGCCAGTCCTCCCCTCCTCTCAGAACAGCTTTCTCGGGATGGCGCGGAAAAGTCCTCACGGGGATTTCCGACTTTTCCTGTTCCGGGGTTTCCCAGAGTTCCTCTTCCAGAAACAAGGCCGCCGCTCCGAAGTTTTTCAGGATCGAGCGCATTTCGACTGAAGGCATGGCGTGATCGAGGAGAACCGGGAGAAGATCTTCAGACTCAATCGCCAGCAGCATCCCGACAAATGCCAGGCCGGGCGAGGCGGACAAGCCAACGGATGTGCGAGGCGAAAGATGCAGGGAACGGATGGTCCGGCCGAACTCCAGGGCCAAAAGTACCACCTCCCTGTAGGACCAGGTCCGGAGAGCAAGGTGCGGACCGTCGTGAAGCCACTCCACGACGAACGGATGGTCCGGCACAATCCTCGACCACGCCAACACGAAATGAAAAAGAGTCTTCGGCGTATCTTCCGGTAAAAATTGTCTCATGAGTTTCTCACCTCTTTAGTTTTTCCGGAAGACCTGGAAGACGTTTTTTCCACCAATTCGACCGTCTCGTGAAGGGCTGGAACATGCACGTTTTTCCATCCGGTTTCCGCCAGTTTCTCCCGATAGGCCGACAGGGACCGGTGCTCTCCGTGGACCAGAAAGGCCCTGTCCGGGACCTTCATTTCCCCACACCACTTGAGGAGGTCCGACTGGTCGGCATGCGCGGAGAACCCGTTGATGGAGTGGATGGCTATCCGGACGTCTTTCATCACCCCCTGGATACGTACAGTTTTGCGTCCTTCCAGAATGGCCCTTCCCAAAGTTCCCTCCGCCTGGTATCCGACAAAAATCAGGCTGGAATGAGGATTGTCCATTTCCTGGGCCAGATGATAGAGAATTCTTCCCCCGGATACCATCCCGGAACCGGCCAGAATGACGGCGCGAGGTCCTGCATCCCGGATCTGGCGGGATTCGTCGACCGTGCGCATGAATTTAAGTTCGGGAAACAGGAAAGGATCCTTCTTCTTCCGGAATTGCTCAAGCAGACGATCCCCAAGAAGCCCAGGAAACCGCTCGTAAATATGCGTCACGTTGATCGCCATCGGGGAATCCAGAAAGTAAGGCTGACGTCCCGGCAACCGGCCTTCGCTCTTCCATTCCCGGAAAAAAAACAGAAGGTCCTGGGCTCGTTCAAGTGCGAACGTCGGGATCAGAACCTTTCCGTTCCTGGCGTACGTATCGGAAAGAACTCCCAGAAGCTCCTCCTTCGATTTTTCGAAAGACCGGTGGAGCCTGTCCCCATACGTCGTTTCCATCACGACGTAGTCCGAATCCTCCGGTGGAGAAGCCGGAGACAGAAGAGCGGGGTGGGCCGGTCCCAGGTCGCCGGAAAATAAAATCCGGGTTTTTCGGCCTGGCCGCGAAACGGTGATCTGGACGGAAGCCGATCCCAGGATATGTCCGGCGTTATAAAACGTCGCGTCGATCCCCGGAGCAAGGTTCACCGGAACATCATATTCTGCCGGCTGGACAAAATGGGCCATCGTATCGATCACGTCCGCAATCCGGTAGGGTGTCGAGCGGGGAGATGGGCGGCGAACCCCTTTCGGGCGCCCTTTTTTCTCCTGCGACTTCTCCTCCTGCAAATGAGCCGCGTCCCACAAGACGATTTCAGCCAGATAGCGCGTCGGGGAAGTGGCGTAGACCGGTCCTGAAAAACCTTGACGGACGAGATAGGGAAGCCTACCGCAATGATCGAGGTGGGCATGGGTCAAAACGACTGCCGCTATGGATCCCGGATCGAACCCGAACGGTTTCTGGTTGGAGCTGAATATTTCGTCCTCTCCCTGGAACAATCCGCAATCGATCAGGATCCGGAAACCGTCCACGTCCAGAAGATGGCAGGACCCGGTAACACAGGACGCCGCGCCATGAAATGACAGGTGCATGTTTCCTCCTCGCTTGAGAGTCACTCCGGTCGATCTTCCTCCCGACCTCAAAACACGGAAAACCACACGATTCTAGCGCATAGACATTCCGAAGCGCCAGAACATCTTCGCCCGGCTTCCGTGGATACTCCAAACGGATTGACACAAAGACGTCCGTGCATTACAATCGAACTTGAGAATCAATCTCATATAAGGGAGAGCGATGCTGGAAGAGTCATTCTCTTCTTGATCCTGGCAAGAGAAACACTGGAAGCCTCTCTTCTCGTGGGGATCCTGTCGACCACACTGAAACGTCTCGGCCGGACGGCCGACATGAAGCGGGTCTGGTGGGGAGCCGGATTGGCCGTAGCCGCCTGTCTCACCCTGGGTGTTCTGGCCAATCGCCTGGAAAACTATCTTTCAGGGCCCGTCAAGACATGGCTCGATATTACGATTTTCTTTCTCGCGGCCATTTTCCTCTCTTTCATGGTTCTCTGGATGACGCAGAACGCCCCTTCCATGAAAGGAAAGATCCAGGGAAAAGCGATGACCGCCCTGGAGTCGGGACATGGAGAAGTTTTGTTTCTGCTGGCGTTTATGGGCGTTTTTCGGGAAGGGCTTGAAACCATCCTCTTCCTCTGGGGCATCACCCTCCAGAATGACTCTTCCAGCATCGCTCTCCCCCTTCTCGAGGGAATTTCGGGCGTGGTCACCGGGGTTCTTGTCGTTTTCGCCCTGTTCAAGGGGTTTTCCCGCGTTCCCCTGACACTCTTCTTTCGCCTGACATCCATCCTTCTGATCCTGATGGCCGCGGGCATGATCGCGTCCGGAGTAGGCCGCCTGATTTCGATCGGGGTTCTTTCTCCGCTGGTCTTTCAAGTCTGGGACACCAGCGGACTTCTAAGCGAGCACTCTTTGATCGGAACCCTTTTCTCGGACTTCTTCGGCTACCGTGCCCGGCCCTCCCTCATGACTCTGATTACGGTATGGGGCTATCTCGCCGTCATGTTCACCGGACTCTGGCGTTTCTCCCAGATCCGGACCGCCCCTTCCACCGGAGGGCTTTCGGAAAAAACCTCCCGCCCGACGGGCCATCCGGGTCGACATTGACAATAGCCTTTTTCTCCCTGTCCTTCCGGACGACTTTGGCGATCGCGGGTTTTCTCACTTTTTTCGGCGCTGCCTTCCTTCTCCCTCCAGTCGTCCAGGCGGCGGATACCACCTCCTATGTCCTTCATCTGAAAAAACATGTTTTTTCTCCGGACACCCTGATCGTGCCGGCCCATCAGCCGATCGTCCTGCATGTTTT
>JAMCWZ010000055.1 GCA_023480765.1 Nitrospirota bacterium
CGCGGAGTGTCTTGTGTGTGGAGGTCGTGACGAAGTCGGCGTAGGGAAAGGGGGAAGGGTGCATTCCGGCTGCCACGAGACCCGCAAAATGCGCCATGTCCACAAGGAGATGGGCGCCGACCTCATCGGCAACTTTTCGGAAAAACGAAAAGTCAATGATCCTTGGATAGGCACTGGCTCCCGCAATGATGATCTTGGGTTTGTGCTGTCGGGCAAGACTTTCGACCTGATCGTAGTCAATCAGACCGGTATCTTTTCGTACGCCATAAAACACCGCTTTGTAGTAATGTCCGGAAAAAGAGACCGGACTCCCGTGAGTAAGGTGCCCCCCGTGAGCCAGGTTCATTCCCAGAATGGTATCTCCGGGGTTGATGGAAGCGAGATAAACTGCCATGTTTGCCTGGGATCCGGAGTGGGGCTGAACGTTTGCATGTTCTGCGCCGAAGAGACTCTTGGCCCGTTCGATGGCGAGGGTTTCCACCTTGTCGACCGCTTCGCATCCGGCGTAATAACGGCGTCCTGGATAACCCTCTGCGTATTTGTTCGTCATCACGGATCCGACAGCTTCAAGAACGGGCCGGCTCACGTAATTTTCCGAGGCGATCAGAATCAGTTTTTCCTGTTCCCTCCGGATTTCATCGGAAATTGCTCCATGGACTTCAGGGTCCGATTGTATGAGCCAGGACATTGGCTTTTGATCCTTTCGGAAAGACTGTTAAGACTGCCCTGTGCTTCCAGGGGATTCAAGGGCAGAGATCTCGTCAATTCTTCGTTGGTGCCGGCCACCTTCGAAGGATGCGGAGAGAAAGAGTCTGGTCCAGGTGTGGGCCTGCTCTAGAGAGATTTCCCGTCCGCCGAAACAAATAACATTGGCATTGTTATGCCGGTGGGCAAGACTGGCTGTCTCATCGTTGTAAACGAGCGCCGCCCGGATGCCCCTGATTTTGTTGGCGGCAATGGATACACCGATGCCGGTTCCGCAGAGGAGAATGCCAATATCTCCCTCTCCGGCGTGCAGGGCACGGGCGACTTTTTCAGCATAATCGGGATAGTCGACAGATTCTTCGGAGAATGTCCCGACATCCAGAAGGGGATAACCATCTTTTTCCAGACGTTTCCGTAAGGATTCTTTCAGGGGATAACCGGCGTGGTCGGATCCGATGACAATACGAGCTTGTAAAGATTCCATCATGATTCTTAACCTTGGAATAAAGATGTTACAAAATGGGGCGGATCTTTTGCCGACAGAAGAAAAATGATCTCAATTTTTCGTTGGCATGTCAATTATGGGTTATCATAAGTATAGGATTAAATTGGATAAAATAAAGAAGGCTTTTGTTCATTTTATAGCATCGAGCTTTTTTCTTGTTTCGGCGGGATGTTCTTCCTCCGTCTGGAACAATCCGCACGGTCTGTTGGGAGGCCTTTTTAGTGGATCTTCCGGAGGGACGTCGGGGAACAGGCCGGTTCCACAGAGCGACGCATCCTACCAAAATGCATCAAAAACACAATCTTCAGCTCCGCCAGACCGTTCTGGAAACGGATTTTCCAGCATTTCTCCCCCCCGATTTATCCATATCGTCCCTTTTGAAGAGGGTGACGGTTTTTATCTCCAGTGGACCCGGGTGACCGGGGCGACGGATTATCTGCTTTACAGCGAAGGAATCCTCGTGGCGGACATTCCCCGGAACGTTTATCAAATCCATGGACTTCTCCCCTGCCGAGCCTACAAATTTTCAATCTGGAGTTCGAATGGTTCCGTCTTGTCGAAAAAACCTCTGACTGTCCATGCCAGGACCCTGGGATGTCTCCGGACACGTTAGCTTTCAGTCAGGATTGATTGACAACGGCGAAAACTTTTACCATATCATAAACCTTCAGAATATTTTCATGCCATCGTTAGTCGCATGCACCCAGGGAGATCAGCGGCATGGAAAAAACTTCACAATACCCGGGGACCCTGATCGCGATCGAGGGTACGGATGGTTCCGGTAAAACGACTCAGTCTGAACTGCTCAAGCACTTTTTTGAATCCCGGGGGCAAGGGGTTGTTCTGTCTCCATGCAATACAGCAGAACTGATTCGGGGAGCAATTTCAAAGCTGAAAGAACGGAACACCCTTGATCCGGTGACGTTCTGTTTTCTTTACGCAGCCGATTTTGTTGACCGGTTTGAACATGTCATTATTCCGGCCCTTGCATCAGGCAAGGTCGTCATTGCCGAGCAATATGTCTATACCGTGTTTGCCAGGGCGATGATTCGGGGGATTGAACAAGACTGGATTCGCAAGATGTTTGACTTTGCCCTGACTCCTGCAAGGACTTTTTATCTTGATGTCCGCTTTGAAGACCTCTTGAACAGAATTCAGTGGAAATCCCGGGATGAAAGATATTTTGATTATTATGAAGCGGGGATGGACCTGAATCTTGCAAACCGGAAAAAGGATTCCTTTGTCATCTATCAAAAAAGACTGATTGAGATTTATCGGGAAATGGCCTTGTCCGATGGCTTTGAAACGGTCGATGCAATGAAGCCAATCCAGTTACAGCAACTGGAGCTCCGACAATCCATCTCGCAGATACTCCGGAACCGGAGTCGCCGTAAAGGAAGCCGTTCATGACAAGCCATTCATTTCCGGGCAGACTGATTGTCGTCGAGGGGATTGACGGGTCGGGAAAGTCCACTCAGATCGAACTTCTCGAAAACTATCTCCGGATCAAGGGATTCGGAGTTTTGAGAAACGCATGGAATTCGAGCCAGGAAATCTCCCCCATTATCAAGAAGGCAAAGAAAAAACAGCTTCTCACCCCTTATGGATTCAGTCTGCTGCACGCAGCGGATTTCAGCTATCGTTACACACACGAAATTCTTCCTGCTCTGAATGCAGGAAAGATTGTCCTTTCAGACAGGTACATCTATACAGCCATTGCCCGGGACGCTGCCCGGGGGATTCCCCGGGACTGGCTCGTCAATAATTTTCGCTTTGCCATTCGTCCGGACCTGACCTTCTTTTTCCGGATGGACCCTGCATTGGCCTATGACCGGATCACCCAGGTCCGGGATATCAAGTACTACGAAGCAGGGCTCGATATGGAGCTTTCGATGAATCCCCGGGAGTCTTATATCCTTTTTCAGTCCCGCGTTCTCGAGGGGTACGAAAGTTTGGCCAAGGAACACGGATTTTCCGTTCTCGACGGAGCGAAGCCTGTAGAGGAGACACAGCGGGTTGTCAGACGACTCGTGAATTCCCTGATACAATCCCTGCTCTAATGGTGGTGGGCTCCTCCCTGGGGAGGGACATATCGCATCCATTGGATGATCACGTTTCGTCCTTTCCCCAGATCTCTCTCCTGGGTCTGGATGAGGGTGGATTCGAAATGATTGTCCTCGTCCGAATTCCCCGGGTCTGCAATCATCAGATAGGGGTCTGTGTAGGAGAGGACAGGCGATCTGCCACCGGAAAAAAGAAGGGCGTCCCGGGCCAAGGTTGTCAGACGGGCATAGTGATTGACCTTGTTGATCTGGTCGGGGGTCAACATGTCTGAGAACGGTTTCATGTTCTTCCGGAAATCCTGTTCCTGGGGATTTCGACTTCGAATGAGTGCCAGTGTGATCATGACACGTTCAGGGTGGCTGAATCCCTGAAGGTCCTCTTCCAGAAAAAGTGGGCCGATGTTCGAGGTATCGGTAACCGGATGAAAATAAAGGGGAGTCATGGAAAGGGTGCTGACAGTGGAGAGGAGAATCCTCTGCCGGGGATCGGAAAACGTGTCCGGATAGAGTGCCATTCCGAGAGCTAGCGTCAGTTTTCGATGGTTGCGCGAATCACGGTAGCTTCCATATTTTCTCGATATTCGACGTAACGTGAGTTTTGCCGGACTTTCCGAAAATTTTTCCCTGCCACCCCTGTAGTACTCCATGAAGAGGCCATAGCGAAGACCTTGTTGAGACACCGTCAGGGATTCGCTCCGGAAAAGATCCAGAATACGGGAAATCAAGAGAATTCCCGCCGGCAGAATATCGGCACGGTCGCGTGGAATGCCCAGCACCTCGCTCCTCTGGGAGAACGACATTTCCCGGACGGAGGTCATGATCCGGTCCATTTCTCGTTTTTGCACAACGTATTGATGAACGATCGGATAGAGCGGGTATTTTTGGAGACGCTGGGAAATTCTCGCGATTTGGCGGACGGTACCTCCGACTCCGACGAGCCGGGGGGCTGACGAAAGGAGAGACGAAGGAGCTTCCGAAAGAACCCGGTCGATGTGTTTTTCCAGCTTTTTCCATTCGCGGGTTGTGGGACCCTGATTCTTTCGAAAGAAAAGTTCGGTCAGTCGGACGGCCCCCAGGGGAAGGGTACAGACGGTGTCCATCTGACCCTTTCGGACGCTGATGAACTCGGTGCTGCCTCCACCCACATCGAATACAACGCCATCGTCGAGGTCAAGGCTGTTTTTGACCCCAAAGTAACTGTAAAATGCTTCTTCTTCCCCGGATAAGACTTCGATCTTGTAAGGAAGATTGGAGCCCAGCAGTTCGAGAACGTCCGCCTGATTTTTGGCGTCACGGACAGCACTTGTCGCGACGCATCGAATATGGTCGGCGCGATGGAAGGCGATCAGAGAGGAAAATTTTTCGAGAGCCAGTTTTGCTCTTTCCAGAGATTCGCGTGTAATCGTTGTTTCATTGTACATCCCCGAAGAAATGCGAGCCGTTTCTTTTTGTTTTTCGACAAGCCAGTAATCTGAACCACGGCGTGCAAGAATTTCAAGCCGCATGGAATTCGATCCGATATCAATAATCGCGATTTTTTCAAGACTCATGCCCAGACTCCCTTGTCCGTGTCGTGTGCTTGTCTTCTGCCAGTATAGTGTATTTTGGGACGCGGGCAATATGGCGTATTGGCTGGAGGGACCCATCTGTGAGAACAAGAAGATGCGCTCTGGGCTCCGGCAAAGGCCCGGTCTCCATTCTGCTTCTGATTTTTCTTTTGCTGAAAGCAAATGTCGGTGCAGCAGATCCTTTGTCTCCGGATTTATCCCAGCCGACATCCGGTGAAAGTTCCTCTTCTGCGGCCGTTCCAGAAAATTCTTCTGGAAAATCCGGTCCGGCATCCTCAAAAACGAAGAAAATTCAACGATCGAAGACTTCCGGGCGGCCGAATGGTCTGTCTTTGCAAAAACCTTCAGGAGTCACCGGGAATTCCACCGGAGCAACGCAAACAAAAACAAAAAAGGAGAGGAAAAAATCTTCACTCCCCCCTTTGTCAAGAAATGGGCCGGACGCTCTGGCGGCTTACCGCCACACATGGAATCCTATTACAGGGGGACCAGAGTTTTTGCCGATTGCAGACACGTTGCCGGAAGGGGAGCTGAATGGAAGGATGTTTTTTTATTCCCGATTTACGGAAGCGCAGTACACGGCTTCGGGGGGAATACAGGGACTGCCAAGCGGATTTTATCAGACACAGCTTCTTTTGCTGGGAGCAGTCTATTACGGCCTGACCACCAATGATGAGCTGGTCCTCCTGCCTTCCCTGATTTCGACCTTTTCATCGTCGAATGGACAAAATTTGTATGGGACAGGGTTGAATGATTTCACATTTGGAATCAAGCATCGGTGGGTCATTCAGGACCCAAACAGTTGGCGGCCATCCATTGCCACTCCCTTTCTGATTACGTTGCCGACAACGACCTGGCTGGGGACGCCTGTTCCCAAAGGCGGACTGCCTCCGCTCTCTGTGGTTCCATCAACCCATTTTGGGTCCTATGCTCTCACAACTGGTCTGTTTATCCGAAAAAATGTGAAACCTTTCCGCCTTTATTCAGATTTTTTCTATACGTTTAATGTTCCGACCAATGGTGTTTTGCCTGGAAAGACGGCAGAACAACAAATCCAGTACGGAGATCTGGCCCAGTACCGGTTTGGAGTGGAGGATGTCTTTAATGATGAAACCGGCTTTGGAGCGCTTCTGGAATTTGTCGGACTTTCGGGGCTCCCTTTCAGTATTGATGGAATCGGGCCATCGGTCACGCCCACAAACTTTAACCTGATGGGACTCCAGCCAACGATCGAATACAATTTGACCTCCCGTCTGATGTTCTCAGCAGGAGTGCTTCTTCCCGTCTTTGGGAATAATGAATACATGGCCGTCATTCCCAACTTCTCTCTCTGGTATTACTGGGGAGCCGTTAACGGGAAGCTGATGCCGAGATAGAGACCTGACGGGGACAGTGGCCTGGGAAACCGGAAAGGACCCTTTGCGTAAAGGGCAAGGGATTACATATAATCGGAGAATCATGAAAACATATACTTTGCCGGATACGAATGAAAAAGAAACAGTCGTGCAGAACATGTTTACTTCTGCCGCCACTGCATATGACATTAACAATACCGTTCTGAGTTTCGGCCTACATCATCTCTGGAAACGGCTGACGATCTCCCTTCTGGATATACAGGAAGGAAACACCGTGATCGATCTGTGCGGAGGAACGGCGGACCTGTCCCTCCTTGCGGCCTCAAAATCCGGAAAGACCGGCCATGTTCTGACGATGGACCTGAATTTTGCAATGCTCCGGATTGGCCTGGAGAAGGTGAAGGCAAAACAGTCTGCCAGTAAGGAAAAGTGTTCTGTCGCTATCGTTCAGGCGAATGCCGAATTCCTTTCTCTCAGGGACTCTTCAGTGGATAGGCTCGTTGTCGGCTTTGGTCTCAGAAACGTCTCCCACCTGGATGCTGCCTTGTCAGAAATATATCGGGTTCTGAAGCCGGGGGGGCGTTTTGCGTGTCTTGAGTTCTCAACGCCGGTGAATAGTCTCTGGCGGCAAATGTACAAGTTCTATTCTTTTGCCCTGCTGCCATCGATCGGCAAAATCGTGTCAGGAGACCAGACAGGGATCTATGAATATTTGCCCGCATCGATTTCCCGTTTTCCGAACCAGGAAACCTTTTGCTCCATGATACAGAAGGCGGGCTTCCGGGAGGTATCTTACCGGAACCTTTCGGGCGGCATCGTTGCGATCCATATGGGAGTCCGTTGATATGTCCACGTCTTCCCCACTATTGAAAGATCACGTTGAGCCTCTTTCGCTTGTCCCTTCAACTCCCCCTTCCATTCTGAAAAGAGTTCTCTTTGTCTGGCTCCCGGTCAGCCCTATTTTCCCCGTCGGAATTGGATATCTTGTCAACTGGCTTCATCGGCATCATCCGGAAGTGGAAATTTCTGTCCTGGACCTCACGCAGGTTCCTGAAGGTGCTGTCAAGAAGGAGTTGGCAAGGAAAATTTCCGAATTCCAGCCGGATCTTCTTGCTTTTTCGTGGAGAGATGTCCAGATTTTTGCCCCGCATGAGGGGGATAATTCCCTCCGGCGTGCATTCGAGTTTTATTATTCTCCCAATCCTCTGGTTCGGGCCAGGGCGGCTTTGGATGGCCTTCGGATGGTCTGGAAATACAAGAACGAGTTCAATAAAAAGCTTCGTTTGATCAAAGAGGGAATCCGACTTGCCCCCAAGGCCCGGGTGATGGTTGGAGGCGGTGCTTTTTCCGTTTTCGCGGATCAGATCATAAAACTCCTTCCGGAAGGGGTGATCGGGGTTGTCGGAGAAGGGGAAGACGCGATCGTTAAAATCGTTGAAGGAAAGCCCGTCGATGATGACAGGGTCATTTACCGGAAAAATGGCAAGACGATTCGGGGAAAGAAGGAGGGGGGGGTTGCCATCCGAAGCGCACCCTATGACCTTCGGTATCTTGAAAGTGTTTTTGAAGGCCATGAGTTTTATCACAGGACGATGGTCGGAATTCAGACGAAACGCGGATGTCCTTATGGATGTTCGTTTTGTCTCTATACCTATATTGAGGGAAAGAGGGTCTATTACCGGGACCCGGAAGACATTGTCAATGAAATGCGTCAATACTATGACCAGTGGGGAATCCGGAACTTCTGGTTTGCCGATGCGCAGTTCATTCCGGGGGTCAAGGCGATTCCGGAAGCAATGGATTTGCTGAAAGCCTTGCGGGACAGCGGGATGAAAATCAGCTGGAGCGGTTATATCCGGACGAGCCTTATTTCGCCGGAGATGGCGAAACTCATGGTGGAGTCCGGAATGGGGGATCTCGAAGTTTCCGTGACGTCCGGATCACAGGAAATCCTGGACTCTCTCCGTATGGGATTCCGTCTGGACCAGCTTGTGGAAGGGTGTCGTAATCTGCGTGATGCAGGGTACAAGGGAAATATCATTCTCAATTACTCCCTGAATGCTCCGGGGGAAACAGAAGAAACATTGCGCGAGTCCATCCGGTCCTATGAATCGATCTGTTCTATCTTTGGTGAGGACAGGGTTTATCCGATGGTTTTTTTTCTGGCGGTCCAGCCTCATACAGGCTTTGAAAAAAGACTCATGCGGGAAGGTTACCTCGAAGAAGACTATAATCCGATTACGCTGAACCCGGTCACTATCCGAAAGCTTCTCTACAACCCCGGACGTTTGGGAAAAATGATTGCAAGGGCATGTCTTCTGGCATGGGATGAAGAGCCGATGAAGATAGGGCGGGCTGTCATGAGAGAGCTGGCTTCGGTATTGGGAAAAACATCTCCTCCCCGTTCGTCTTCCTTGGAAGCACCGAGTCCTTCCTAAGTGGAAGAAGATTTCGTTGTTTATCGGGAAGGAGTCTCCGGATGGGAGACCTTAAACACTGTTCCTCCGGGAATACGCCTTCTTCTGGGAATTGATGGTTCCCTGACGCGAACGCTCGAGTTTATTGGATGCGGTCCTGTGACTGTCGAGATGCTTCCACCGCCTTTCCCAGATTCCCGGCTTGTCAATTTATGTTTGCCGAATCTGGGCCCTGTTGTTCAGGCCTTGACGCGTATTCCCACCCCAATTTCTCCGGAAGACAGGGAAATCCTGCAGGATAGCCAACCGATTGGTCCTGCCTTGTCGAAAAAAAAAGGGCCATTGATCCGGGAGGGGCTTACGATTCTCAAGTCATCAGGAATTGCTCTGGAAATTCCGGAAGTGCGACGTCATCAGGATGTTCTGTGGAGCAGGATCTACGATCTCGTTGTATACCCTGTACCGAGGCTGACCATACAGGAATGGATCCTTCCGCGACTGCAGGGCATTCTGGAAAAGGTTCATCTTCCATGAACACTGTGATTGCCATACTCGATCTGATCAGGTTTCGTCGTCCCGTGGGGACGCTTCTTCTTTTTATGCCGGCTTTGTGGGGACTCCTGGCAGCATGGGGGGGAAAACCGCCTGTTTCCATGATCTTGCTGTTTGGAACGGGCGCTTTCGTGATGCGATCGGCCGGATGCGCCATTAATGACATCCTGGACAGGAATGTCGATGGAAAAGTCTGGAGGACGCGCGATCGTCCCTTGCCTTCCGGAAGGCTGAGTCTTCGGGCAGCCTGGCTTGTATTTCTGGCTCTTTCCCTCGTTGCTGCAAGCCTACTTCTGTTTTTGCACCCCCTGACACGAATGATTGCCCTGGCAGGTTTCGGGGCAACAATGCTCTATCCCCTGATGAAAAGATTCATGCCTCTTCCGCAGGTCTTCATGGGGATCCCCTTCGGAATGACGGCCCCCCTGATGGCATGGGCTGAAGGCAGGGGAACTCTGGATTGGCCTGCCTTCATGATTGCACTGGGGGGGCTTTTTTGGGCAACAACCTATGATCTGGTATATGCGATTGCGGACAGGGAAGACGATATCAAGGCGGGCATCTGTTCTGGAGCGGTCACCTTTGGAGATCGCTTGTGGATGGCGATCCTCCTGTTTGGCATGTCCTCCGCGTTGTTTCTCTGGTCGGCGGGGGCTGATCTCGGACTAAACCGTTTCTATCCCTGGACTGTCGGGATCTTTGTGCTGTTTATGGTATGGCAATCTCTCGCTGTCCGAAAAGGAATGTCTCCTGAAGGAGCATTGTCCTGTTTCAAGTCACACGTCTGGATCGGTTTGATTATCGCATCCGGGATGTGGTTTGAGGGTCCTGTCCTTGTGTGAGTTTTTCATGTTTTCAAAGACAAGGCTCTATGGTAGGATCGGACCGTTTGGATCATGGGACAGGTGGGTTCCCTCTTGAGATTGGGAAACCGGTGGGTTATAGTCAAGACTGGTAATTCCCTAAAAGGGCTTTTGGAAACCGCGACCTTCCATCCGGGTGAAATATGGCATCATAGTTCCTTTATCCTATTGCCCCGGTAAACGAAGGAAGAACGGTGAGTGTCAAGGGAACAGAGGAAAAGACAGGAGGCTGAAATGATCTTGACGGTTGGTAACTGGGGGTTCTTTCAATGGGCCCTTCTGTTGGGTGTTGGAACGTTGATTGTTTCTGGCTGGTTTATGGTCATTAACGCGATCTACCACAACAAGTAAGAACAGTTTCTGGGAGAGGGACACGGAGGAATATGTCTTTTACAGGGGACATCCGGAAAATGTGGACTGACTCCAAGCCCGTTTTTTTTATTCTCTCCGGGGCGGTTTTTCTCTTTGTCCTTCTCCTGTTGTCCATGTTGTGGGGGGTGTTTGGTCAGGACACCTTCAAGGCTCATACGGTTCTTCCCGCTGTCCACCCACAAGACAACAAAAACCCCTAGGCCGAGTCCCGGATTCGGTCTCATGACGCTCTCTTTCTCAGTGGAAGAGCGTTCCCGCCTTTGGAAAGACATTTTTGGAAAGTCCTTTCCTGTCCCTGCGTCTAGGTGATCAAGAACAAAAGTCAGCGTTGTTTCTGGAAGGAAGCATATGGAAAAGGAAGATTTGACCCCCCTCGAGAAAAAGACATTAATGAGTCTTAGTCTCATATTTTCAATCAGAATGTTTGGTCTCTTTATCGTTTTGCCGGTCATTAGTCTTTATGCCCGGAAAATGCCCGGATCGGATCCCTTTTGGCTTGGACTGGCGCTGGGAGGGTACGGTTTGACACAGGCTCTGTTCCAGGTTCCTTTCGGGATGTTGTCCGACAAGCTTGGAAGAAAGCCTGTTATTGCAATGGGTCTCATTATTTTCTTTCTGGGGTCCGTCGTTGCGGCGGAGGCCCACTCGGTGGAGACACTCTTCCTGGGGAGACTTCTTCAGGGGGCAGGAGCCATCGCGTCGGTCATCATCGCCTTGATGGCAGATTTGACCCGGGAAGAAGTGCGTACCCGTGCCATGGCCGGAATCGGGATGTCGATCGGGCTGGCATTTGCCATGGGAATGATTGTAGGCCCGATTGTCGGAGCTCATTGGGATGTTTCTGTTCTTTTCTGGATGACGGCAGCCCTTTCTCTTCTGTCTCTCGTCATTCTTTTTGCCGTTGTCCCCAACCCGCAGGGTGCAGTCCAGAAAAACGAGATGGAGCTTTCCATTGACCAATTGGGATACGTTCTCCGTGTTCCGTCGCTTTTAAGAATGGATTTGTCCGTCTTTGTGCTTCATTCGTCCCTGACAGCCGTGTTTGTCAGTTTCCCGATCCTTCTGTCTTCCTATATGCCGGAAAAAGCGATGTGGCATGTCTATCTTCCGGTGATTAGATCGGAAGAGCACACGTCTGATCCCGGCATGATCTATGCCGAAAAAAAGAAGAAACTCAAACAGACATTTCTGTTTTCGATTCTTTTGATCATCGTGAGCTTCTTGATCTTCCTGTCGGGCTATACGAACAAGGTCGGACTGATTGCAGGGTTAACGATCTTTTTTATTGGGTTCAATCTTCTCGAACCACTTATGCCCTCCATTATGACCCGATTTGTCCGGACAAAAACCCGGGGAACTTCATCCGGGGTCTTTAACATGAGTCAGTTTTTGGGGGCTTTTGTCGGTGGAAGTGCGGGAGGCTATCTCGTTTCCATTTCAGACAAGGTTTTGTTTGGTGGCCTCTTGATTCTTTCGGTTGTCTGGTTTCTCGTGAGTCTGGGGCTGACCGATCCCAATCATCTTCAGATCTTTGAACGGGAACTGGGAGCCGAAGTCAATGACCCATCGCCTATCTGCAGGCAGGTTGGGGCAATGACCGGGGTCATCGATTGCCGGTATCTGGAGAAAACGAAAACACTTTGGGTCAAGTATCTTAAAACGGACCTTTCTTCCGATGATCTGAACCGGAAACTGGAAAGCCTGATCGCCAACAGTCCGGCCCAATAGGTCCCCGATGCCGTCCTCCCAACGACTTTTTGTTGCGATGCTTGTCCTCTTGGGCTTGTTGGGGGCCGGCACTTTCGGATACATGGAAATCGAACACTGGAATTTTGTCGATTCCCTGTTTATGACGGCCATTACGCTGTCTACGGTCGGCTATCAGACGGTTCATCCCCTTGATCAATCAGGTAAATATTTTACAATTTTGTTGATTGTTGGTGGTGTTGGTACGGTTGGTTATGCAATCGCCACCTTGAGTGAATTGATCCTTGAGGGTCATGTCTATAAGTTGCTGGGAATCCGGAAAATGGACCGAAAAATCGGGTCTCTGAAAGATCATGTTATTGTGTGCGGGTATGGGAAGATCGGGTCTCTTGTTATTCCCGGCCTGGTGGAGAGAGCCATCCCGTTTGTCCTCATCGAGGAAAATCCCCAGATTGCACGGGAGGCCGTCGAAAAAGGATACCTTACCGTAGAGGGAAATGCCTCTGAGGAAGAAGTCTTGAAAAAAGCCGGTATTGAAAGGGCCCGTTCACTTTTGGTGACGCCTTCTTCCCGGCCTGCGGATTCCGTGTATATCACGATGAGTTCGCGCCTTGATAATCCCGGGCTGTCCATTATTGCCCTGGCAAGTGATCCCAAGACGGAATCCAAACTCCTGAAAGCCGGAGCGACCCGTGTTGTCTCTCCCTTTGTTCTGGGCAGCCACCGCATGCTTCTGGCATTAACCCAGCCCACCATACTGGACGTTCTCGACCGGGTCGTTTCTCCCGAAAGTGGAGGATTTGTTTTTGACGAAATTTCGATTCCGGAAGGTTCCCGTTTTGATGGGAGAACGGTGTCGGAGTTTTCGCAGGATCTCGGGATCAAATTTCATATTATCGCTATCCAATCCAAAGGCCTGTCCCGCCTCGTCTTGCCGACAGCAGAGACCATCATCTCTGCCAGGGATCAGATGGTGGTGATTGGTACCCGTGAAGATATCCTGCGGGTAAAGGAAAATCTGGGATTGCCATCCGATTTATACGAGAGGGGACAATCTTTTGAAACCGCCTGAATTTCTAAAAAAATCTCCGCCCTTGAAGTCGCCAAAAAAAGAAGGGTGGGAGGAAAGGGGTGCCCGGGTGCTTCTTGGAAATTATAGCCGTGAGCCTCTGGTTTTTGAGAAAGGACGCGGAAGCTACCTTTTCGACCCGTCAGGAGTGGCTTATCTGGACTTCCTGGGGGGCATCGCGATTCATGTGCTGGGTCATTGCCATCCGGGAATTACGCATGCCATACAAAAACAGGCCCAGCGCATGGTGCATGTGTCCAATCTTTACTATAATCCGGCTGTTGTGGATCTTGCAGAACTTCTGGTGGAAAAGACCTTTGCGGACAAAGTTTTTTTTTCGAACTCGGGGACCGAGGCGATTGAAGCTGCGATCAAGCTTGCCAGACGATATGGAGCATCCTCCGGCCGGTATGAAATGATATCGATGGAAGGCAGTTTCCATGGAAGAACACTGGGGGCGATGACACTGACAGGACAGGCAAAGGTTCGGGAAGGTTTCGGTCCCTTGCCCCCCGGATTCCTGTATGCGCCGTTTAATGATTTCGACAAAATACGTGCTTCCAGAACAGCAAATACGGTTGCCGTGATCGTTGAACCGGTTCAGGGGGAAATTGGGGTCATTCCGGCGGAAACGGATTTTCTTCAGAAGCTCCGTCGATGGACCCAGGAAGAAGATATTCTCCTGATCCTTGATGAGATTCAGACGGGTCTGGGGAGAACGGGCACCCTTTTTGCCTATGAACAATATGAAATCGTTCCGGATATTCTTGTTTCATCCAAGGCCCTGGGGGGAGGACTTCCCCTGGGGGCTCTGCTGACCAGCGAAAGACTGTCGAAATTCCTTCCGCCGGGAACGCATGGTTCAACCTTTGGAGGGAACCCTGTCGCCTGTGCAGCCGGAGCTGCACTTGTGCGGGCCCTTTTTGCCGAAGACTTTCTTCCGGAAAGGGTTCGGTCCATGAGTTCTTATTTATGGGATGGATTGATGGCATTGAAAAACAGGTATCCTTCCCTGATCCGCGAGATTCGGGGAAAAGGCTTTATGATTGGCTGTGTTGTTTCCGTGAGTGCGAAGAAAATCAAAGATCTGTTCCGGGAAGAGAGAGTTCTCGTCAATGCGACAGGTCCGGCAGATGATGTGATCCGGATCCTGCCTCCCCTTTCCATTACCTATGATGAAACGGATGATTTCCTGTCCGTGGCGGAGAAAATCTTTTCCTCGTTGCCGGTGGAAAAGTCCTGATGGAAAAAAAGCCATTTCGACATTTTCTCAAGGTGAGTGATTTCCAGCCTTCGGAAATCCGGGAAGTCTTTGAACTGACCGAGGAAGTCCGAAAAAATCCCGGTCAGTATGATCAACGGTTCGCCCGAAAAACAGTGTGTCTCCTGTTTGAAAAGTCCTCCACCCGGACCCGCTTGTCTTTCGAGGCCGGCGTTCACCAGATGGGAGGCGACACTGTTTTTCTCGGAGGGGACTCCCAGCTGGCCCGTGGCGAAACCATTGAAGATACCGCCCGGGTCATGTCCGGATACCTTGATATGGTGATCATCCGGACGTTCGGTCATGACAGGATTGAACGGTTTGCAAAAAGTGCGGAGATTCCGGTCATCAATGGACTGACGGACGGGCATCATCCTTGCCAGGCTCTTTCAGATTTCTCTTTTATCGGAAAAGAGTTCGGTGAGATTAAAGGAGTCCGGATGGCGTATGTCGGGGATGGGAATAACATGGCCCACTCTCTGATGGAAGCCGCTGCACTTCTGGGTGTTCATCTGATCGTTGCCACTCCTCCGGGATATGCTCCGAACAGGGATGTTCTGCACTGGTCGGCCGAACAGGCCAGAAAAACCGGCGGATCCATTACATGGATGAGTGATCCGATGGAAGCTGCACGAGGAGCCCGCGTCCTCTATACCGATGTCTGGACCAGCATGGGGCAGGAAGCGGAGTCTTCTATCCGGGAACAATCGTTTGCGGGTTATCAGATTAATCAGGAAATGTTGTCCAGAGCCGAATCGGACGCGATTGTCCTGCATTGCCTTCCGGCGTATCGGGGAAAAGAAGTGACCGAAGAGGTCCTCGAAGGACCGCGATCAAGAGTTTTTCCCCAGGCGGAAAATCGTTTGCATCTTCAGAAAGCGCTCATGCTCTTTTGTAGCAGGAAAGGATAAAGGCATATGGTTCAGGGAACAGGGACAGGGCCCGGAAAAGTTGTTCTGGCGTATTCCGGTGGTCTGGATACGTCCGTCATCATGACGTGGCTCAAGGAAAAGTACGGATGTCAGGTTGTGGCGTATTGTGCTGATCTGGGGCAGGGCGAGGATCTCGAAGAGATTTCCCGAAAAGCCTTCAGAACGGGCGCTTCAAAGGTGTATGTCCGGGACCTCCGGGAAGAGTTTGTGAAAGATTTTCTCTTCCCGATGATTCAGAGTGGAGCTGTTTACGAAGACGGATATCTTCTGGGAACATCCATTGCCCGTCCCCTGATTGCCAAGGCCCAGATGGAAATTGCCCGCCTTGAAGGAGCGGATGCCGTGGCTCATGGTGCCACCGGTAAAGGGAACGACCAGGTCCGTTTCGAAATGGCGTATGCCTATTTCGATCCGCGTATCCAGGTGATCGCTCCCTGGCGGGAATGGGAAATGTCCTCCAGAAGCGAACTGATCAATTACGCCAAGAAACATGCCATTCCAATCCAGGCAACACTGGAAAAACCGTATTCGATCGACCGCAATCTTTTCCATACCAGTTATGAAGGGGGGATTCTCGAAGATCCCTGGATTGCGCCTCCGAAGGAAATTTTCACCCTGACCAAAGATCCTGTCGAATCCCCGGATATTCCTGCCGAAGTGACAGTTTCCTTTGAAAAAGGGATCCCTATTGCGATCAATGGGGATCTTCTGGATCCTGTTCCTCTTCTGGAAAGGGCGAATCAGCTGGGAGGAGAATACGGGATCGGCCGCATCGATCTGGTCGAAAGCCGATTTGTCGGCATGAAGTCGCGGGGTGTCTATGAAACCCCGGGAGGAACTCTTTTGTACGCTGCTCACCGGGCTCTGGAAACGTTGACGCTCGACAGGGAGATCCTGAAATTGAAACAGTCCCTTGTCCCCCAGTTTGCCTCTCTCATCTACAACGGATTCTGGTATTCTCCGGAAAGGGAAGCCCTCTGGGCGATGATCCTCAAAACCCAGGAACGTGTCACCGGCGATGTCCGTCTTCAACTCTATAAAGGGGCGCTGCGTGTCCTGGGGAGGCGGTCCCCCTATTCTCTCTACAGGAAGGATCTCGCAACGTTCGAGGCCGGAGGGTTTTATAACCAGGCCGATGCGACCGGATTCATCCATACCAGTTAT
>JAMCWZ010000074.1 GCA_023480765.1 Nitrospirota bacterium
ATACAGAGCGGTTGCTGGCGGAAGGGAAAAAAAGGCAGAAGGACCTGAAGCATCCCCGGGACATTCAGGCCTACCTGTCGGAGATGGAATTTCGACGGGATGAAAAGGATCGTCTGGAAGACGAGATGATCAAGAATCTTGAATCCCAGGACCTGTTGAAAAAAAGGCTTGCCGAAATCGAAGCCGAACGTGTTCGCGAGAGAGAATCTCTCGAACTCCTGAAACGCGAAAAAGAAACTGAAAACCGGGCAAGAGAAGAAAAGCTGGCTGCTCTGGACCGGGAAAAAGTGGAAGTCGAACAAGGATTTTCTCAGGATCTTCTCAAAACCTATACCCGTCTCAAGGGTTCTCATCGTAACGGTATTGTTGTGGCCCGTTTGATGGAGGGAACCTGTGAAGCCTGCCGAATGACCCTTCCCCCCCGAACCGTAACGGAGGTGAAAAAAAGACAGCGCATTGTGACCTGTCAGTTTTGCCAGCGATGGCTTTATCTTCCTGAGCGTGGTACGGAAGGGGAAAACGTTTTTCAGGGTTCCAGGGTCAAGGGAGTTTCGCCGACACCGTGATTCTTTATTGTGACGGTGCTTCCCGGGGCAACCCCGGTCCATCTTCCTTGGGATATCTCCTGCAGGAAGATGATGGAAAAGTTGTTTTTTCAGAGGGTCGTGTTCTTCCACCGGGTACGAACAACCAGGCGGAATATCAGGCGTTGGTTGCCGGACTCCGGGCCGCACGTGACCGGGGGGTACGAAATCTGGTCGTCCGGGCGGATTCTGAACTGATGATCCGGCAGATGACGGGAAAGTATCGGGTCCGCAATCCCGGTCTCATGGTTTGCTACGAACAGGCACAAGTTCTCTCCAGGTCTTTCGACACGATTCGCTTTGAGCATGTTCCCAGGGAACAGAATGTTCTTGCAGATCGCCTGGCGAATGAGGCTCTGGACAGATCGGGGAAGAGCTCCTAGCTTCTCCGGGTTTTGCGAAAGATGGGCAGGTGGCCGCCCGGTATATCCGGGAGGAAAGTCCGAGCACCACAGGGCAAGGCGCTGGGTAATCCCCAGTCCCGGTGACGGGAAGGAAAGTGCCACAGAAAAAATACCGCCCGAGAAATCGGGTAAGGGTGAAAAGGCGAGGTAAGAGCTCACCGCGTTTCTGGTGACAGAAACGGCATGGTAAACCCCGCCCGGTGCAAGACCAAATAGGGGGGCTTTTCCGCGCAAGCGGAAAGGAGCCGGCCCGGTTCGTGCCCCCGGGTAAGGTCGCTGGAGGCCGCAGGTAACTGCGGTCCAAGAGTAATGGTCGCCACTGCCAGACTTTGGCAGGACAGAACTCGGCTTATGTCCTGTCTTTCGCAAACCCAGGGAGGAGATGTGCCCCCTTTCCCCCCCATGGATTCTTTTCCAGTCCATCCAGAAGATCCTTTTCATGGGATTTCTCTGTTTTCCGATCCTGTTCATGGCTATATCCGATTTGTTTCTTCTCCAAGCGACAAAAGCGGAACGTCCGAAGCCGATCTGATCGATTCTCCGTGGATTCAGCGTCTGCGGTCGATCTTCCAGCTACAAAGCGCCCGTCTGGTTTTTCCTTCTGCCGAGCATTCCCGTTTTGTCCATTCATTGGGGGCGATGCATATTGCCGGCCGTTTTGCCCTGCATCTTTATCCGAGTTTTTCCCGTTCCTATCCGGGCCTTCTTTCGCCACCCCTCTTTGAAGAACTTCTTCGCGTCTCTGCTCTCCTGCATGACATCGGACATGGTCCGTTCTGCCATTTTTTCGACGAACATGTTCTGAACCCCAAGTTTGCCCTATCCCACGAACGTCTGGGTCAGATTCTGATCCGTGGCCCTCTGAGAGAAATTATCGAAGGGATCGACCGGTCACCTTCGGCTCCTTTTACGCCGGGTGAGCGATTGTCCGCGGACTGGGTGGCATATCTGATCGGAAAAGGCAGCGGACCCAACCCGGTCCCTTCCGACATGCCGCAGCTTGCGACGTTGAAGCCCCTGTTTTCAGGTCTTTTCACCGTGGATAATCTGGACTATGTCCTTCGGGATTCCTATATGTGCGGAGTGGCCATCGGACCGGTCGACCTGGAGCGCCTTCTTTACTACGCACATATACGGGAAGGAAAACTGGCTCTGCATCGTTCCGGGCTGGGAGCTTTCGAGATGTTTGTGACAGCTCGGGCCTTCATGTATCGTCAGATCTATTTTCACCGGACGACACGTTTGTTCGACATGGCCCTGAGAGACCTGATCGGAGAAACGATGGATGTCTGGGGACTGGTGGATCCGGTAGAAAATCTGTCCGTCTATCAGGAATTGACGGATCAATCTCTTCTGGAAACCGTTCGACGTTGGCGAGATTCTTCGGACGCCGCAAAATCGGATTTGGGAAACCGATGGCGGCGTTTTCTGGAAAGAAAGAAGGAGTGGCGACTGGTTTACGAAAAGGAGGATGTTCAGACAACGATCTTCGGCCCACCGGATCAGATCGGTCAGGATCTCGAGGAGCGGATAGGCGCCTGGGGAGAAAGGGCGTCTTTTCGGGTGGATGTGGCCTACAGGGACAACAGGCCGGAAAATCCATGGAACTTGGGTGACCGCCAAATTCTGATCTACGATCCTCTTTCGGGAAAACTGGTTCAGGATCCATTGGCCGAAATGCTGGAACGCCTTCCCGTGCGACAGCTTGCGGTCCGTGTCTTTGCCCGTCCGGAACAGGTGGATCTGGGTTTGATCCAACGAGTTCGCCGATATTTTGAAAAAGAACCGGCAAAGTAAGGCGTAGAAGTTAGTCGGCTGCCTGGCAGCTCGAAGATGTGCTAGAATGCCGGGTGATCCGGTGATTCCGGAACGTTTCCGTCAAAGAGCGTGGAAACGACAGAGAAGACAGGTGTTCCGAATTCGAACCCTTTGTCCCGCAGGTATCGAGGAGGGGTCCATGACGTTTCTGGTGATCGCTGTTCTGTGCTTACTGATTATTGGTCTCGGTGTCGTTGCCCTTTCCCTGGGTTTGGGCATCCGCCATCCTGTGAGATCGGCCGTTGCCCTTACCCTGGGAAGTCTTGTGGTCCTGGGCGGTTCCTTGATGCTCTACGAAGCTCTATCCCGCCGGTCCGAAGAAGCGATGGTTGACCGGACGGTGACGAGTCTCTATAAATACGTCGATCTGAGGGCCGAATGGCTAAAAACCCATCTCCACCCTGT
>JAMCWZ010000061.1 GCA_023480765.1 Nitrospirota bacterium
GTGGACGACAATTTTTTCAGGACAACCGAAACATCCGACTGCAGAAGGGAGGCGGTATAGGATATTTCTGGATCCCCCTTCTTTCTCTCCCTGACTGTCGACTGAAGTTCGGACCAGACTTCGAACGGAGCCTTTTCTCCCTGCGAACCGGAGCCGTCAAAGCAGGAGACGGCACCCGTATGGCACGTGGGCCCCAAAGGTTTGGCAAGGACAAGAATCGTATCCTGATCACAGTCCCATCGAATATCCATGACATCGAGACCGTTTCCCGACGTCTCCCCCTTGACCCAGATTTTTTCCCGGGAACGGCTGAAGAAAGTCACTTTCCCGGTGCGCTTTGTCATTTCGTACGCCTCACGGGTCATATACCCGAGCATCAGCACCTTTCCCGTTTCCCAGTGCTGAACAACGGCTGGTATCAGATCCGCCTTTCCAAAAATATTCTCTTCGGCCACGGAGAGGATTCCTTTTCCGGACAATGGATCCCTGATACTCATGATGCTTTTCTCACCGGACGGACAGGCACATCTCTTTCGAGAAGAAATCTCTTCAGCTGCGGAACGGAAAGTTCCCCGAAATGAAAGAGGCTTGCTGCAAGGGCTGCGTCTGCCCCGGCCTGAAAAGCCTCCCGAAAATGTTCCATCGACCCCGCACCACCGGATGCAATGACGGGAACACGCACCCGTCTGGAGACGGCTTCAATGAGAGCCGTGTCATATCCCATGCCTGTTCCGTCCTGATCAATCGAGGTCAGCAGGATTTCTCCCGCTCCCAGAGAAACTCCTCGCTCTATCCAGTCCAGGGCCTCCAGCCCTGTCGGCTCCGTCCCCCCTCGCGTGTAGACACGATAGGTTGAACCCTCCTTGCGAACATCAACGGCCAGGACAATACATTGGCTTCCAAACAGACGTGCACCTTCCCCCAGAAGGTCCGGACGGGAAATGGCCGAAGAATTGACAGACACTTTATCCGCACCTGCCAGAAGAAGATTTCTCATGTCCTGAAGAGTTCTCACTCCCCCGCCCACGGTGAGGGGAAGGAAGACAGCTTCTGCAGTTTTTCGGACAACCGAAAGAAGCGTTTCTCTCTCCTCCAGTGTTGCTCCAATATCCAGAAGACAAATTTCATCCGCTTCCATCCGGTCGTAAAGACGGGCAACCGAAACAGGATCTCCCGCATCAACGAGATTTCCGAACCGGACGCCTTTCACAACCCTCCCGGCTTTCATATCCAGACAAGGGATGATCCTTTTAAGGAGCACTCCGGGGACCTCCAGTTGCAATCCCGAGAAGACGGAGCGCTTCCGTCAGATCCATCTCGCCTGTGTAAATCGCTTTTCCGACGATTGCTCCGTCCACACCGATTTCCCGAAGTCTTGCAATGTCGGAGATATCCCGAACCCCACCACTGGCGATCACGGGAACCCGGACCGTTCTCCGCAGGATTTCGTATCGGGCGAAGTTTGGTCCCGACAGTAATCCATCCCGATGAATATCCGTGTAGACGAATCCCCGAACCCCGAGCTCAGACATCCGCACCATGACTTCCAGGGGATCCTGCGTGTCCAGGTCAAGCCACCCATTGACAGCCAGAGACTCATCTTTCACATCGATTCCGACATAAAAAAGGTCCGGATGTTGTTCGATCATGCTCCCGAGAAAGACAGGATCCTTGATGGCGGCCGTTCCCAGGATCAGACGGGAAACTCCCGCATCGTAATAGAAGGACGCGATGTCTTTCGAACGGACTCCTCCCCCCACCTGAACAAATCCATTGAACGCCTTGACAATTTCCCGGATAAGGGACCGGTTGACAGGGACGCCTTCCCGAGCCCCGTCCAGATCGACGACATGAAGATGCTGGACGCCTCTCTCCCGAAAATGAAGTGCTGTCCGCACGGGATCTTCTCCGTAAATGGTTTCCTGATCAAAACGGCCTTGCGTCAGACGAACGACTTTGCCATTCCGGATGTCAATAGCCGGATAGAGCTGCATGACCTACCTTTCCAAAGTTCCGCAGAATCAGAATACCCGTATCCTGGCTCTTCTCGGGATGAAACTGGACCCCCAGCGTGGATCCTTTTCCCACAACAGAAGGAAAAACCTTCTGATAGTCTGTTTCTCCGATCACATTTTCCCTGGGTGTATCCCAAACATGATAGGAATGAACAAAATAGAATTCTGACGTGTCCGGCAAATGCTCCCGAATAGGATGACGCTCCAGAAAATGGACCTGATTCCATCCGACATGGGGAACCTTCCCCGCATCCGGAGAAAATGGAACAACCTTTCCCGGGAAAAGCCCCAATCCCTCATGGGGGCCGAACTCTTCCCCAATCTCGAAAAGAAGCTGGAGACCAAGACAAATCCCAAGAAGCGGCTTCCCCGCCCCGGACCATTCCCGAAGGAAAGGCACAAACCCGCGTTCGTGAAGATGGCGCATTCCTTCTCCGAAAGCCCCGACCCCGGGCAAAACGATCCGTTTCGCCGAAAGGGCTTCGGAAGGGGAGGAAGCCAGATATGGAAAATGGCCTGCCGTCTCCAGCGCTTTTACAACGGAGAAGAGATTTCCCATTCCATAATCAATGACACACGTTTTTGGATTCATGCCCGGAGGGTTCCTTTTGTGGAGGGAACCCCATGTCTCCGGGGATCCGGGGTCGCTGCCTCCCGAAGAGCCCTTGCCAAAGACTTGAAGAGGGCTTCAGCCTTGTGGTGAAGGTTACGCCCATAAATCACCCGCGTATGAAGCGTCGTTCGGCTTTTCGACACCCAGGCCTGAAGAAAATCCTGGATCAGGTCGGGATCGAAGGAACCGATACGTTCGCCGCGCTCGAAGGGAAAGTCGTGAACAAGATAGGGCCTTCCCGAAAGGTCGACAACCACTTCCGCCAGTGTTTCATCAAGAGGTACCCGGGCCTGGCCAAATCGGTGAATCCCTTCCCTGTTTCCCAGGGCTTGATCAAACAATTCACCGAGCACCAGACCGGCATCTTCCACCGAATGATGGAGGTCGATCTCCAGGTCACCCTTGACCTCAAGAGTGATATCAAACAATCCGTGCCTGGAAAGCTGATCAATCATATGGTCAAGAAAGGGGATCCCTGTCAGGACTTGGGATTGACCAGTTCCGTCCACAACTAG
>JAMCWZ010000110.1 GCA_023480765.1 Nitrospirota bacterium
TCCCTACACGACGCTCGCCCGATCACCGGGCGGGACAACTCGTGGGAAGCCTTGCGGGCCATGTTGTCCATAAGCATTTTCGAAAAACCGTATACATTGAGGGGATGCGGGGACTGTTCTTCATTTTGAGGACTGGCGTTGTTCCCGTAGACAGCTGCGGAAGAGGCATAAACCACCCGGCAGGAGTATCGTGTGGCGTAAGAGAGTACGTTGCGGAATCCGTCCACGTTTCTCGTGATCATCTGTCGCTGATCGGACACGGTGGTATCCGTGATCGATGCTTCATGGATGATCGCATCAAACTGCGGGCGCTTTTGGAAGATGTCGACGAGATCCATGCGCGAGATGTCACCGCAATGAAAGTCTCCCCGAAAAGAAACGAGATTCTTGAAGGTTCCGGATGACATATCGTCAATAACCGTCACGTCATGCCGGTCCTTTTCCAGCCGCAAGACAATGTTCGAGCCGACAAAACCAGCTCCTCCGGTGACAAGATAACGCATGATCGAACCCCTTCCGTCTGCAAGTGATGAATACGAATGAGCTGGTAGTTTAAACAAAGATTCCAAAAATCAAAACAGTCCCCCATCTTCATGTTAGGATGGAGAGCGTCCGGCGCTTTCGGTTTTTTCGATTCAGCTCACCCGGACGACATCACGAAAAATTTTTTTCTTTTCTCAGCAACCCATCAAGGAGATTGGCACCCTTTGTCGAATGGTCCGGGGACCGGCCCTTATCCCTACCGGTTGAAGTGGGAAAAGATCCTCCGCAACAACCGGTTCCGAATGCTTTTAACGGCCTACACCCTTTCCCAGTTCAGCGAAGGAATGACGCAAACGTCCCTGACATGGATTGCCTTTCGCTCCGCCGACAATCATATCGGCCTGGTCGCGACAATCGGCCTGATCCAGACCATTATTCCATTTTTCGTCATCCTTCCGGCGGGGTATCTCGCGGACCGATTTCCCGCTCCCCCTTTGCTTGCGGGTGTCAACCTGTTCAAAGGAGCTACATATGCCTTGATTCCCCTGATCTCTCTCCTGGAACCCATATCCCCGAATTCCATTCTTTCGATCGTGATCCTGACGGCGGTCCTGTCTTCCTTTTTTATTCCGGCCTTCGGCGCGATGATCCCCTCTCTGGTTCCAGCAGACGGGATCAAGAAAGCCAACGGATGGATCTTGATCTTCGGTCAAGGAGGCTATTTGCTTGGCCCCCTGACAGCCGGAATTCTCCTCTTTCACATGAACGCCCCCTGGCTTATCCTGATTTCCGGATCCGGATTTGTCCTGTCGGCCGTTCTGATGGTTCTGGTTCCCACTCTTCCGGACGGACGGCTCACCGGTCAAACCTCTAAAAGCCCGACAAGAACACATTGGTCCGCTCTCCAAAAGGATATCATGCAGATCCTCCACCTTTTCCGAGAGCGCCCCAGGCTGGTATTGGCCGTCGTAGCCCTTGGCGTTTACGGGTTGGTCAACGCACCACTCCCCGTCCTCTTTCCCCTCATGGCCACGGAAATTTTCCGGATGGACAAGGGTTTTTACACGATTCTGGCAGGAAGTTATTTCTCCGGAGCCTTTCTGGCCGGGCTGACCATCATCCGATTTTCCGGCTTGCCTCCATTGAAACTGATTTCGGGAGGATTGGCTATCGCCGGACTGTCCCTGATCCTGGTCTCCCTGACGTCCTCTCCGTTCGCAGGCCCACTGGCATTCATTCTGGCTGGAGCCGGTCTTGCCATCATCCAGCCCCTCCTCAATGAATGGCTCCAAAAAGAAATTCCCCGACGCCTTCTGGGACTTGCCTTTTCTCTGACATGGCTCATATTTCTCCTGGCGAGCCTTGCGGGAATCCGGGGGGCATCCCTGCTCGCCGGCAGAGCCACCCTCCACCCCTTGATAGCCGGGGCGGGAGCGGGTCTCCTCGTCATCAGTGGAGTGTTACTCCTCTCTACACATTTTCTTGGCAGTGTATCCAAAAGAAACAACTGATACACTGCCCCTCCTCGTCACCCAAACCAATTCATCCTTAAGTTATTTAATTTCATAAATTTTCAAGAATCATTCCCCCCAGCATGAAACTTGCTCGAGAATTGACGGGAACAGACAAACCCGGAACAATTCTTTAAAGGGGAACACCTCGTGAATGAATCGCTCGCGCTGATCAGAGAAAAGAACTTCGGACTGCTTCTCGGCGGCCAACTGATCTCCCAGATCGGGGAAAATCTGAATCGGGTCGCCCTCCTCTGGTTTGTCTACAAGTTGACGAACAGTCCTGGCGCCGTGGCCACCATCGGCATCCTCCAGACGCTTCCACCTCTCCTTTTCGGGTGGTTGACAGGAGTTGCCCTGGATCGTTCCTCCAAAAAAGCTGTCATGCTCGGCCTGGACACGACGCGTGGACTCATCGTCCTCCTGATTCCGATTCTGTACTACTTTCACTGGCTTTCCCTCCCCGTCCTTGATGTTCTTGTTTTTCTCATCGCTGTCACGTCCGGCATTTTTGGTCCGGCTCTCTATGCAAGCATTCCGGAAATCGTCCCCCCCAGCAAGACGATTGCCGGCAATGCCATGATGCAGACGGTCGGACAGTTCGGAATGCTCCTGGGACCAATCCTGGGCGGCGTCCTGGTCTCATTCCTGAACCCGACGATGGTGATGGCCATCAATGGGGTCACTTTTCTCATCTCCGCCATTTTCCTGATCTTTATCCATATCCGATGGGTTCCTCCCACGACTCCCCTGTCACCAGGTCTTTTTCTCCGGGAAACAGCAAAGGGGTACAAGGTTGTATTCGGAAAGGAACACAATTTCCTTCCTCTTTTCCTTGTGATGACCTTTTACGGTCTTATCACCGGTCCTTTGAACATTCTTCTTCCGATATATGCAAAAGACAGCCTTCACGAAGGTTCCGGGGCATTCGGCCTTCTGATCTCCGCACTGGGTGTAGGAATGCTTCTTTCTTCCCTTCTTCTTTCCATCTTTTCCCCTCGCTCCATGGGGGTCTGTATCCGTAACGCCTTCATGCTTGCCGGCCTCCTGCTCGGAGGTCTTTCCGTCACCCATTCGCTTCCTGTGGCAGTCGTTCTTCTCGCCGCTGCCGGCATGGGTTTATCCGTGACAAACCCCTTGATTCACACGATCGTCCAGAAAAAAACGTCTCCGGAGCTTTTGGGAAGGACATTTTCCACCATCAGCATCGGTTTTCTTGGGGGACTCATTATCGGAATGGCCTGTCTTCCGTTCCTTTTGCATTCGCTCGGAGCTTCCCGCACCGTTCTGGTCATGGGAGTCGTCCTCTTTGCGGGAGCCATTGTGGTATCGGCACCCTTGATGCGCTCCGAAAGACAGTTGCCTGCCGATAACGCGGACAACCGCAATCTGATCGGCCTTCAACAGCTTTCACCGGTTGAAGTACGGGAGGATTAATCATGAAAATTGCCATCATCTCGACCCCGTTTGTTTCTGTTCCACCGAAAAAATATGGCGGCACAGAACTTTTCCTGTACCACTTATCGGAAAAGCTGATTGACAGGGGGCACTCTGTCACCCTTTTCGCGACCGGGGACTCAAAAACGAGGGCCGAACTGGAATTTCTCTACACGGAAGGGCGATGGCCGATCAACCCGATGGACGAGTTGACCCATCTCTCTTTCGCCTTCAAAAGAATTCGGGAACACGGAGACATCGACATCATTCACCTGAATTCTCCCTATGCCCTTCCCTTCGCCGACATGATCGACGTTCCGGCAGTTGTCACCCTCCACCACACAAAAACACCGGATTTTTCGCTGACGTATCAGCAGTACCCCAAGTATCACTACGCTTCCATCAGTTACTCCCAAAAAAGCCAGGAAGCGGATCTTCCAAACTTTACGGTCATTCATCACGGTCTGGACCCCAACTGCTATCCTCCTTCCTATCATCCCGAAAACCATGTCGCATTCCTCGGACGCCTCGCTCCGGAAAAAGGACCCGATTCCGCGATCCGTGTTGCCGAAATGGCGGGAGTGCCCATCCAGATGGCCGGTGCCGTCCATTGGCTGGACACCTCGTTCTATACTCGCCAGTTACGGCCTTTACTCTCCCTTCCACATGTCAACTGGATCGGCGAAGCAGACCATATCCGGAAGGTTTCTCTCTTGCAGGGAGCGAAAGCACTTTTATTCCCGATACGCTGGTCTGAGCCTTTCGGACTCGTCATGATCGAAGCCATGCTGTGTGGAACTCCGGTCATCGCGTTTCGACGGGGCTCCGTTCCGGAGATTGTCGAGGAAAACGTGACAGGGTTTCTCGTCGATACGGAAGAAGAAATGGCGGAAGTGATTCGCACACGACTGGACACCTTTGATCGCGAAGCATGCAGAAATGCAGCTGTCCGGCGTTTCTCAACTTCCACAATGGTTGATCAATATGAACTGTTATACCAGGACGTTTTACGAAAATGGCGGGAAGAAAAATCCCTCTCCTCGAACGAACCGTTTTTGGATGAACCTTCACTGGCTGGTTCGGCCTGAACCTCATCTTCAGGTTTAAGACAAGACAGAAAGGACCGTTTACGTGAATCAAGCGACGAAGTCTCAAGGACATGTCCGGATGTCTTCCGGACAAAGAACAGCTATCCGGACCATCGAAAGCATCCAGTCCATCAGCCGAAACCTTTTGGGCAATGCACCTGTCTGTATCGTGACGAACCGGGAACCTATCGTCTATACCGAAAATCAGGATTTCAAAAGACCGGCCGGTGGTGTCAGCCAAGTTCTGCACGCCCTTCTCGAACGATTGGGAGGAGTCTGGATCGCGTCACGAGACTCGGCCGGCCCGGCTACCCTGATGGTTCCTTCCGGGAAAGGCCCGGGATACCTTCTCGAAAGAGTCAATATCCCGGACTCGTTAAAAAAACCTTTCTATGACGGGTATTCGAACGGTACGCTCTGGCCTCTCTTCCACGGAAACAGAGATCAGTTTTTTCACGATCCGGGAGATTTCATTCAGTATGACCGAGTGAACCAGATTTTTGCCAAAAAAGTCATGGACTCCTTTCGTAAAGAGCGCCCCGGAATCGTCTGGATCCACGACTATCAGCTGACTCGGGTTGCACACTGGATCCGACGGGAATCCACCGAGAATCTTCCTCCACTCGCCTTTTTCTGCCATATTCCCTGGCCCAACCCTGCAGACTTCATGCTCCTTCCGGAATGGCAATCCGTCCTTGAAGGTATCCTTTCCCATGACATCGTCGGGTTTCAGACACCTTTGCATCTCGACCTTTTCTTCAAAACAGTTCTGACTCTTCTTCCGGAAGCGGAAGTTCTCCGGGAGAATGTCGTCCAGTGGAACGGACGGCAGATCAAGGTCGTAGTGATGCCTGTCGGAATCGATCCGCAGCATTTCAGGCGGATGGCCGGTCAAACGGAGAACATTGTGGCGGCCAAGAAATTTCTCGAAAATGCGGGTGTTCCGACGGAAATTCCTTATGTCATTTCTGTCGACCGGATGGACTATACCAAAGGCCTTTTTGAACGGCTCAATATTCTGGATCGTTTTTTTACCATCTATCCTCAATGGAAAGAAAAGATCTCCTTTGTCCAGATTGCTGTTCCCACGCGATCAGGACAAAGGACGTACAAAAAGTATCAGGAAGTCCTGCGAGAACGTATCAAAGCCTTCAATCAAAAATGGACAACGAAAGATTGGCTCCCGCTTCATTCCATTGAGACAACACTTCCCCAGACACATCTTTCGGCACTTTACAAGATGGCTTCCGGCGCACTGATCACCTCCACAAATGATGGAATGAACCTGGTTGCGCAGGAATTCCTTTCATGCCAGGGCAACGGGGACGGGGTTCTTTTCCTGAGCTGCCATACCGGTTCCGCATTTGCCCTGCAGGATGCCCTTCAGATCGATCCCTACCATCCCGTGTATTCTGCAAGACAGCTGAATACCGGCTTGTCGGAGTCCTTTGGGAAGAAAGTTCAGCGCAACAAGGTTCTCAATCGTCAAATCGAACAGATGAACCTGTATGGATGGGTCTTCCGGCTATTTGAAAACCTTTAGGCAGGAGATCTGCAATCGATAAACAGATCCGTTCCGAAATTCTTTTAAACGACCCGGAGAATGCAGCGCTCTTTCTTGATTTTGATGGAACGTTAGCCCCAATTCAGGAAAAACCGGATTCTGTCCACCTGCCCGAAAATCGCCTCAGGCTTCTGAGATTCCTTTGTTTACAAATACCGGTTTTCGTCTTGTCCGGAAGATCAATCCCCGATCTTCGCAAAAGGCTTCCGATCGAAGAGCTGTCCGGCGTATCCGGCGATCATGGCGCTTCCAGAATATACAAGGGAAAAGTCCATGCGGACCCGAACGCGGAAAGCGCCCGGGAACAAATTCTTCCTCTTGCCACACTGCTCAAGGAAATAACGGATGAATGGCCAGGAGCCTATCTGGAAATCAAGCAGTTCAGTCTATCGTTGCATTATCGACAGCTGGCGATCGAACGACATGAAGAGTTTTTTGGAGTTATAGAAAAAACATTCCGACAGGTACATCCAGAGAATCTGGAAATGAAGGCTGGAAAATGCGTTTTTGAATTCCGGCATTCTGGAATCAACAAGGAATCCGCATTGCAATGGTTTCTCCAACGCCTCTCGGATGAACCAGAAGACCGGAGGACATTATCCGGATCCGGCCCTTATCCTGTCATGATCGGGGATGACACGACAGACTGGAACTCCATCAAGATGGCAATCCATCTGGGGGGACATGGAATTTGGGTTGGAGACAACCTGCCCGACTCGTCTCTTCCCCATCCTGCTCGACTTTCCTCACCGGATCATGTCTGGGAATGGCTGAAACAATCCTGGAGACTTGTTGACTCAAACCCCTAAGGCTTGACGGAAGATGTCGACAGATAATCCGATAATGCTTTCTCCCATGTCTGAAAATGGATCCCATACTTCCCGACCTTTTCCTTTGACAAAACGGAATAAGAGGGCCTCCGGGCCTTGGCGCCATATTCAGATTGAAGAACTGCCCGGACATCCGGAGCCAGCTTCACCATATTGAAGATCGTTTCTGCAAATTCAAACCAGGAACATTCTCCTTCGTTTGTCATATGATAGAGTCCTCCCTTTGGAGAACACTGAATCAATTTGTATGTATTTTGTGACAAATCCCATGTTGAAGTTGGAGTCACAATCTGGTCCGAAACAACACGGAGAGTCTTATCCCCACGTCCCAACTGAAGCATCAGTTCAACGAAATTTCTTTTGAGGTGAGTTCCGCGATGACGCCCATAAAGCCCGCACGTTCTTATAACAAGGGCATCCGGATTTCTGTTTAGAACCATACACTCACCTGCCCACTTGGAAACTCCATAAACGGAAAGAGGACGAGCTTCATCCGTCTCTTGAAAAGGCATTCGGAATTCCCTTTTCTCCTCATATTCGCCAAACACATAGTCGGTCGAGAATGTGATGAAAAGGATATCTTTCTTACGACAGTAGCCAGCAAGTCTGGAGGGGGCTTCGGAGTTTAGACGAAAAGCCTCCCCGATCTCCTCTTCTGCCTTGTCGACATCATTATATGCGGCCGTATTTATAAGGACATCCAGAGAAAGAGAATCCAACGTTTTTAAATGTGCGGGGTTTTCAAGGTCGAAATACGGGCGATCAAGCTTTTCCACTCTGTCCTTCTCCGAAGCATTCAGGCAGAGGTCTGCACCGAGTTGTCCACGTGTACCGATAATACCAATATTCATCTTATCCCCGAGAGAGTGGAAAACTTGATCGAAGCAATCGTAGAAATATGTCCTGAGCCAGAGCCTGATCGATAAGAATCGGTATTGAAAAATATGTAGTCTTATTGCGGAAGTTTTTTGAAGATAAAGGTTCCACCATTTGTGACCACTGTAATTGGCGGAGCATTTTTGAGATGAAAACGATAACGGACATAATGGGGTAAAACTTCAACGGAATCCATTTTCCCCTGATTTTCGTGAATGGCATTTTTAATCAGGATGAGTCGGATTGTCGGAGGTGCATGGAACTCGAAGAGATCATGACCGCGGTATAGGAGTTCACTGTTTCTGAGGCGATATTCTTCTTCGACGGCCTTTTCTTTAATCTGGCCTGGCGTGAGGCCCTTTGCATTCAGAATATAGGCCTCACGACTGTAAAGAAGATTTTGAGAATCAAGAGACTTTCGAACCAAAACAAGGGCGAGGATAATACCCAAAAACGTAACCCCCAACAATATCCATATTGTCTGGAGTTGCTTTTGAATATTTAGTTCCAAGTCATCCCCGGGATAGATCGATCAAGATTGTGAAGCTACTTCCTTATTGGTGTCTTTTGTCTCATCTGACGATTTTTTCTTTGGCTTCTGGCTCTCACGAACCGCCTTCCTCTTGTCCGAAAGGGAGCGCCCGGATTCTACGAGTTCGAGAATGGCCATCTCAGCTCCGTCACCAATCCTCCGACGAGTCTTGATGATACGGGTATATCCGCCAGCGCGCGTAGAAAACCGGGGAGCAATCTCGTCCAGAAGGTGAAACGCTACATCCTTGTCCCGGATAGTTTTGAGCAAGTCACGAAGATTATTGATGTTTTTGACTCTAGCCTTTGTAATCATCTTTTCGATCATTGGCTTCAGTTCTTTGGCTTTCATTGTTGTTGTTTCAATTTTTTCGTGCTCAAAGAAAGAAGTAATCATAGAACGAAACATCGCTTGTCGGTGACGCGAATCCCTGCCGAACTGACGTCCTTGCATCCTGTGTCTCATAAGCCTCGTCCTTAGCGTCTAAAGAAATCACCGAGAGATTGATTAATCCTTGGTGGTCAGTTCCATCCCTAATGTCAGTCCCATATTGGAAAGAACTGTCTTGATCTCATTTAAGGATTTACGTCCAAAGTTTTTAGTCTTAAGCAGCTCATTTTCCGTCTTTTGGATAAGGTCTCCCACCGTCTTGATGTCCGCATTCTTTAAACAATTAGATGCGCGAACAGAAAGTTCAAGATCCAGCACATTCCTTGTCAGGAGATCTTCCCCAATTTCTTCAACTTTCATCGTAGGTTTGGGTGAATCCGGAATGAGGTGGTCTGTGTCTTCAATAACGAAAAGATCCAGGTGGTCTTTTAAAATCAAAGCCGCCTGAGACAACGCTTCTTCAGGGGTCAGACTTCCATCCGTCTCTATGTCAAGCGTCAGTTTGTCGTAGTCCGTCATGCGACCGACCCGTGTACTATCCACCGTAAAATTTACTTTCTTTAACGGGGTAAAAACAGCGTCGATCGGAATAACGCCAACCTCGAGGGATTCAGCCTTGTTTCGTTCAGCGGAAACGTAACCTCTGCCGGTTTCGATGCGCAAATCCATTTCGATGGAAGCGCCTTTGTCGAGAGTCGCAATGTGATGTCCGGGATCAAGTATATCAATCACTCCACCGGTTGAAATGTCACCGGCAGTGACATATTTTTGCCCAGACACCTTCAGGTGAACCCAATGCGGCTCTGCTTCATGAGACTTCACCCGAACTTCCTTCAGATTCAAAATGATGTCCGAAACATCTTCCAGAACACCTGGAATATTAGAAAACTCATGGAAAACACCTCGAAAGCGTACAGCGGTAATCGCTGCCCCCTTTATTGAGGAAAGAAGGATACGACGCAAGGAGTTTCCTAAAGTTGTTCCATATCCCCTTTCAAATGGTTCGGCAATCACCCGCAGGAATCTGTCTGTTTGGGTATCCCGATCAAAACTCAAGGACTTTGGCATCTGAAAGTCCCGAACACTGTTCATCAGTGACTCCTTAATCAAATTGTCAAACGATCCCAAAAGATAGTTATCGTGAATAAAGTTCGACAATCAAGTTTTCAGAAATCAAAATATTAATTTCTTCTCTCTTTGGCTGTTCGCGAACAACTGCAGAAAATTGCTCTTTTTGAACATCCAGCCAAGTTGGAGTAACTCCTCGTGTTTCAGCATCACGGAGATTTTCTTTGAACCGATCGTTAGATCTGGACTTTTCGCGAAGGCTGACAACATCCGAAACCTTACACTGAAAAGAGGGAATATTAACTTTCCGTCCATTGACTTCCATATGTCCGTGAGTAACAAGCATCCGCGCTTCATTACGCGACGTACCAAGTCCCATCCGGTAAACGACGCTATCAAGACGAAGCTCAAGGCCAGAAAGAAGTGATTCTCCGGTAACACCTTTTTTGCTGGAAGCTCTTTCAAAAGCATTTCTAAATTGCTTCTCCAGAACACCGAAGATTCTTTTAACTTTTTGTTTTTCTCGGAGCTGGAGGCCATAGTCGGATATTTTTGCACGACTTTGACCGTGTTGACCCGGAGGATAAGACCGTCTGTCTATGGCGCATTTAGTAGAAAGACAACGAACACCCTTCAAGAAAAGCTTTACACCTTCTCTACGACAAAAACGGCAAACCGAACCTCTATATCGAGCCAATCCATTCTCCTTTAAAAAATACAGTGCTTAAGGAACAATAAAGTAATAAGTTCTAAACGCGTCTACGTTTTGGAGGACGGCACCCGTTGTGAGGGATAGGGGTCACATCCTTGATAAGATTAATCTTGAGGCCAAAAGTTTGAAGAGCTCTAATTGCGGACTCTCTTCCGGCTCCAGGACCTTTTACGTAAACATCACACGTTTTCATTCCGGAGTCTACCGCTTTCTTGGCAGCCACTTCAGCTGCCTTTTGAGCGGCAAAGGGAGTGCTCTTCCTCGATCCCTTGAAGCCTTGAGCTCCAGAACTCGACCACGAAACAACGTCACCGTTCGGGTCCGCAAAGGAAATGATTGTGTTGTTGAAAGAAGCGTGAATATGAACGATCCCAACAGGAACGTTCTTTTTTTCTTTTTTCTTTGTAACCTTCTTTGTCCCCATCGAACCCCCAAATTACAGCAAAATCTAAATAAAACGAATTGTCCTGTTAGCCGGTTTTTTTCTTTCCGCCAATACCTTTTTTCGGACCTTTTCGTGTCCTTGCGTTGGTTTTTGTTCGTTGTCCGCGGACGGGAAGGCCTCTCCTGTGCCTTAAACCAACATAGCAACCTATATCCATCTTCCGCTTAATGTTCTGGGTGACTTGACGTCTCAAGTCGCCTTCGACCAAATATGTTTTTTCGATGATCTCCCTTAAACTGGCAACCTCTTCATCTGTCAGGTCTTTCACTCGCCGGTTGGGATCAATTGAAGTATTGGTGAGAATCGACAATGAAGTTGACCGTCCAATACCGAAAATGTACGTTAGGGCAATCTCAACTCTTTTATTTCTCGGAAGGTCAATTCCAACAATACGAGCCAAATCGTTCTCCTTTTATCCTTGTCTTTGTTTATGACGTGGGTTTTCACATTTAACGCGTAAAATACCTTTTCTACGAATGATCTTGCATTTTGTACAAATAGGCTTAACAGAGGCCCTAACTTTCATTCTTATGCTCCCTATTTAAAGCGGTAAGTTATTCGACCTCGGGTCAGGTCGTATGGGGACAATTCCAAAGTCACTTTGTCGCCAGGAAGAATCTTAATGTAATGCATTCTCATTTTGCCTGAAATATGTGCAAGAACTTTGTGACCATTTTCAAGCTCGACCCTGAACATTGCATTAGGAAGTGTTTCCAAGACAGTTCCTTGTACCTCGATAATATCTTCCTTCGGCAAACAACCCTCCTACGCGGCCATATCCGGGGTAGACAGAATAATGGGACCATCTTTCAAAATAGCAACCGTGTGTTCAAAATGGGCAGATAGTTTTCTATCTTTTGTTACTGCTGTCCAACCATCCGACAGAATCTCGGTCTCATAAGTTCCTTCGTTGATCATAGGTTCTATGGCCAAAACCATGCCAACTTCAAGCTTGAGACCTTTTCCTTTTGGCCCAAAGTTTGGGATCTGGGGTTCTTCATGCAACCGTTTACCTATACCATGACCTACGAAATTACGAACGACCGAAAATCCGTGTGATTCAGCATAAGACTGAACGGCGTATGAAATATCGCCTATCCTATTTCCCGGCCGGGCCTGAGCTATCCCCTTCATCAACGATTCTTGGGTGACTGACATTAACTTATTAGCTCTGTCCGAAACGACGCCAACAGGAATCGTCATAGCCGAATCCCCATAATATCCATCAAGAACAATTCCGTAATCAATTCCTACAATATCCCCATCCTTCAATAAGTAATCGTTGGGAATGCCATGAACGACAACATGATTCACAGAAACACACAAAGACGCAGGATAAGAGCGATACCCCTTAAAGGCGGGAATCCCTTTCTGGCTCAGAGCGTGTTCCTCTGCAATCTTGTCGAGCTCTTTTAAAGACACTCCTGGTCTGATAGCTGCCTTAATTTTCAAAAGCCCATTAGCCACAGCTACAGAGGCTCTTTTAATCTTTTCGATTTCTTCATTATTTTTCAAATAGATCATATTCAGTTCAATTCTGAAAATATTTGCTTTATCCGAGAAAAAACATTCTCAATGGAAGAACTGGCATCCACCTTCATGAGAATATTTTTTTGCCGATAATACTCCAAGAGTGGCTTAGTAGTTTCCCAATAGATAACAGATCGTTTCCGAATAACGTCTTCATTGTCATCGGCCCTTTGAACAAGCTCGACTGAACAATAGTCACAAAGGGAATCCTTTTTGGGTGGAGCAAATAGAATGTGATATGTCCGCTGACAATTAGGACACAATCTTCTTCCCGTTAGCCTTACAATTCTTTCCTCTTCGTCCATAGAAAACTCTATTGCCAATCCGACATTATGACACAAAGAAGACAGAATTACATCAAGGCCTTCGGCTTGATGTAGTGTTCTCGGAAAACCATCCAGAATAAAGCCAATCCCGTTAGGAATTTTTGCGATTTTTCCTTTAATCAAGTCCAGGACAAGTTGATCGGGAACCAACTTGCCAGAGTCCATGTAAGTTTTAGCTTCAATTCCCAAGGGCGTATTATTTTTCAAAGCTTCCCTTAACAAATCCCCTGTTGCAAATTTCGGTATTGAGAAAGCATCTGCTAGTAAAGATGCTTGTGTTCCTTTTCCAACCCCTGGAGGACCAATAAAAATAACTACCGATTTAAACATAATTATGCGGTCCTCCCTTTAATGCGCGTTTTTTTCAGGATTCCTTCATAATTTCTGGACATCATATAAGACTCAATTTGCTGTGCAGTATCCAGAGAAACACCGATTACAATCAGGAGGGAAGTTCCCCCGAAATAAAAAGGAACATGCAACTGATAAATGAGAAGTTCCGGGATAACACAAACAATAGAAAGGTAAAGGGCACCCACAAAAGTAATGCGGTTCATAACCCGATACAGATACTCAACAGTTTTTTGACCAGGCCTTATTCCAGGAACGTATCCGCCATACTTTTGCATGTTTTCAGCTATGTCTGTTGGATTTAAAACTACAGCTGTATAAAAGAAGCAAAAGAAAACAATCAACAGAACATATAAGCCTGTATAAGAGAAGCTGCCGGGAGATAATGATTTTCCAAACGATTGTATCCATGGAACTGAAACAAATCCTGCAATGATGGCAGGGAAAGAAATCAGAGAGCTTGCAAAGATCGGGGGTATGACCCCCGCTGTGTTTATTTTAAACGGGATATGGGTTGATTGCCCGCCCATCATCTTATTCCCAACAAGTCTTTTGGCATATTGAATAGGGATTTTTCTTCTTGCTGTTTCAATAAACACAATGGAAGTAACGATGAAGAAAATCATGACAAGAAGGGCAAGAATCAGAAATCCTGAAATTTCACCCTGGTTATATAACTTGTATGTATTAATGATTGCAGCAGGAAGACGAGCAATAATCCCGGAGAAAATAATAAGGCTAATCCCGTTACCAACGCCTCTTTCTGTAATCTGTTCCCCTATCCACATCACAAAGGTCGTTGCAGCCGTTAAAGTTATGACAACGATAAAACGAAAAGCCCAGCCTGGATGTGGGACAAATTGTCCGTTATTCATACCTTCAAGCCCTAATGCAATCCCAAAAGACTGAACAAGAGCGATTATAACAGTTAAATAGCGTGTATACCGGGTGATGATCTTCCTGCCCCGCTCACCCTCCTTCGCCATTGCCTGTAGCGTTGGATGTACAACGGTCAGTAACTGTAAAATAATGGATGCTGAAATATAGGGCATAATTCCCAATGCAAATATAGTCAGTCGGGAAAGGGCTCCTCCGGAGAACATATCAAAGAAGCCAATAAGCGCTCCTCCATTTTGATGGAGAAATTGGGAAAGGGCATTCCCATTAACTCCAGGAGTAGGTATATACGCACCAATCCGATATACAGCAAGCATACCAATAGTGAAAAGTATGCGTTGACGCAATTCGGGAATCTTACCTATATTTTCAAAAGTATGAAGTATACGGGCGAGCAAGTTAAATCCTGAAGTTTAATTTCAATTGAGTGTTGAAACTACGCTACCACCCGCAGCCTCGATTTTTTGTTGAGCCGTCTTACTGATTTCAAGGTCCTGAATTATGTAGGGCTTTGTGGGTTCACCTTCTGCAAGAATCTTAATCCTCTGTACACTTGGCTTTACCAAACCCGCATTTAACAGAGCCTCAGCGGAAACAAGTCCATCAGGGAAGTCAAATTCCTCTAAAGTTGCAATATTAAAGACTGAAGTCGCAACTTTATGTGGGCTTTTGAAACCTCTTTTGGGAATACGAAGAATTAACGGCATCTGTCCGCCTTCGAATCCCGGGGGCTTAACTCCACCAGATCGTGCATGTTGCCCCTTATGTCCTTCAATTTTAGGAATGATCAGACCAGATCCTGGTCCACGTCCGACCCTTTTCTTCCTTTTATTTGAGCCTGGCGCTGGATATAAGTCGTGAATTTTCATCGAACTCCCAATCTATTGTTCATTTATTTATTAGAAACTAAGACCATGTGTTGGGCCTTCTTGATCATTCCTAAAATTGAAGGAGATGAAAAATGCACAACCTTTTGATTGATGTGTCTCAGACCCAACGCTAAAATAACTTTTTTAATTTTTAAAGGAGTACCAATAAGACTTTTTTTGAGAGTAATTTCAAGCTCAACGTATTCATTAGACATTGAACACCGTTACTTTCTAAAAGGGTTTGAATCTTTATGCAGAGGTTTTTCTCTCCAACATAACATCATGGTAGCTTCTGAGCTTTTTTAAACCTTCAATTGTCGCTCTGACGACATTATACGGATTTCCCGATCCTAGGGACTTGCAAAGAATATTCGAAACTCCCAACACCTCCATAACAGCGCGAACGGCTCCCCCTGCAATCATACCGGTGCCTTCAGATGCCGGTTTAATCAATACATCTTCTGCACCGAAGTGTCCGATCACTTCATGTGGAACAGTCGTTTGCTGTAGAGGAATAGAAACCAGATTTTTTTTTGCATTCTCAACGGCTTTTTTAATAGCATCCGGAACTTCGCCGGCTTTTCCTTTTCCGAATCCGACAACTCCATTCCCGTTTCCGACAACAACAAGTGCGGAAAACGAAAACCGTTTACCACCTTTAACAACCTTTGAAACTCTGTTAATAAATACAACTTTGTCTTTCAGGGAGTTCTGATCAATTTTTTGAACAATCACTGAGTACACTCCATCTATTGACACTCTAGAATTGAAGGCCGGACTCTCTTGCTCCTTCAGCCAGGGCCTTAATTCGTCCATGATAAAGATAACCGCTTCTGTCAAAGACAACTTTTTGAATATTTTTTTCTATTGCTAACTTGCCTATCAATTTTCCGACTTCCTTAGCAGTTTCCGTTGAGTCTTTGGATCCAGAAAATCCTTTGAGAGATGATGCGGAAACGATCGTTTTCCCGATGTTATCGTCAATCAATTGAGCGTAAATATACTTAAGGCTTCTAAAGACGGTTAACCGAGGACGGTCAGATGTCCCCTTAATTTTCTTTCTTACTCGTTCATGTTTTGATTTTCGAATCGTAATACGATAACTTCTGGACACGGTTTCTTTCTCCTCATTAAAGATGAGCAGAGTTACTTTTTACCTGTTTTACCTTCTTTTCGAAGGATCTTCTCACCGCTGTACTTAATACCTTTGCCTTTATAAGGCTCTGGTGGGCGTATACTTCTTACATCAGCTGCGAATTGTCCAAGCAGTTCCTTGTCCGGAGAGGATAATGTGATAATTG
>JAMCWZ010000108.1:0-1702 GCA_023480765.1 Nitrospirota bacterium
CCAGTAGACATCGCTGTAATTTGCAACGGGCATCGCCGATCTCAGAAGCTCTCGGGCTCTTGCGCGGTAGGGGTCCCGTCCGCTCTCCTTGGGAGGAAGTTCCCCCGTTTGTCGCAGATCATCAATGCGCCGGCAAATGGTGTCGTATTCCTCTTCGTAGAACCGGTTGACGGATTCGAGGAGCGCCGTGTATCTGTCTGTCTGCTCCTGCGTCATGATTTCAAAGCCATCCACCTTGCGTGCTGTTTCGTCCGGTATGTAGAAAGCGGAAATCGGTTTCCGGTAACGCATGGAAAATTCGTTCCATGTGGAGATCCGGTGTTTGACCCACTGTCTGAGGACAAAGATGGGAGCGATGAACCGGTACCGAAACCAGACGGTTTCAAAGGGAGTGCCGTGCTCTTCCGACAAAAGGTGTTCCAACAGGTCACGGTCCTTGTCGGAAAAGGCGTCCGGACCGGAAAGACGCCGGTTGGAAGTCGACACTCTGGCCGTGTTCAGGATCGTGGCTTCATCCCCCCAGGTGTCTTCAAGTTCGATAAACCCGAAGGTCCCGATCCTGCGCGTTCGATCAGGATTCTGGCTCATCCGGTAGAGGATTTCCTGCGCAATCTCTTTTGTGCCTTCATTGGCTTCGAGCATGACTCACCTGTCCCGGGATGGAGTGAAAAAAGATTCTCATGTTTTACGTTTCAATTTCTGTGCGACATATTATAACCATCCTGCCGGGATCTGTCCGGAGAAATTTTTCAATCGTAACAGATCTCTATCTTGGACTCCTGTTTCTGCCCGTGATAACCTTCGAGCCACAGGTTCTCTTCTGATGTGTTGTGATTCCCGGCTTGTTTCGAGGGACCCCCCGAATTTCGACGCAACGGTGTGCGGGTCAGGGCTCGAACACATGCTTTTTGGGGAAGGACGTCCGGGGCATGGGGGAACGGTCATACAAAGTCAGACGATAAAGATGGCGCGACCCGATAAAAATCGCCTGCCGCGCCGTGGAAACAGAAAATGTCCCATCCACGTGCGCATTTTGGGGCAACGTGTAGTCCATCCCGTCTGTTATTGAGAGATGATCGAGAAATCCGGATTTCAGCGGGGCTCCTTGCCGGATCCGGTTGTCGATATAAACGGCATTCAGGGCAATAAGATGCCGGATTGCCTTCTCGTCGGGTGCTGTCAGCAGAACGAGCCAGGATCCTGTGAGAAGAGTGGCCATCGGAAGATTGATTTCCGGAAACCGGAGACAGGGATGAAGCTTCCGGGGGAAGTCCCGGTCGGGAATATGGCAGGCAAATGCTTCTTTGTCCCGAAGAAGGGCCGTCCTTTGCCCGAGAGGCCAGATTCCCATGTGAGACCGGACGCGTCCGGGAAGGCGTACCGGATGCTCCGGAATCTGATTTTCTTCGCTTCGCTTTCTCTGGAAAACGGACAGAAAGCAGGAGAAACAGCCTCTGTCTTCTGGCACTTTCTGGACCCGGGGAAGCAAGAGGGGGCCGGCAACCACTTTCTTTCGACCGGGAAGAAGAAGATACCCGGCCGGACTGTCTGTCAGGAGAGTGCGATGGAGGGCAAGAATGTGCGGACCAATCTGGACCTGTCCATTGTCGTAGAGAAGCCAGAGGACGCGGGTGCGATGGTCGTAAAAAAGTTCCCGCACAGGGGTTCCGCCCGAAGGGGGGTAGAAATCTGTGTGTGAGAC
>JAMCWZ010000108.1:1712-3068 GCA_023480765.1 Nitrospirota bacterium
CGGTGACAGGAGGTAAGAGCGGAGAATGGGGGTCCGATTTTCATCGACACCGGACAGGAAAATCATTCCCCTGGCGTAAGCCATATCCTGTATCTGATGAATGGATCGCAAGTCCGGCAAAGGGATCCGTGTCCAGGTTTCGCCGAGATAATGGGATGACCCCATTGGATGATACAGGGAAAGTTCCCAGAGATCTGTTGATTTTTGGGGATTGAAAAAGAAAAAAGAGTGGGCCCCGTGAGAAGCAAAAAGATCGGATTGGGCGGGAGAGTATTCAGGCGGCAACGGGAGGATCTGGAGCTTTTTGTTTCCTGAAGGGGTCTTGACCATGAATCCCGAGAGAAGACAGATCCCCAGGATTGCCACAAGGCATCGGGAGACGTGTGAAATTCCCTTGACGACTGTCTTCGGCAAGATCACTCCTTTTAGTTCAGCGGTGCGGGTTTTGGAAGGGACCCGTCATTTTTCGTCAGTATGACAACCTTTGCACGGAAGGGCAATCTGGAATTTATGATCACAGGTTGTTGCAAGAATCCGGATCATCCTTCTTTTTATCGGCAGGAGAGCGTATGGACATCAATGGTCTTTTTTCAGAATCTCCCGGGAACTCCTCCTTCCCTTTCCTTCTGAAAGGGAAATGGAGGTCCGGAGAAAACCGGCGCAGCTACTTTCCCTTCTCCCGGCTCTTGCCCGTTCCCGGGGGAAAAGACTTCTGGAGTGTGGACCAGGCGGAGCGTCCGGATCTCGAAGAGGCTCTTCGGGATGCCGGCAATATCCGGAGAATAATGAAAGAACTTCCCCGGTTTCGCCGATCCCGGATTCTCGAAAATACCTCAAGATTGCTTGAGCAGTATCGGGATCCCCTGGCAAAACTTATTGTCCAGGAGGTCGGAAAGCCTCTTTCAGCAGCCCGATTCGAAGTGGACAGGGCGGCTACCACGTTCCGGACGGCCGCGCATGCGGCATCGGATTTCGGAACAAGCTGGATGCCGGGAGACAGTGTGCCTCAGGGGATCGGGATGAGCGGTCTTGTTGAACGGGTTCCGAAAGGTTTTGTTCTGGCGGTGACTCCCTACAATTTTCCCTTGAACCTTTTGGCCCACAAGGTGGCACCGGCCATTGCAGCAGGCTGTCCCATCCTCGTCAAACCGGCTCCATTCGGGAGTTTGACAGCTCTGATGCTGGGTGCGGTGCTGCTTGAAGCCGGTCTTCCCCCGGAAAGTCTCTCCGTTTTGCCGGCAGATATTCCGGGAACCCTTTACCTGGTCGAGCATCCTGAAGTGGAGGTCGTTTCTTTTACGGGAAGCGATGTGGTTGGATGGTCTCTCCGGGACCGTGTGCCCAGGAAAACAGTTG
>JAMCWZ010000053.1 GCA_023480765.1 Nitrospirota bacterium
TGAGGAGAATCTCCGACAAACAGCGTTCTTCCGGGAGAGGTTCCCAGAATCCGGAGGGCTTCCAGAAGCATGTCGGGTGCCGGCTTTTCCGGAAATCCGTCCCCTTCACCGAGGACACAGGCCAGCTTCTTCCGGAAATTGAGATGCTCTGCTATGCGTCGAGCCGCATCGCCCTTTTTGTTCGTGACGATACCTGCCGGAACTTTTCTCTGGGCAAGCTTTTCCAGAATCTCCTCCGCGCCTGGCAGGGGATATGTCTGGTCGAGGACAATCCGGTTGTAGTGGGCCCGAAAGAGGAGGACCCCTTCGTCCGTCTTTTCTTCCGGAATGATGCATCGGAGAGAATCCTTGAGGGAGGTGCCGACAATCGACAGCATGTCTTTTCGGGAAAGTGTCCGGTCAATGGACAAAGCATCCAGAACGGCCTGGAAAGAGCTGTGGATGGGGCCAAAAGAGTCGACGAGAGTGCCGTCGAGGTCAAAAAGAATTCCTTCCGGAAGATCGTCTGGAAACAGGTTCATCTTTTGGGGGAGTTCGGAAAAAACACGAAGAGGGTTGTCTGCAAATGTCCGGGATCCCGATGATGGGGTTGGTGGTCCCAACGGGTTTCGAACCCGTGTTTCCGGCGTGAGAGGCCAGCGTCCTGGGCCACTAGACGATGGGACCATTGAGAGAGCGATCACTCAAACCCGACAACTATACTGGAAAGACTCATCAATGGCAAACAGAGGGAGTGAGGCGTTGGATTCCAAAGTCACGGATCGGATTGGTACGATGATCCTCGAAATGTTTCGTTCCGGCATGTGCCTGTTTTCGGTGCGCTCCCCCGGGAGTGTCGCCGAGCTCTATGGGGGTGAGGCGAGGAAGGTGGACGTCAGCGGAACATCCCTGACGATCGAACGGGAGGCCTGGCATCTTCATTGCAGACTGGAGACTGTCGAGACTGTGGTGTTCGATCTTTCCCCGAAAGACAACGGAGGAATCCGCATGGCAGTCGTCTTCCAGGACAAGCACCAGGTTCCTGTTCTGCGGGCAGCCTGGCTCCCCAGACTGATGCCGGATACGCCTTCCCCTCCCGAACAGTTCTGGGCCTTTACCCAGCGTTACATCGACCTGCCGGTGGTTGTCGACGCACGCAACCGTCAGCTGGTTTCTCCCGGTTCCGGACAGGGAGATTCTAGCGAATGATATCTTCCAAAATAGTATGGACAGCGACTTTTTTGTCATTCTCCCGGAAGATAATCGTCGGTTCTCCCGGTTGTTTCAGGCGCTGCTGACGGGAGTTCCGGTAATTTTCGAGGACGGTTTTCAGGACGAGTTTTTTGGTGCGAAGGGGAAGGGTGTCCCATTCGGAGCTGACAGTCGCCTGATAGACCTGCCCCTCGTACCGGACCGAACCAGAGAGAAACAGAGGTCCTTTCAGACCATTCTGGCTGGTGAGAAGGTGGTTCAATGCTTCGATCTTCTGTTGCATTCTTCCCTGGAGGCTGGCGATGGCCTTGGGCAGAGAATCTCCCTCGAGTTTGGTGTGTGGTCCGGAAACACGGAAGGCGATAATCAGAATGCTGGACAGAACGACAAGACCTGTGGCCAGAAAAAAAATCCGGATGGATTTTGAAAGGGAGCGTTCCATAAAATTGACTCCTGTCCGGTTGGGGGATAGGGATTCGGAAGAATCCGGGCCATTGTAATCCAGAACATGCGGATCTGTGAAATGCGGAGGCTGGATCATCCGGGCCGAACGCCCGGGAGGGAAAAGATCGAAATGGAAAAGGCAGGTGAAAGAATGAACCGGTCGGGTTGCGATCGAAGAAGAAAAGTGTTGCGGTTGGTGTTGGCGTTCTTTGTCGCAGGAGTGTTTTTTCTGGGGGAGCTTTCGGCTTCCCGGGCCGATTCCAGATCGCGTCTTTTTTATCCGAGTGAAACACCCCAGTATGCAAATCAGCTGGATGTCGAAACAGTCGCTCTGGGGTTCCTCGGGAAAGCGGTTCTGCTTTCCGATGCACGCCACAACATTATCGTGCTCAACATCACAGGTGAGCCCATTCTTCTTCCGGGTGCCGACAACGGCACAATCAACCTGCTTCCGGGGCAGGCAGTGGTGGTTGCCGGAAACAGCCACACCTCTCCTCTCCCGAGCATTGTTCCCTCCCCCGCACATCAGGTCGGACTCAGTCCCCTCGGCCTCTCCAGTTCGGAAGGTCTTGTTTTTGTAGCGGATGGCAACGGAACGATCGACGCCATCAACCTTTCCCTTTCGGACCGCCAGATCTTTGAAGTTCCGCCTCTGGGCAATACGGGCGCCTTGCGGGGGCATGTCACCCGCATGATTCAACGCTCAGGTCTCCCCAGCGGGAAACTGGGGCTGGCGGCTCCCATGCTTCTGAAGCCCGGGATGCTCTCCGTGATCGCCGGTGGAGGCGACAAGCAGCCTGGCGATACACCGGTGGATGCGTTCTCCTGCCGGATCAGTCCCGTGGCCGTGACACAGGACAAGGGCCGCATCTATATCGCGGGAGAGTCCGGACGGATTTATTTTCTGAACCAGTCGCCCTCTCCCGTGATGATTCCCGTTTCGCACGACGGGGCGTTACGCTGGGTCAAGGTCACGACAGGCATGATCATTGCCGTGGCCGGACTGGGGGAGGAGAAGGCGGAAGTCGACGGCGTTCCGCGTTCGGCGCTGGATGTCTCCCTTTCACCGACGTCAATTGCCGTCCACAACCATCACCTCTTTCTGGCCGACTCGAATGGAACCATCGACGAGATCAATATTTCCCAGGATCATTTGCAGGTCGCGGCAGATGCGCGGGACCCCAACCAGGTCCACAGTCTGGATCCCGGAGAAATCGTCGCAATTTCGGGAAACGGAAACGATGTTGTCGGTCAGCACTCCGAGCCGGCCGCCTGGGTGAGTATTCGGCCCAAGAGCCTGGCGATCAGCCAAAAGGGTCTCCTGTATCTTGCCGATGAGGATCATTCGATGGGAGCCGGGCGGATCCTTGCCATGAATGTGAGCCGGAAGCCGATCTTTCTTCCCTGGAGGCTGGCGATGGCC
>JAMCWZ010000008.1 GCA_023480765.1 Nitrospirota bacterium
TCCCAGAGTCACGGGCACCGTCTGGGGAAGGATCGGCAAATACTCCCTGTAAAACTGAATAATCCCAGGCCATTCGTTTTTCATGCTTCGGCATTTCCTTCCACACGGATCAGGACGGTCGGTTCCGTCACATGGACGGAACGGTCAATGATGTTCAGGGCGGTCCTCACGCTGGACTCCGGGGCCGTATGCGTCAGGATGACCACCGGCACACTCCCCCCCATTTTTCTGCCTTTCTGGATAACAGACTCAATGCTGATCCCGTTCTCTCCCAGAACTCCGGACAAGTAAGAGAGGGTTCCGGGAGAGTCTGGCGCCATAAATCGGAGATAATATTCGCTCCGGATACCCGGGAGTCCGGTGACAGGACGATGGACACGGTCATTCCAGGAAAAACCGAGAGGCGGAACCTGGTGAAAACACCCGGTATGGATCGCCCGGGCAAGTTCCATGACATCGCCCATGACAGCTGTCGCGGTTGGATCGGAGCCCGCACCTCGTCCGTAAAACAGGGCGGGCCCCAATGTTTCCCCATTCACCTCCACCGCATTAAAGACCCCGTCAACCCCGGCAAGGACCGAATCCTCCGGCAGGAAAGCGGGATGCACCCGAAGGTCCAGGGACGCACCGTCGTCCTTTGCGATGCCGAGAAGTTTCAGGACATAGCCCAACTCGCGCCCGAATTCGATATCGATTGTCTGCACCTTCCGGATCCCCTCGACGGGGATGTCCTGGAAGGCTATCGGTGATCCAAAGGAGAGAGTGCCGAGAATGGCGAGTTTGTGGGCGGCATCGATCCCGTCGATATCAAAAGACGGATCGGCTTCTGCATACCCGAGTGCCTGGGCTTCCCGCAGCACGGTTTCAAAATCCTGTCTCTCGTAGGTCATCCGGGTCAGAATATAGTTGCAGGTTCCATTAATGATCCCGCGGAGTGACTGGATCCGGTTCCCTCCGATCCCTTCGCGCAAAGACCGGAGAATCGGTATTCCTCCTCCGACAGAACCTTCGAATGCAAAATCGGTCCGGTTGGAATGGACCGCCTGAAAGAGTTCTTCTCCGTGAAGTGCCAGCAGAGCCTTGTTCGCCGTGACAACCGATTTTTTTTTCCGCACAGCTTCGAGAAGAAGCGACCTGGCAGGCTCGATACCTCCGATCAGCTCAATGACGATCTGAATCTCCGGATCGTTGATGACAGACGCCGGATCATGGGAGAGGACGACTCCGTCCAGGAGTCCCGAGGACTTTTCCTTAATGTTTCTGTCGACCACCGTTTTCAGGAACAGCGGAAATCCCAGTCGTCGTCCGAGAAGATTTGTCTCCTTGCGGAGAAGCCGGACAAAGCCCTGACCGACAGTCCCGTACCCGATCAGGCCCAGGACGACAGGTTTCTCTTGAGAGAGGGAATTCATGGATCCTCGCGTGTCCTCTATGGACCTATAGATAAAACCTCTAGGCAAAAAAGATCTTCTGTCCGGGAGACACTCTCTTTCGGGTTACCCCAGGAGCATTCCCGGACACAGTCTGCGTTATTGCATGAAAGGATTCTTCATTGGAAGGGGAATTGTCTTTCCTTCATCCAGCAGCACATTCCGGTATGCCCGGAAATACGCTGCGACAGGGAGGGCTCCCCAGTCCGTCTTCTCCGGAGAAGCGGGGAGATTGAAGACAAGGACCTGAAGTTCCCGATCACCGTAATCCCAGATCAGGACAGCGTCATTCGGAAGCTGGATCCCTTTCTTTTCTTTCAGCTCTCCCGCAGGAATGATGCGCGGAGTCACGTTCCGGAGGTTCTCCGGAAGAATGTCATTCAGGGTCCAGTAGGGCTTTTGGGAGGGACTTGAGTATGGCGCGGTCACGAGAACCGCCTTGAGATGACTGTCCCGGAACTCAAACTGGAACTCCGGTGTGTATTTCCCGTTGGAAAGGCGGAAGGGGGAAAAGAAGAGATAACGATCCTGGGGATGCGCATCAAAATCGGTATAGATCCCGCATGGCAGTGCGGTTGAGGCTCCTTCCCTCGGTTTCAGACCCGGATCTCCCCGGTGAAAGACCGCCAGAACGTTTTCAGGCGTATCTCCGAGTTTCCAGCTCCAGGCCCAGGCGTTTACGGCAGAAAGGGAAAACAGCGATGCACTGGCCAGAACGGCCAGAAGTTTCAGTCCATGACGTTTCATCCGATACCTCCCATTTCCATCCGGTCGGTTCTGGCGAGGAAACGCTTGATGTTCATCGTGGCCTGGCGAATTCTGTTTTCGTTTTCCACCAGGGCGAAACGGACATAGGAATCCCCTTCGGATCCGAAACCGATCCCCGGAGACACACCGACCTGCGCTTCGGACATTAAAAGCTTCGCAAACTCGAGTGATCCGATCTGGCGGTGCGACATCGGGATGCGGGCCCAGAGGAACATGGACCCCTTGGGCATCGTGACTGCCCATCCCCCCCTGTTCAGGCCATCCACCAGAACCTTGCAGCGTTTCTCGTATACGGAAGCGATTTGCCTGGGCACGGCATCCATCTGGTTGAGCGCCAGGATGCTTGCGATCTGTATAGGCTGAAACATTCCGTAGTCGAGATAGCTTTTCAGACGGGTCAGGGCTCCGACGATGTCCCGGTTCCCCACAAGAAACCCCACACGCCAGCCGGGCATATTATAGGACTTCGAAAGCGTGAAAAACTCGGCACCGACCTCGCGGGCTCCAGGCACGGAGAGAAAACTTGGCGCCTTGTACCCCCCGAACGTGATGTCCGCATAGGCAAGATCGTGGATCACAAAAAAGTTTCTTTCATGGGCGAGCGCGACAAGTTTTTCGAAAAATCCATCTTCGACCGTAAGGGTTGTCGGATTGTGCGGGTAGCACACCAGAACGGCTTTCGGAGCTCCACCCATCCTCTCGAAGGATTCCATGAAATCCTCCCAGAGATTCCGGTCCGGGTGCATTGGAAAGTGGCAGAGGTCCGCACCCGCCATCGCAAAACTGAACGCGTGGATGGGGTAAGTGGGGTTCGGCACCAGGACCTTGTCTCCGCGATCAATGGTCGCCAGCGCC
>JAMCWZ010000082.1 GCA_023480765.1 Nitrospirota bacterium
GGACGGCCCAAGTATTGTGGAAGTTGTCGATTACCATTAGAAAAAGGAACGAGACATGAGAGATTATCCACCAATCCATCCGGGAGAAATTCTTCTCGAAGAGTTTCTTAAACCCATGCATTTGAGCCAGTATCGATTGGCGAAAGAGATCCACGTTCCTCCCAGACGGATCAACGAGATCGTGAAAGGGAAGCGGACCATCACCGCCGATACAGCCTTGCGTCTTTCCCGCTTCTTTGGGACATCGGAAGGATTCTGGCTTGGCCTTCAATCGGATTTTGAATTGGAAAAGACCCGCGAAGCCCTTCGGGCAGAGATGGAACGAATTAAACCTTTATCTGCCTAAGACGGGGAAGACGCTTTCGCCGTGTATCGAGGGGCGCATCCGTCCGAAATCCCTCCGGACGTTTGTTCGAAGTCCTTTTTTTGAATCCGGGACAACCGGACCCTTGTCCTCTCTGACAAACACGACCCAGTGCCAGGACGGATTCCCGTCCTGAATTTTCCACTTGATGGACAACAGGGCCCAATCCGGGAGACGTTCCCAGAGGGTGAAGGGAAGTTCCTCGGGACCCGCTTGCAAGCCACCATATGCCAGGAGCCTTCGGATGGGCAACGTGGATGTCCACAAGGCGTTGTCTTCAGGAGTCACACCAATGGACCGGGCGAGGGATTTCATGTCCGAATAGGACATCCCCATCATCGCAGCGACGCAGGCGATGGCACAGCTCGTTCTGTCCATCCGGACAACAGGGTTCATCGGGATTTCCTCACGGAACAAACCCGTTCCGTCTTTGTCTTCCCGTCAACCGGGGCCATCCCATTCTTCAATCCCCTGATCTGCTTTCAGGGAAAGCCGCTTGAACGAAAGAGCTTCAAAGATTTGCTCCAGGGGCAACGCCGGATCCTTTTCGACCGGAAAGCGGTCGTTTTTGATCACCAGTGTCCCTCCGGCTTCGATATAAAATCTTTTGCGGAACAGAGCATTTTCTCCTGAGGTATAAGCGGAACGCCACCACTCCATGATCCTCTCGGCCGCGTCAAAAAGGACTCTGGAGGAAGGGAGCCTGTCGCTTTTGTTCCGGTTGACCTTCCCTTTCGTTGGCAGCAAGTTCCATAGATCATCGCAGGGCCACGCTGCCCAAGGAAAACAATGATCGATGTCGATCGTTTCCCGGGTCAGCTTTTTTCCGCTCCAGACGCAGAACAAGGGCTTTTTCTCCAGAAAAGTCTGGGCAATTTCCCTGACTGTCGAAACATCCCGACGGGGATCCGACCATTGCATGGCCTGGATCATCTCCCGGGGGTTCTTTTCGACGCCCTGTCGGTCAAGATAACCCTGTATGAGACGCATCCATTCGGTCTGAAGCGCCGGTTCGATCCAGGCATCGTAGCGGGACAACGCATTCCAGAGAGGAAGGGGAACCAGCATCTCTCCGAAACTCCAGAAGTAACTTTCTTCCAGCAGAACAAGATCCGAAATCCGCCTGGATCGGTTTTTCCGAACCTTGAAAACCGGATTGTCTGTTCCGGGATACGTCATATAATGGGCCGGCATTTTGGTAATCGTGTCCACAGCATCCTGAATCGTCTGATGGAGAGCATGGGCTGACTTTCCGGAAAAACGCATGCCAGGCCTCAGATCCAGAGGGGACACGTTCAGATGATGCCAGGCGTCCCCGATAAAACCGAGACCCCGGGTTCCCCTGTTGGCGGGTGTCTGGGGAAGACCGGCAGACACAAGGGGTTTGTAAAGCCTGATCCAGAATAGTCCCACAAGTCCCAGCGGGATGGAGACCCTTTCATCGTTTTCGATTGCAACCATCCCGCAGGCACTGTCCGCAATCCTCGCGACCGATCGAAGAAGGCCCAGTTTATACGTCGAACTCTTGTCCGATTTCAGGATCACATGCCTCAAAAGAGGCAAGGCCCCTGTTCCATCGTCGGGAAATTTCATTGCCACATGAATCCAGCTCACCCCGGAACGGCCGAGACGATCCGGCTCAAGACTCTGGTGAAGAATGGAGACCCCATGCGTTTTCGCAAGCTTTTCAAGTTCGGAAAGAGAAGCCTCATACATCGGACGATCCGGTTCGGAAGGACCTTGACGGATCGTCATGGCAAGGACGGCTCCCGGCTTCATCAGGGAAAGCAGTTTCCGGAAAGCCCGGGGGCGATCTTCCGGGGAAACATGCATCCAGACCGCGCTGACCAGAATGAAGTCAAAGGAAAGGCTCCGTCGCATGAGCTGATCGAGACCGGGGAGAGCATCATCGATCCAGAGGATCGCGGGATCCGGATGGCGTTTTCTCCCTTCCTGCTTCATCCCGGAAGAAGGCTCCACCGCGACCACCTCAAATCCCCGCTCCAGCAAACCCTGGGCATCACGTCCCGAACCAGCCCCCACATCCAGAGCAGATCCTCCCGATTCAGGAAGGAAAGGGAAAAGCCATGCATGCACCTCTGAAAAGGAGAGGGCCTCATAACGCTCGACGAGCATTTTTGCCTGTTCATCATATCCGTCAACGGACTGTCTGGACATGGTTGAGATCTCCACTTGGGGGTTACTCGGTCCACGTGTTCCAATGCATCCGGATCAGACGCCCGGATCCTGTGAAAACTTTGGAAACTTTTTCCTGGATCCCTGCCAATAGCACATTCTCTGATATCTTCGGAAGACTTTCGCTGTCAATAGGCAGGAAAAACTTTTCTGATGGGTTCAAGATATGAAAAAAGCCAGCATTTACGCTGGCTTTTCATTCATTTCTGGATTTTGTGAGACGTTAAAAACAAGCAAATGGTGGAGGCGGCGGGAATTGAACCCGCGTCCGGAAACAGTCCGCCAAGAACCGCTACATGCTTAGCCCCTGTTCAAGTCTGACCAACGACGGGAAAGAGGGGCGTACCCGTCATCAGCGAGCCTGTAAGGGTTTAACCTCAGGAACCCAGGCATGTTCCCTTGGCGATCCTGCCTTCTCCACGCCTTCGGACCCGGACAGGCGCAAAATCCGATAAGCGCGCTCACTTAATTGTTTAGATTAAGCAGCGAGAG
>JAMCWZ010000098.1 GCA_023480765.1 Nitrospirota bacterium
AAGGAGGTCATCATGACCAGAATGGCGGGCGCCAGGGAAAGAACGGTCAGGAGAAGAAGCAGTTCGACGGTGACGGCCACCTGGCTGGGAGCCGGCGTGCCCGAACCGAAGGACAGATGGATGTCAGGGAGCGGCGTGACGGGAGCTTCCCGGAGATCGGCCGCGCGCACGGGGGACGCCGGGAGGGTGACGAACATCCACAGGGCCGTCAGAAAAACAAAGGCGGGCACCAGACGTCTCAGACGCTCCACCGACGCCCTCCATCCCCTTCACGAGAGGCCTGGTTGCGGCGGATACGGGAAAGAGCCTCTTCCACCACAGATTCGAAGCGGTCGTCCTTCTGCGTGATGGCCTCTCGTTCGACATCGTCCTTCGGTTCGGGCCGGGCCGGAGATCGTCCGGGTTGAGGCGAGCGGAGAGGCTCAACAGGTCTTTCCTGATGCTCCCGGGACAGGTTTTCCCTCCTGTCCCCCCCGCCCAGACGGGCCAAAAGGGAAATCGTCTGGGGGGTGACCCCCAGCAGGAAGGACTCTTCGCCCACCTTCACAACCGACACCGTCGACTTCGGAGCGACGACGACCGTTTGAAGGATCCGGATCTCGTCTTTGGAGGACAACCGGATGTTCCGCGTTTTCCGCTGGAGTTGCCGAACGACCCAGACAGCTCCAAGAAACAGCGCCAGCACCACCAGAAGAGACAAGACCAGTCTTCCTCCCATCCATAAAAGCGACGGGTGATGCCCCGATACCAGATGACTCATGAAACCCTCCCCGAACGTTGACCTGTTGCCTACAGACTCTTGATCCGCTCGATGGGACTCACGATATCCGTCAGGCGGACCCCATACTTGTCGTTGACCATGACCACTTCGCCCCGGGCGACCAGTTTGTCGTTGATCAGAATCTCCATGGGTTCCCCCGCCAGCTTGTCGAGCTCGACAACCGAGCCTTGTCCCAGCTGGAGGAGATCCTTGATCAACATGCGGGCGGTTCCCACCCGAACGCTCACGGTCAGCGGAACGTCGAGGAGAAAATCGATGGATTCCGGCGGTTCCGAGGTTCTTTCAGGCTCGGTCTTCGGATCCGGCTCCTCCCCTTTTTCCTGCTTGGCCAGGTCGGCTTCCCACGCCGCTGCCAGCGCTTCTTCGTCCAGCGGTTCCTCTGCCATATCGGCCCTCCCGATCGACGACGGTTTCCGTCGTCCTACTGAATCACAAATTCCGTAAAATAGACCGAACTGACCCGTCCCAATGTCAGGATGGAGTTCACCCGGTGGCGGATCTGGTTCCGGAGCGCGAGCTTTCCGCCCGTGGTCCCAAGGTCGTCCGCCGTTTCCGATCCCAGAAGGATCAGGATGATGTTCTGGATTTCCGGCATGCGGTAATCCACCTCCTTGGCTACCTGGGGGTTGTCCAGCTTGAACGCGATCCGGACCTTCAGATATCGGGAATTTTCCGACGACGCAGTGTTGAGGTTGACGACGAAGGGCTTGAGATCGATGATCGGATGGGCTTTGATCATCTTCTCCATCTCTTTCGGCGTCATCGCCACCTGGCTGTCGCTTTTCTGGCCATGCTTCAGGAAGAAAAAGGCCCCTCCCCCCAAAAGAGCCAGAATGGCCACGCCGGCCAGAACCAGCTTTTTGACGTTTCGGGGTGGTTTTGCCTCTTCCCCTTCACCCTCTTCCCTGTCCTCATCATCGTCCGCCATGAACTCCTCCTTCTTTCAGACCTTCCTCCCGCCTTTCGGACGGAACGTGCATCGAAACAGCAAACATCATGCCAGTCAAGGATTTTACTAAGATCGCCACGATTGAAATAAAAAAGGGGGCCGGTGGCCCCCTTTTTTCCATATGGACGTCCTTTCTTACCCGATGCGGGTCAGCAGAGTGTTCAAGATCGTGTTGTCGGTCGCAATGATCGACGCGCTGGCCTGGTACCCCCGTTCGGCCGTAATCATGTCAACCATTTGACGACCCAGATCTGTCGTCGAAAGTTCGAGAGAATTTGACAGGAGGGCACCCCGCCCTCCCTGGCCCGGATGCCCGTAATTCGGGACACCCGACGCGATGCTTTCGATATAGGCGTTTCCGCCGACGCTGGCGAGGCCGCCCGGATTGTTGAAACTGGCGATGGACACGACACCCAGGACTTTTTGGACTCCGTTCGAAAAGGAACCGACGATCTTTCCGTCCCGGGCGATTGCCAGATTATTGAGATCGCCGGATTTGTGTCCGTCCTGGGTTTCCTCGATCGTCGACGAGGGGGAATTGAACTGGGTGAGCTGAAGAACCTGCTGCGTCACCCCGTTGATGCGGTTCGGGCGGATGGTCTGCCCCTTGGTCGGGATGACCACGTCAAAGGAAACAGGTGTCGCCGCCTTGTCGGCGAGAGTGGTCTGGTACAGGGCATGGACCACTCCGTTGGCATCTCTTTTCAAAGGAGATCCGCCGTAGTTCACGGACTTGACGATCCCGTTCCCGTCGAACTGGATCAGTCCGACCATCCCCTTGAGGGTTTTCGGCGTTTTCCGTCCGAGCGGGGGATAATTGATGGAGCCGCCCCCCTTCGTCAGGCTCGCGCCGTCCATGGTCGCCTGGAACGCCCATTGCCCCGCGACCGACGTCGGAATGAACTTGTAGGTCAGGAGGTGCTGGATCCCCAACGAATCGAAGATGTTGCTGGATTTTTCGAACTCGCGCCCTTCCTTGAGCTTTTCCGTCATACCGGCGTCGAGGTTGATGCGCGAGAAGACATTCTGGGTCGCCTTGGGAGGCACCGTTGTCTGGGGCACAAGGATGTCCGACAAGACCGGCTGAAGTTTTCCGTTCTTGTTCATGTACCCTTGAAGCGCCCGGTTCGACGTGTCCACGATCCGGCCGGTCTTGTCGAGGGCGAGCTCTCCGTTTCTGGTATAGAACTTCTGTCCGTCCTTCGACCGGACGGTCAGAAAACCGTTTCCCTGGACCGCCATATCCAGAGCGTTGGTGGACGCCTGGACGCTCCCCTGGGTGAACTCCTGCTGGATCGCCTCGACGTACACTCCGCTCCC
>JAMCWZ010000049.1 GCA_023480765.1 Nitrospirota bacterium
CCAACACTTTTTCAACACCTGTTGAAATCCTACTTTTCCTTTAAGATATGGGGAATCTGTCGGATACATTCGGGAACAGGGCCACCAACCCTGTGGAAGCGGAGTGAACGGATTGTGAAGACCGCTCGAATTCGATGGAAGCGATCGTACCAGAATGGCAATAGACAATTCAACCAACCGGAATATCCCTGTTTTTCCACGACCGGATCATCCTTCCAAACCGTTCAGACCTCACCAAAAAGTCTTTCTTTTCCACAGATCCGCCTCTGCCCTTGTGTTACTTTTCTTACGTTAAAAAAAACAAAAATACTACAAACCTGACCTCCCGAGGTCGGACAAAAATAATGACAGGAAACAGACTTGACCCGTCCTATCTCGTATCCTAGAATAAATCTTTACGACATCTAACAGTATGACAAACTCAAAAAGACGAGAAGTTTTAAGGATGTATCCCTCCCCCGACCCGGGATATCAAACCGCCGCAAGGAGAGTTTCATGAAAATGAGCGGAGCGGAAATGCTCCTTGAATCCCTGAAAAGAGAAAAAGTCACTCATATCTTCGGATATCCAGGAGGAGTTGTCCTTCCCATTTTCGACGCATTGTACAAAGATCCCTCTCTCCAGGTTGTCCTGACCCGGCACGAGCAGGGAGCCGTGCACGCAGCAGAAGGATATGCCCGATCGAGCAATACGGTTGGTGTCGTTCTTGTCACTTCCGGACCCGGAGCGACAAACACACTGACAGGAATTGCGGATGCGAATATGGACTCTATCCCGCTGGTCATCATCACCGGTCAAGTACCAACCAAAATGATCGGGAATGACGCCTTTCAGGAAGCAGATATCATTGGAATGAGCCGTTCCTGTACAAAGCATAATTATCTTGTCCGGAAAATTGCCGATCTTCCAAGGATTATCAAAGAAGCTTTCTATATTGCCCGATCCGGTCGTCCTGGTCCGGTTCTTATTGATTTTCCCAAAGATATTATTCTCGAAAAAGCAGAGTTTGTTTATCCGGAATCGGTGTCCATCCGCAGCTACAATCCGACAATACAAGGCAACCGCTGGCAGATTCGCAAGGCTGCCCAGACCATTCTGAAAGCCCGAAAACCGGTTCTTTACGCCGGAGGGGGCATTATTTCGTCAGAGGCCCATAAAGAACTTCTGGATCTTGTGACATTAACAAATATTCCGACGACTCTGACTCTGATGGGGCTTGGAGCCATTCCGGGCAATCATCCCCGTTTTCTGGGGATGCTGGGGATGCATGGGACATATGCCGCGAATATGGCCATACACGACGCAGATGTCCTGATCGCTGTCGGGGTTCGTTTCGATGATCGTGTGACGGGAAAAATTGCGGAGTTTTCCCCCCATTCGAAAGTTATTCACATCGATATCGATCCGACCTCCATCCGAAAAAACTTTCATGTTGATGTTCCGATCGTGGGGGATGCCCGGGTCATCCTCAAGGATCTGATCGAAGAACTGAGGGAAATTTCGGGTGGAGAGGATGCCTTCCGGCATTACCGGCCATGGATCGATCAGATCTCGGAATGGGAAAAAGAGCATCCTCTCTCTTATACCCTCGACAAAGAAGTGATCAAACCACAGCATGTGATTGAAAAAATTTACCAATTCACGCAAGGGGATTGCATCATTTCCACGGATGTCGGACAGCATCAGATGTGGACTGCCCAGTTTTTTAAGTTCATCAAACCGAATACGTGGCTGACTTCCGGAGGTCTCGGAACAATGGGCTATGGTTTTCCTGCCGCGATTGGTGCCCAAAAAGCCCACCCCGGAAGAAGAGTCATCGCGATTACGGGGGAAGGCAGTTTTATGATGAATATTCAGGAGATGGCCACTGTTGTCTCCCTGGATCTTCCTGTGAAAATCGTGATTCTGAACAACCAATATCTGGGTATGGTCCGGCAGTGGCAGGAATTTTTCTACGGAAGCCGTTATTCGTCTTCGTTTATCGGACAATCACCGGATTTTGTGAAACTTGCGGAAGCCTTTGGAATGGTCGGGATGCGTGCGACCCGTCCGGAACAGGTCGAAGACGTGATTCTTGACGGATTTTCCCGCCGGGGCCCTGTTTTGATGGAGTTCCAGGTTGATCCGGAGGAAAACGTCTTCCCCATGGTCCCGGCAGGCGGATCCAATATCGAAATGATTTTTGAATCTCCGGGTGAAAAAGACGATCCGAAAAAAAGAGATTCCATACTGACCGCATAATCCCGGAGATCCAGGTGTCCGAAACGAGAAAACACTATATTCAGATTATTGTCGAAAACAGATTTGGTGTGTTGTCCCGTGTTGCAGGACTTTTCAGCGCCAGAGGATTCAATATCGACAGTCTCTCGGTTGCCCCGGGTCTCGATACCAGTGTCTCCCAGATGACGATTGAAACCCAGGGAGACGACCACGTTGTCGAACAGATCATCAAACAGCTCAATAAACTGATTGATGTTATCAAGGTTGTGAACTTATCCGAGTTTTCTTTTTTGACAAGGGAAACCCTCCTCATCAGGGTCAACACAAACACCCGGCCGGGAGACCGGGAGGAAGCCTTCCGGATTGTGGAAATCTTTCGGGCCCGCATCATCGACTCTTCCCCGACGACGTATACCATCGAGGTGACGGGTGATGAGGACAAAATTGAAGCGATATTGAACTTTTTGAAACCCCTTGGAATTAAGGAAGTGATTCGGACCGGAAAGGTTGCCATTGCCCGGGAAGATCAGAAGTTGGGCTCCAAAAATTCAACCCGGCTTTCTGACGGAGAGGTCAGTTACCACCGTTAAATCGGTCCTCTTGTGACTTGTCCTTAATGCTTTAATAAAAAAAGTTTTATAACAGGAGAACATTCTTGAAAAAAAGGATTTATTACGAAAGCGATCTGAATCTTGACATTATCCGGAAACGACGGGTCGCTATTATCGGATTCGGGAGTCAGGGCCATGCCCATGCATTGAATCTCAAGGAAAGCGGAGTGAACGTGACGGTGGGACTTCGTCCGGGGTCTTCCTGGAACAAGGCC
>JAMCWZ010000023.1 GCA_023480765.1 Nitrospirota bacterium
GCCGGAAAGACAACGGGTCCCCGGAACAGTCGAATTCGAACAGCCGGACATCCTTTTCAAATGGAACGATACGGGAGATCGGATATTCCCGAAGGGGAGACGACACCAATGAACACCTCTTCCTTAAAAACCCCTTAAAAAACACAGAGGAACAATCCCGGAAAGATCGCTTCCGGGGCGGGAGTTTATGAAAACGACCTTTCGGTCGAAACAGCCTGCACGAATTCTTCCCAGAATATCATATTCCGGGACTGGAGCTCATCCGCCTCAAATCCCGGGGATTCGAGAAACAGGGCCCGATTCACTCTCATCCTGTCAGGCTATCCGGAGCATTGCATTTTTCTCTTGACCCTCCCGTCATTTCCGTCGAAACTAATGACCGATCCGACGTCCGACAACTTTTGGCATGACGCAAGTCACTTTCCTGCCGTTGGCTTCCGGAGCCCGGGATGGCCCTGATGAATCCAGACGTTTCGAAGAGTGCGCAATATCCGGACAGGCTTTCCTTTCCTGGACGTTTGCCTTTTCTGGGAATCAATTTCCTGGTCGGTGACATCCAGACGGGCATCATGCCTCTCCTTGCCGTCGACCTGGCCTACAGCCTCCACTGGAAAGCCGGCCAGGTCGGAGTCGCTCTCGCCTTCGGCAACCTGGCGCTACTTCTCGCCCAACCCTTCGCCGGAATGCTCACCGATCGCCTGAAAGAAAAAAGGTGGGCCTTTTTCATCGTTTCTACGCTTTTTGCCTTGGGCTGTCTCTCTCTTCTGGGCCGCCCGTCGACCCTGCGTGTTTTTTTCGCCCAGGGGCTGATCGGCGTTTCCACCGCTCTCATCATCCCATTTTTGTCGGCCATGGCAATGGGGCTGACCGGAAAAGAGCACTTCCCTCGCGCCATGGGACTCGCCCAAGGGGCGAACCATGCCGGCTCGGTGGCAGGAGCCCTGGTCGTCGGATTTCTGGCCAGGCATTGGGATCCCCCTGTCGTCTTCCTTTTCTATGGAGTTTCCTCGTTCTGTGCGGGACTCCTCGCCCTCCGGATCCCCCGCGGATCGATCGACCCTCTGGTCTCCCGGGAATCCCGTCCGGACGGAGCCATTCTTCCCTTGCAGAATGTTCTGAAAACACCTGTCCTTCTGTTTTTCTTGACCGTCCTGCTCTTCTTTACGGCCAACACGGCCATGCTGCCTCTAGCCGGAGAAAAACTGGCCAACCGCATGCCAGAGCCCCCGGGCGAAGTTATCGCATGGGCCATTGTCGTCACCCAGGCCGTCATGACGGTCGTCTCTCTTCTGACGCCGCGTATCGTCCGAAGAACCGGAGCATGGAAAGTTTTTCTCTTCTGCCTTCTCTTGTTGCCCGTCCGCGGACTGGGCCTCTCGGCCGCATCCACTCAGTCCGGGATTCTCGAAATCCAGGTCCTGGACGGCATCGCTACCGGCATTCTTTCGGTTCTTCTCCCGATGCTCGCCGCCGAAATCGCCAGGGGAAGCGGTCGTTTCAACGCCCTGATCGGGTTTCTCGGGGCCATGATTTCGGCGGGAGGATTTCTCAGTCAGCTTGTGGCGGGGCAACTGACGGAAGCGGCGGGAACCGACGCGGCCTTTCTGGTCTTGTCGGCGATCGCAGGTATTGCTTTCCTCTTCGGCATTGCCGGAGGGCGAAAAGGCTGGACATCCTCGTCCGCTTCTCCACTCGAACCGATTTCTCCGTCCGAAGGATAACCTTGGGAAGGATCCGATATGCTTCTCAGAACAGAAATCCGAAAGATACCGGCACGTAAAAGAACAGCTGACCGTTGGTCTGCGGGACGAAGCGGTAGAAAGTATTCACGACCAGCGCCGCCTTGACTTCAACAAACAGGGAAAGCTTCCGGGTGACCGGAAAATTTCCCCCGAACCCGGCGTCGACGATCGGATTGAAGGAAGAAAAGGTCTGGTTGGTCTGAACCGCCGGGAACACCCCCGCATCCAGAACCCCGTACCCATAAAAACCGGAAGAAGCGGACCCGAGACCGGGAGGGATGTACTCCATTCCAAAGGTGATGGGGATCGCTTGCAGGGAATTGTTGCTATTGGTTCTCGCCCCCGGAAAAAGAATCCACTGAACCCCGCCCCTCAACTTGAAATCGGGCAAGACCCAGTCGCCCAGAGTCCATCCGAACCCGAACCCCGTTCCCAGATCGTGCCCCGCCGTTCCACTCCCGCCGGTAGTCGGCGCTACCTCGCCAAAAAACTGCTCTTCGACGGCGAACGCCGGAGACGAAAAAAACAGAAAACCGGCGGTCATCGCCAGTAAAACAACCCCACGGCTTACGTTTCCGGTCATCTTGTGACCTCCTGTCCATCGTTTCCGAATTGTTCCCGACTCCCGAATGTGTCAGAATAACTCAGAACACGATTCCCTTCCCGGGGAACGCATCCTGTTTCGGACAAGTCCCAGGCCAACCCCCGTACGACTGAATAATTGTTTCCGGGCGTTACCGTTTCAACAGTCTGGTCCTGTCATCCAATTCATTTCGTCTTCCCGTCCGGATCTCATCGGGAAGGCCCCCAGACCAGGAGGGCACTCATCTCATGTTCCGGTCCCGTTTTCTGAGAGTTCTTTTTTCCGTCACCGTCATGGTGTTCCTTTTTGATTCCTGCACGTCCTTTTATACCGCAAAACCCGTTCCTTTGACCCTGCCTTCCCGTCTCAAGACCCGATCGACCGTTTCCGGCTCGGAAATCCAGGTGGGAGTCAATCCCTACAACACTCCGCACCTGATCCATTCTCTCTACGGAAGAAACGGGCTTTGGCGAAAGCATATCCTGCCTCTCCAGATCTCTCTGGAATCGGATGATCCGAGACCAGCGGTCTTTCTGATCCATTCGGCCTCCACCATCAGCGATGGACCGTATTATCCGGCTATTTCCCCCAATGCCGTCTACGACATCGCCTGGCAAGCCAAACATCCCTACATTGTCGTCAAGGAAACACTTTACTACACGGGACTGATCCTCTTCACGGTGGTCACATTGGGACTGGGCTCGGTGATCTGGGTACTGC
>JAMCWZ010000013.1 GCA_023480765.1 Nitrospirota bacterium
CCCTCCAGCCCGGGAGGGAACCCGTCTCTACATGGCGGGGGTCGGTGAACAGGACGGCCAGATTGTGTCTTCCGGTGGACGGGTTCTCACAGTAGCCGGAGAAGGGAAGACAATGCGGGAAGCGCGCGAAAGGGCTTACCGGACCATCTCCATGATCGGCCTTGAAGGGGGGCAGTTCCGGACGGACATCGGAGCCGAGGAAATGACGGGGTGAAGGTTTTTCCCCCCTTGAAGGACCCCTCCGGATGGTCTGGCTTGAAAGAAGTCTTGAGAGAGGGAGGGGTCATCGCTCTGTCGGCCGAATACGCGTATGCTCTGGCAGAGGCGCCCGAATGGGATCGGACCACCGTTTTCCGCTCGGAGAAAAACAGGCGTCTTTTTTCGATCAAGGCGCGCTCACCGGGAAAACCGATCCTGTATCTTGCCGGGTCTCTTTCGATTGTGGCCCGATTCGCCCGGTTGCCGGCGACGGTGCGCTGCCGGCGCCATGTTTCCCGATGGCCGAACTTCCGGACTCTGGTTCTTCCGGCCCGGCCATTGGCCGTTCATTTGGGGATGTCGCACAATGGAGGTGTCGCCTTTCGTATTCCGGAAGAACGCTCTTTGCGCCTCTTCCTGAACTTTCTCGGAACGCCCCTCTCGGGAACAAGCCTGAATCTTTCCGGGTGCCCTCCCTTGCGTTCTCCGGAAGAGATTTGTCGGGCCTTTCCTTTTCTGGACGGGGTTGTTGAAGCAGGCGTACTTCCAGGCGGTCCCCCTTCCCCTGTGATAGACGTCACAAAGTGTCCGGAAAGGGTTGTCCGGCCAGGTGTGCTGAAGCCTTGAAAAAAAGGATTTTCCTTGTTATCAAGCGTTCATTTTTGTGAGGACCCGCCGATCTGCAACTTTTGTTGACACTCCATGCCCTAATTGTTATGATCCGGAACCGTGCAAGCCTGAATTCAGGGCTGGTCAGTCAAACCGACTCAGAAAACTCGAGTCAAAGGAGGTGATTCAAGCGATGGAGACTAAAAATCGGTCTTTCAAGACAATGGTGGCAGTGGCATTTGGTGGATTCATGATGGGTATTTCGGCACTGGCACTTCCCGTCTCCGGGGCATTTGCCGACCAGGCTGCCGCACCGGCCGCGCCGGCCGCAAAAGCCGCTCCGGCCAAGAAAGCCGCCAAGAAGCCCATGAAGAAGCACATGCGCATGGGCAAGGCCAAGCCTTCCATGTTCGTCATGAAAGTGCAGAAAGCCCTCGTCGCCAAAGGCGCCAAGATCAAGGCAGATGGTTTCTTTGGTCCGATGACCCGGAAAGCCATCATGGCATTCCAGAAGACCCACAAGCTGAAAGTGACCGGGCATGTTGATGCCGCCACGAAGAAAGCTCTGGGACTTTAATCTACCAGACTGTGAAAAAGGGGCCCCCGGGCCCCTTTTTTTTTGTCTTTTTCCATGATTCGCATCCAGACAGGTTCCCTGAAAGGGACTGGTATCCCCTACAAGCCTCGCGAAGGCCTGCGGCCGACGACACAAAAGGTGCGGGAGTCCGTGGTGAATATCCTGAAACCCGACTGGGCCGGTGCCTATGTTGCCGATCTGTTTGCCGGGACGGGTGCCTATGGCCTGGAAGCCCTGTCGAACGGGGCAGAAAAAATTGTCTGGGTGGAAAAGAGTGCACCACTGGTTCACCACCTGGAAGTCTTTCTCGAAGAGCGGTTTCCGGAACGTCGGCAGGACTTTTCCGTCCGGAAAGGAGACGTCCTGAAATTTCTGGAGTCCTATTCCGGCGAACAGGCAAACATCGTCCTTCTGGATCCGCCCTATGGATATGCCCGGACGCGGCAACTCTTGTCCGGACTTCTTCAGAGTGCTATAGTGGGACCCGATACCATTGTGGTTTTTGAGCATTACCACAAGGACAACCTGGTGTCCGATGCCGCCGGAAGAGAGGAGTTCAGACTACTAAAAATGTATGCCTACGGCGAAAGCCACGTGGCGTTGCTCAGACGAAATCGCGCGTGAACAAGAAAAAGGCCGTCTATCCGGGAACCTTCGATCCGGTGACTTTCGGTCACTTGGACATGCTGAACAGGGCACTCACGATCTTTGACGAGATCCTGATCGCGGTTGCGGAAAATCCACGAAAATCTCCTCTTTTTTCCCTTGAAGAACGGATTGAACTGATACGACAGGTTGCTCCGGCACCGCCGCCAGCAGTACAGGTCGTCGGGTTTCATTCCCTTCTCGTCGATTTTGTCCGCAAGAACAATTGTCAGGTCATTCTTCGCGGGGTGAGGGCCGTGTCGGACTTTGACTACGAACTCCGAATGGCCCTGATAAACCAGACACTCGCCAGGGATATCGAGACCGTCTTTTTGATGCCCAGCGAAAAATACATGTTCATCACCTCTACCATGATCAGGGAAATTTCCGAACTGGGCGGCGATCTTGCCATGCTTGTCCCGCCGACGGTCGAAGAAGCCCTCAAGAAAAAATTTTTCCGGAGCGATACGGAATGAGCCAGACGCCCAAATTTACCCTTTCCAACCGTCTTTCCCGCCTGAAACCTTCTCCGACGCTCCAGCTGGCGGCCCGCGCGCGGGAACTGAAGGAGCAGGGGATTGATGTCCTTGATTTCTCGGGAGGCGAGCCGGATTTCCGGACCCCCGAAGAAGTGGGGGAGGCTGCGATAAAAGCGATCCGGGACGGATTCACCAAATACACAGCCGTGGGCGGCATCTCCGAGCTGAAGGAAGCGATCGTGGCAAAATTCGAGCGCGATCAGAAGATCACCTACACCCCCAAGGATATTGTTGTTTCCTGTGGAGCCAAGCACTCCCTGTTTCAGATTTTCCAGGCCCTTGTGAACCCCGGGGACCAGGTTCTTCTTCCGAGCCCCGCCTGGGTTTCCTATCCCGACCAGATCTATCTGAACGGAGGAGAACCTGTTTTTGTTCCCTGCCGGGAAGAAGACGGCTTTCGTCTCACCCCGGAAGCGGTTGAAGCAGCGATTACACCCCGTTCCCGGATTCTTGTCCTAAATTCTCCCAACAATCC
>JAMCWZ010000073.1 GCA_023480765.1 Nitrospirota bacterium
TCGCCAAAAATCCCGGCGGTCTCGGGGCCATGGGTCGGGCAAAGCTGAGCCGTTTTTTTTTCGGCACTCACAATGAGAAGATTTTGGACCGATCCCGAGCAAAGGAGAGAGGAACCGGCAGACAGGGCGACCAGGGAACCGCTGCAGGATCCTCCGATGTCCACGCAAGGGACGGTTTTTTCCCGGAAGAGGCGTCCGCCGACAATGGAGGATGTGGCCGGGAGCAGAATGCCGGGTGACGTGGACGTCATCATCAGGAAGTCGATGGTGTCCAGCCGGTCGGGATGGTCGCCCAACAGATCCCGAATGGCCATTTCGGCAAGGGATTCGACTCCATGGTCTCCTGCGAACGTCCGGGTCTTGATCCCGGTCAGTGATTCTTGCGGCATCGCAGGCGGTCCTCCGTTTTTCCCCGGCAGACACGCTTTTTTTTCGAGAAATCGTGTCCAGCCGATGCCGCAGAGATAGACGGGATGAGAAAGGGTGTCGAAAGTTGACATATGAGCCCCGAAAATGGCAGTCAATTAGTCTTGGCAGTTTCTGTCCGTGAATGTGTGAATATCATAATCGTGTTTGTGTTCGGAGGAAAACGATTGCTCCCGAAAAAAAACTTCCCTTTCCGGTATCGGGGAGGCCTTCTCCTTCTGGTTTTTCTGTGGCCTTTTCTGAACGGATGCACGTATCTCGGGCTTATGCCTCCGAAACCGAAAGACGAGCACACCTATAGTTTCCGGACGCACGCCTACGGGACGTCCGCTCTTCTGGACGAAGCCTCCCGATTTTATTTCAAAGGGGATTTCATCGAGGCGCGAGGGGAATACAAACGGTTTCTCGAACTTCACCCGACGCATCCCCTGGCGGCTTTCGCCCAGTATCGGATGGGGATGTGCGACTATTACCAGATTCTCTCGGTCGACCGGGACCCGACGCCGGTCCGGAAAGCCCTGGCGGATTTTCAAAAAGTGATTGATGAATTCCCGGATTCCAGTTATGTGGGGAAGGCCCAGAAAAAAATTGCCGTCTGCCGGGACCGTCTCTCACGCGTTCACTTTTACGTGGGGTATTTCTACTATAAGACAAAAAGGTTCAAGGCTGCTTCCTACCGGTTTCACACGATTCTGCTCAAATACCCCGATTCCCGGAAATACGACCGGGCCGAATTCTATTTTGCCCTCTCCAAGTTTCATCTGAAACAAAGGCATCAGGCCGTGCGTCTGTTAAAGAGACTGATCCAGCAATTCCCCAAGTCGAAGTATGCACGGAAATCATCGATCCTGCTGGCTTTCTGGAAAAAAGAAGGTCTGATCGGACAGCCGGAATCGTGAGGCGTTATCCCGTCTATCTGGATTTGTCCCGCCGGACGGTCCTGGTTGTCGGTGGTGGAAATGTGGCGTCCCGAAAGGTTCCGGTTCTTCTGGAAAGCGGAGCCATTGTGACGGTCGTCTCCCCCTCTCTGACCCCGGATCTGCTGGAACTTGCCCGTTCGGGACGGATCCGGTGGGTTCGTCGGCGGTACATTGCCGGGGATGAAAGACGATTTTCGCTCGTTTTGGCTCTGACGGAACATCCGGACGTCAATACAGGCATATCCGCACGATCGAACGGCTTCGTCAACCAGGCGACGCCGTCAGCGGGGAATCCGGTGGCTCTTCCGTATGTGCAGGACCATTCACCTCTCCTCGTGTCCGTCGGATCGGAGCCTCCGGATCCGTTGCTCGTCCGCGAAACAGGGGAGTTCCTGGGGCAGAAGCTGCAGGAGGCAAGCATTCCGGAATATGCCCGGGAACATGCGCTGTTGAGACAGATCCTTCTGGACAGCGGGTGGGACCGACCGGACATACGAAAGGTTCTGGAAACATTTTCGCTCGCATGGGCTCTTCGGACTCCCGGACGGGAAGACCGTCTGGTTCAATATCAGGAACGTCTCGGGAAAACAGTTTACCGGAAACTGGAGGACCGTCTTTCCACCCATTAGATCGGACAGTGATATGTATATTCTTTCCCGATTCATACAGATCGTCGGACTGGCAATTACATTTCTGGATGTTGTCCTGTTTTTTTTCCAGAACATGACCATGATGTTTCTGTTGAAGATTTTTATACTGGGCGTCCTGACGTTTTACATCGGCTATTTTCTTCAGTCCCTTTCCGGGCGTCCGTCCCGGAGGGGAGGGAATTCTTCCTGACGCCAGCATCTTCATGATTTGGCAAAGGGAAGCATTCTCTGCTAGAATGCAGCTCCCTTAAACTTCCCGTCTGTGCCGAAGTGGTGGAATGGTAGACACGCACGTTTGAGGGGCGTGTGGGGAAACCCGTGCGGGTTCAAGTCCCGCCTTCGGCACCACTCTTGTCAAAGAATGTTCCCTGAACATAGTCGGGCTTTTCCGATCCTGGATGTCTGTCGCAACTTCCATCCGAAGGTGATGAATTTTCAGGGTTGACCGATTTTCTCTCATCACTCTTTTCTTTCAAGGACCCACGCACTTCCTGGAAATCGACCGTAAGGACGGCATAAACAGGAGCTGAACGGGTGATTGGTTCCGTTCTCAGGCCAGTCTTTCAAAAAATCTGTCCGCGCTGCATGTCTCATCACAACGACCTACGATGGTCCGGATCGTTTTTTGTTCCGATAAGAGACTATCAGGCCAGAGCCCGGTCGTTTGAAGGATGCCATCGTTAACAAAAGAGAGTGTGCAACGGAGGAATGAAGGTGGGACTTTTTCATCGATCCACAAAAAATGAATCTCAAGAACCCTCTGCTCCAAAGAATTTACCACCTAAATCCCCGGAAGACAGGGGGAATTCCTCGTTCTCTTCCCGTCTGGACCTTCTGGAAGAAGAGAATTCGAGACTCAAAAGGGAAAACGATGCCATCCGGAATCTTTTTTCGCGGATGCTTTTTTTTGGAGAGTCGCTCTCCCGGACCCGGGAAAGCATGGTCCTGCTCTCTCGCAGGATGAATGAAGAGAAAGAGAGCATTGAAGCCTCCTCCGGCATCCTGACGGAGACGGGAGAACGCATTC
>JAMCWZ010000040.1 GCA_023480765.1 Nitrospirota bacterium
CCTCCTGGTTTATTCCTCTCTGGAGTTCGGGCCGGTCGCTCTATGCGTTGCTCGGATTCTTCCAGGACAGCCAGTTTGTCTCCATCGCCCGTTCGAACGAAATCCGCACTCCCGCCGGACGGATCCGGGGTGGTCGAGGCCGCTTTCTTCATGTGTCCCAAAATGCGGTCGTTCCCAGAAAACAGATCCCTTTCCCCGGTCAGACAGGATTTTTTGATGATCGCCCCTACAAAGGATACTTCAACCCGTCTTCTCCTTCTTCCGGAAGTTTTCCGTCTTCCGCTCCGAAGAAGACGTCTCCATGACGGACTTAACTTCGTAGAGGACCAATTTCAGGAGGTTTTTGGATGAGTATCTTTGAACGTTTCAAGACAATTTTTAAGGCCAATGCGAACGAGCTGGCGGACAAGCTGGAAGACCCCGCCGCCATCATCAACCAGAAGCTGGAAGAACTGGACGACAAGCTGGACCGGGCCCAGGGCGCACTGGTGAAGGAAATGGCGGAAATCAAGCTCCTCGAACAGAAAGTTCGGGAAACGGAAGAGGGCGTCCGGCTCTATCAGGAAAGGGCCGAAAAAGCCGTCAAGGCCGGGAACGACGACCTGGCGAAAAAAGCCCTGGAGGAAAAAGCCCGCCTGTCCGCAAACCTTGTCGACCTGAACCGGCAGAAGACCGACCAGGAAACCGTGGTTTCCGAGCTGAAGAACGATCTCGAAAAGCTCCGTCAGCTGCGGGACGACTTCCGGAACCGACAGTCTCTTCTTTCCCTCAAGGAAGAACGGGCAAAATCCAAGGAAGAAATCAATGCCATCCGGGCCGAGATCGATCCGGATCATATCGGACGGGAAATGACCAGGATGTCCGACAAGATCGACCGGATGGAAGCCCAGGCGCAGGCGACAAAAGAGCTGGCGGACCAGAAGACCGGCTCCGACACGGAAGCGGCCTTCCGGGCGCTCGATCAGACCCAGACCCCCGTCGACGAGGAATTGGCCGCACTCAAGAAGAAAATGGGGACCCCCTGATGAACATGTCACCCCGGATTTTTCGTAGGCTCGTCCGTTTTTTCTCCGGTTTGGCACTTTCTCTTGCCCTCGTCTGTCCCGCCTTTGCGGACTCCTCGTTCGAAAAAGGCCTGTCTCTCTATCATGACGGGAACGCGGAAGCCGCGTTCAATGTTTTTCGGGACCTTCATCGGCATCAGCCCACAGGGACAGGGAAATACCTCTATTTCATGGCCCTGTCGTCTCATCATCTCCGGGAAGAACATGACGCCTTGCGGTATCTCAACCAGGCTATCCAGACGAATCCTTCGCTGTCCTTCGCGCACAACCGGGACCATGTCCTTGCCCTGCGAAAGCGCCTCGAACAGGAATTGTCCGCCCAGGGTCTCCCGATCCCGGACGGGGCAAGAACAGCGAGCCAGCCTCTGATGATGGGAATGCCGGCCGAACACCATTCCTCCCACCTCCTGACAATCGCTCTCATTGCCATCCTGGCGATCGGGGTTCTTCTGTTTGTAGCGGGAAAGATGGGCGGACAAAAATCAAAAGACGACGGACAACAGCACAAGAAGGAAATGGAAGAGACAGGGGCAAGGCTCATGGCATCGGTCGACAAGCTCCGGGATGAGAAAAACTATTATCTTCTGGACCATCCCGAAAAAAAGGAGGCCCTCGAAAATGCCTTTCACCGTCTCGACCAGGCATACACAACGGCCCTGACCTACCTGAGGACACCGGACGTTCCTTCCACCAACTGGGCCGTTATCCACCAGAAGTTCGAGGAATCCCTGACACCCGTCGATCAGGCCATTCTTGAAATCCGGAACCTCATGGGAGACAAAGGCCAGGACACTTCAGGGTCAGACCGGGAAATTCCCGGCAACAATTCCCAGGAAAACCCCTCCTCCGAACCTCCTCCCGGAAACACCTCCTTTCATCCGGACAAATGCGTGTTCTGCGGTGCGGACGCGCGGGAAGGACGAACCATCTCCCTTGAGCGCGACGGCAAGGTTGCCTACGCCCGCGCCTGCCCGAAATGCCTGGCGGAAATGGACCAGAACTACCAGCGCACCGGGACCTATGCCCCTCCTCCTTCCTTTTACCAGGGGGGGATGCCGTTCATGGGGAGCGGAATGTCGTTCGGTGATATGATGCTTCTGGACTGGATGATGCATTCGGAGCAGCAACCCGTCCATGTGGATATCTCCGGGGATCATCCGGCGGATCTGGCCGGAAGCGGATATCGCGACGACCGGCAAGGCTCTCTTGGTTCTTCTCCGGATGTTTCCTGATGCGATTTTTGTTCTACGCTTCAAACGGATTGGGGATCGGTCATCTTACACGGCTTCTGAACGTCGCCCAGGCCCTGTCCAAAGCGTCGCCGTCGTCGGAAATCCTCTTTCTGACCCAGTCGGAAGCCGCCCCCTTTCCGGACACCTGTCCGTTCTATGCCATCCGGATCCCCGGCCGAAACAGGGCCCGGACAGGCGGTCTGACCGCGAAATCGTACCTCCAGACGGTTCGCCCCCTCATTCTCCAGGCAGTCGCCTCCTTCGATCCCCATGTCCTTGTGACCGACACCTTTCCCGAAGGCCCCGAAAAAGAACTGTCACCGACGATGGATTGGCCCATTCACAAGGCTTTCATTTTCCGGGAGCAACATGTCCGACGGGCGGAAGATCCATACCTGCACCAGGTGTTAAGACGATATCACCGCATTCTGGTTCCCCATGACAAGGATTCGGTCCCGCTTCCCTCGTTTCTGAAGAGCGATCCCAGACTTTCCTGGACCGGACCAGTTCTTCCGGCCGATCCTCTTTTTTCTCGAGAAGAATCCCGTAAAAGACTCGGCATTCCCGAACACCGGGAGACACTCCTGCTGTCCTTCGGAGGAGGAGGAGATCCCGAGGCAAAACAGCGGGCAAAAAACATTGCGGCCTTTCTCCGCGCAAGAAACCAGTCCTTTTTTTATGCGTCAGGCCCCCTCGCGCGGTCGCTTC
>JAMCWZ010000094.1 GCA_023480765.1 Nitrospirota bacterium
ATAATCTCGGAAACCCGGATCCCCGGGTTCTTGAAGGAACTTCCCCAATCCCCCATGGCCGTCTTTTTGAGAGCTTCCCAGTACTGGACCGACAGAGGGCGATCGAGATGATAATACGCCAGGATGGACCGCATGATCTCGGGGGGAAGCTTTCTCTCTCCCTGGAAAGGGCTGCCCGGCGCCCAGCGAGACAGGAAAAAAGTCAGCGTGAAAACCGCCCACACCAATAAGATCGACGCCAGGAACCGACGGACGAACCGATTCATTTCAGCCACCTCTTCCCATGAGACTCCCCGAACCACTGGAACGCCAGGAGTGCCAGAACGATCAGAATGGCCGGAAACGCCAAAATCCAGGGGGTCAGCGGCAGGGCTTTCCACCCCTCGTTCACCAGAGTTCCCCAGCTCGATGCGGGGGGAGACAGGCCGAGCCCCAGAAAACTCAACGTGGACTCTCCCAGAATCCCTCCCGGGATCCGGAAGAGGAGCAGAACGAAAAGAACAGGGAGCAGATTCGGCAAAAAATGACGAAAGACCAGACGGACAGGAGAAGCGCCGATCGATCGGGCCGCTTCGAGGTAGGCCTGCTCCCGGATCTTTAATGTTTCTCCGCGAACGACCCGCGCAACTCCCATCCATCCACCGATACTGAGGGACACAACGACAGCGAAAACTCCATGGCCGAGCGCCAGCATCAGAATCGTTGCGATCAGAAGCTCCGGAAGGGCATACCAGACCTCCAATAGACGCATCAGGACCGTATCGAATACCCCCCCGCGATAGCCGGACAGAAGTCCCCAGAAGGTTCCGATCAACGTGGACAAAAAACCGACAGAGACCCCGATAAAAAGAGAGACCGTCGATCCCGACACCAGCCTGGACAGATTATCTCTTCCGAGGAAATCGCAGCCCAGGAGATGACCGGACGTCCCCGGAGGCGCGAGCACGAAACGGGTGTTCTGTTCGACGGGGTCAAGACCTGTCCAGGAAGCTGGAAGAAGGGAGAGAGCGACGAGACAGGAGAAAAAAAGGACACCGGTTACGCCGAGTATCTGTTGAAGTCCCGGCCGGCGATCCGGAGCGGGAAGAGAGAACCGGTTCACCAGGCTCCTCATCAGGAGCAGGTCACCACGCGAGAGGCCTCCAGAATCATCCGGGCCGCCTCCCCATCCGTGAGAGCCCTGTCTCCGGGATCAAGGCCTCTGCCTTCCGAGTCCTGACGCATCACCAGTGCCCCGGGGAAACGGTCCCGGGAGTTGTAGACTCCCTCCCCCCACAGAAGAACAGTAACATCCTTTTCCGAAGGGTTTTTCTGACAGTCTTCGAGCATCGCGATGAACCACTCCGGGGGGGGACAGCATCCGACAAGAAAAAGCATTTTCTCCATCATCGTTCTCCCGCCGGACGCGAAAATGGAATGACGAGATCCGCCTCCCGAATCTTTTTCCGGATATCCGACGCATCAAGAGGAATCAGAAACGACGGAATCCTCTTTTCCAGTCCTTCTTCCTCCAGACGCCGGGCATCCGCAAACATGCGGACTCCCAGATCGATGAACAGGGGGAAGAATTCGAGCATTTCCCGGGGCAAGCCAATCTCTTCCGGACGAAAATGACGGATAGCCTGAACAGCACTGCCCAGAAGAAGAAGTTCCATTTGGGGATGGGTGACCGAGAATCCGAGAGCCATCCGCATCCCTTCAAAGAAGCGGAGATGTGAAGCCGGGGAATCTTCAAACAGAAACAGCACCCGTTTTTTTCCTGACATGGGGGAAACTCCATAGACGGACATTCGGAAGCAGTCAAAGCCTCTCCGAAAATCCTAGACAAACGGGAGAAAGAGATCCACTTCGTCCGCAAGTCGTCCGAGACGGACCTGGGTTTCAAACCGGACCCCCGACGGAAGCCTGTCGGCCGTAAGTCCTCTCGGTTCAGCCGTCGACTGGCAAACCAGAACTGTCCCGCCTTTTTCGATGATCGGGTAAAGAGGGTACGTCAGCGGTTTACCGGGTTGGCGGGGATAGAGGCCCAAAACAGCATCGTCCATGAGGAAGAGCGTCAGACGGGCCTTTTCATCGAGGAGCGCAACAGACAAACGAACGACCGACTGAAAAATGGACCATTCCGGACTTTTCAGCAACAGAATGCCCACATGTTTTTCAGGAGACGGCAACCTTCTCCTCCATCTCCATCGGAATCGAGAGACGTTCAAGCAAAGACACGGCCTGTTCCAGCCGTTCAGGCGTGACTTCATCCACGCCGTCAAACTGACGGGACGCCATCAGTCTGCCGTCCCAGACCAGAATCTGGTTGTAACCGGTCAATTCAGACAGGGTCTTCCGGATCTCCGGATGGGAGAGGATTTCTCTCGTCGCTTCGCCTTCGGGAGATCGCACGTCAAACGGCACACCCGCATCTCCGAGCAGCGGACCGACTTCTTCTTCCAGTTTCTGGAGCTGATCCGGCTTGGGCTTGCGGAATCCCTCTTTCTGAAGAAGAACAAACTTCCGGGGAGTCCGTGTCTCCAGATCGATGACCAGATTCAACACACTGACAGTATGGTTTTCGGACGTGTGAAAAAAGATCTTCAGATCCCTGTCTTTCCATTTTCCGCGCATCCAGGGATAAGCGGCAACATGATCGCGCCCCGCCGCTCCCTGAAGGCTTTCCGAAAACGAGCGGAAGGATTGAAAGATCTTCTGCCGGTTCAAGAAGCCGTGAACAAAAAAGGCTCCACCCACGAGGGCAATCAGACCAAAAAAGGTCAACGGAATAAAATTGATCATGCGAACATCCTATCACAGTCCCGTTTCGGGTTTTTAGTCCCCGTCGGGACAAAAAAGGCCGGCTCCCTCCATCGGGAAGCCGGCCGCCTTCGGCCTCTCAAAATGCCCTGATCAGCTTCCCTTATGAAGGATCATGCCGCCGACACCCACGATCCAGCCGTCCGACGAGGTCGGAAAGGCGATATTATAGA
>JAMCWZ010000118.1:0-5138 GCA_023480765.1 Nitrospirota bacterium
GAGCGATCGGTTCCTCCATCGGCAAACACCGCATGACCAACACCCCCGACAAGAATGCCAATTGCAAGAATCAACAAGACGTTTCCTGTTTTCATTATTGTCTTCCACATATCAAGCACATACCCCTTCCCGCTCGGGAAACATATCCCGCTCTGCCCTTTTGCCCCAGACAGAACCACCAGTTGCAACGAAAGAAAAACTTATTAAGGCAAAGATTAGCATGACAAAGTTCGATGAGCAAGAAATTTCCAAGGATTTAACGGGAACTCATCCAAAGCCAAGAACGTTCTCGAGAGTCACACCCATCTCTTTCATTTCCCAAGAAGAACCGATCCGGAAGGACTAAAAACTCAATGGCTTTTTTGTCCCAGATAGGGGAGAGGGTTCACGGGATTTCCAAAATGGGTCAATCCAAAGAAAATGGTTGAATGTCCATTGGTCCCTCCTCCTCCCGCCGTCCCAAGGAGTTCACCTTTTCGAACAATCTGCCCCTCTTTTACCCGGATAGTTTTCATATGCCCATAAAGAGAATAGACATGATGACCGTGATTGACGATAACAAGTTTCCCGTATCCCGAATAATGTCGGGCAAAAAGGATTCGTCCGGTTTCGGCACTTCGTACCGGACTTCCAGCGGCAGCAGCAATATCCACCCCGTCGTGGAATCGACCGAAAGACTCAATAATTTTCCCGTTCACTGGCCACAAAAGCCCCCTGATCTTGAGTCTGACCGGAGAGAAGTGATGGAGGTGCCTATGTCGATTCCTCAACTCCACCAGGCGAAGGTGGTGAATCAATTTCAGCAGTTTCTGGGTTTTGGACAAAATGAGTTCATTGTTTTTTTCAAGACCGGACGCCCGTTCTTTCAAGGTTGCGATTTGTCTCTGGATCCGATCCATCTGCTTCTTTTCGTCTTTTTCTTCCCGTTTGCGCCGGTCTTCCATCCGCAATATTCTGTCTCTTCTACGATAAAGCTCGTCCATTTTGATTGAAGTCGACGCCTCAAGAACTTTGTCACGGGAAATTTTTCTCTGCATTTGCCGGAGGGATGCATCGGAAACCCAGACCCCCAGCATATCAATCGATGATTCAGGTGTTTGATCTTTACGGACAAGGTAGGCTGTTGCAGCATTCTTTAAGACAAGGACTTCCTGTACACCTTCAATCACTTGATGGGATCGGAGAGATGTTTTTTCGGACCGGATCTCTTGATCAAGATGGGATAATTGTCTGGAAAAACGAATCTCGTTCATGTGGTTCTGCTCGATTTGCATATGGATCTTCTCTTGATCCATCCGAAGTTCAAGCATCCTGAACTTCAAATCGTCTCTCTTATTCAAATATTTCTTTTCGAGTTTCTTGTTTTGAATCAGTTCTTTTTTTAATTTTTCATATTCTTTTTTATGTTCAGCAATCTCACGACTCAATTTTTTCTTTCCTGCCGGAGCGGGTTCCGCATGAAGGAAAAGAGGCGTGGAGAAAGCAATTTCCAGGGCGATCAGAATCAGATACGGGAAAGAACGGAAGAAAGCCACCCGAATGCTCCTGTCATGACAGGAAAAAGAAACCAGTTGAGATCAACTGTTTTCCCATGAATTCCAGGATGAAAAAAAGGATCAAGGCCGTCCGGATAAAGAACAGGATGGAGAACCATCAGAGAAAGAAGAGCGATCAAACCGGAAAAAAAACCTGCAATCCCCCCTCCCCAAAAAAGAGGCACTGGAGAGTCCCCGAGTGACTCACTTTCCGGCTCTTCCGGTAAGGGGGTGGGGTCCCACATTCGTTTGCGTTCCGGGGTTCCTTGGCGGGGGACGACAGTCTCTTCCTTCAACTTTTTTGGTGACCATTCGAGGCGAAAAATCTGGATCCAGTAAATAAAAATCGCAAGGGTTGTCAGAAGCAAAAGCAACAAACCAACGTCTTTGACCTTATCCATGATTCTGTTCAAGAAGTCGAGACGGGATGCCCAAGCTTCATTCAGCTCAATCATCAAAACATGCGGATCCTTTTCCAAAAAATCTTTCAATGAATTTATCTGGGGAAGAAGATATGTCCGTTGGCCTTGAGTGTTTTTCCCATATGAGATGCGCACAGACAAGATATGCTGAAACCGGGAAGGGATCCGGACAGACTCTCCATCTTTTAAGGCGGGAAGAAAACCTGCGATCTCCTTGGTGGAGATCAGCCGGACAGATTTTTCACCCGTTATCTCTGAAATTCTGTCCAGGAGAGCATTCATATCCTTGTTATTGGTCGCATGCTTCAGAACGACAATCATGTGAATCGCCGGATAGAGGTTCTCCGTCTGGGTTTTTGTCACAAAAAAAAGAGAAGAGATCCAAAGGATAAAAGCAAAAGGTATCGACGATACCAGAATAAAGAGGAGATAAGACGAACGCGTCAGGTGGGACATAAAAAGTTTCTATACCAGGGGGTCAGAATCTGAGGATAAAGGAGAAACTTCCTTTTTAAAAATCGCTCTTTGCCGGAAAGGTTCCAAAAAAGTCTTACAAAATACAGTCCGATGAATGGAAGAAACTCCCTGGAGAAGAAGCCCGTCCCGATGTTGCGCCGTCCCATATCCCTTGTTTTCCGCAAGACCATACCCAGCATAAGTTTTGTCCAGTTCGGACATCATGTTGTCTCTGTAAACTTTTGCAATGATTGAAGCGGCTGCGATAGAAAGAACCCTTCTGTCCCCGCCAGTGAAGGGTTCCTGTTTGCATACAAGATCAGGAACGATTTCTCGACCATCCACAAGAAGAACATCGGGGGACTCCGCTAATCCTTCCACTGCTCTTCTCATTGCAAGGAGGGTTGCTCGACGAATGTTTAGGGCATTGATCTCTGAAACTGTTGCTTCGCCTACGGACCAGGAAAAAAGAAGAGAGCGGAGCTTATCACTTAATGCCACCCTTTTTGAAGGGGAAAGAAGCTTTGAGTCACGAACTCCAATATTTTCAAAAAACTCCAAGGGCATTGGAAGAATAACAGCCGCAGCCACGACTGGACCAGCCAATGCGCCTCGTCCCACCTCGTCCACACCGGCGACGCGAAGAAAACCTTTTTTGTAAAATTCTCTCTCGATATCCGCCTGTGGAAAAGTCATGGAATTGCTTGGATCAAGCGTCTTTCTTGCCTTCCACTTCCTGAAGTCTGGCTGCCTTGCCCTTTTTCGTTCTCAAATAATACAGTTTGGCCCTTCGAACTTTTCCGGCGCGGACCCTGTCAACCTTGACAATCTGTGGAGAATGCAGGGGAAACATCCTCTCAACGCCAACCCCAAAGGAAATTTTCCGAACAGTCATCATCGCCCGGGTTCCTCCGCCTCGGAGGGCAATCACGACCCCTTCGAATACCTGAACGCGTTCCTTCTCTCCTTCAACGATCTTAAGATGGACCTTGACTGTTTCTCCAATTTTCACATCGATGGGATTTTCCTTGAAGTACAATTGTTCAACCTGATCCAGAACGTTCATTTTTTCACCTTTCCATTTTCATTGTCTGATTTTACCGGATTTCACTTTCCAATAACCGGACACTCTACTCCAACAGCTCCGGACGGACTCTTAACGTTTTTTCCCGAGCTTTTTCCCGACGGAATTGAACAATCCGGGCATGATTTCCGGAAAGTAGTACCTCGGGAACTTCCATCCCTTCAAACACAGGGGGTCTTGTGTATTGAGGATAATCAAACATCTCCCCCGAAAAAGTTTCCTTCTGGGGCGCCTGGGGATCAGACAAGACTCCGGGCAACAACCTTACGACTGCATCAATCATTGACAAAGACGGCAGCTCTCCTCCAGTCAAGACGTAATCTCCTGCAGACCACTCTTCAATCGGGTTTCCCAGCAGAATGCGCTCGTCTATCCCCTCATAGTGCCCTGCCAGAAAGAGAATCGGACGTGGATCAAGAGACCAGGCCCAAGCATCCTTTTGATGAAAAACTTGCCCCTGCGGAGTCGGGTAAACAATCCTTAGGGAAGGAGGAGCTCCCTTCTGTGTGTCTTCAAGAGGGACATCCAATATCTTCCGCGCAAACTGAAGGGCCCGAAAAACCGGTTCAGGACGAAGAATCATTCCTCCGCCACCGCCATAAGGATAATCGTCCGTTGATCGATAACGTCCGTTTCCAAAGTCACGAAGGTTTAAGACAATGAAGCGAACAAGACCTTTGTCTTGAGCCTTTTTGAGAATGCTCGAATTTAACATTCCCAAGACGGGTTCCGGAAAGAGAGTTATGACGACAAAGGTCCGACAACTGTCCATTGAACAAAAACCTCTCGCCTTTTCCGGTCAATCTTCGGAACAAGCGGATCTACCAAAGGACAAAGAATTTCTGTTCCCCGGAAGTCAATACCGATCAGATCTTGCCCTGGTCTTTCATAACAGGAAACGATCTGACCGACCATATTGCCGGAGTCCACATCATAGACAGACATGCCAAGCAATTCGGAGACCCAAAAAATATCCCCTTCGCCTTCAGGAGATATTCCTCCCATGGCACTATAGAGGCCCCATCGAGACCTGGTTTTTACAGCTTCCGGAGAGTCCAGTCCCTCCATTTTCAAAAGAAGAGCCCCATCACCGTGCTGTCTATACTCTTCTATTGAAAACGTCTCTAGACGATCTTCCGAAGGACCACAATAAATACTTTTTAGCCCCTCCTCAAGAATCTCCAATAAAAGCGAGGATGTATTCCGGACAAAAAAAAACCTTTTACCCCATGAGGACGACCGATCTGTCCAACAAGAGTAAGATTTGTCAAATCATCCAATGTCTGTTGCTCCAACTACTCCAAAATTTCCAGAACATAGCGTTTCCCTACACGGGTTCCTGCCGCATTTAAAAGCACGCGCATTGCTGACGCCGTTTTCCCTCCTCGCCCTATCACTTTTCCCAAATCGGCGGGAGCAACTTTTAATTCTATCACCACAATCCTTTCCGCATCAGTTTCATTGACAACGACCTGTTCGGGGGAATCTACCAGGGATCGTGCAATCATTTCGATCAGAGCTCTCATGAATGAAAACCCTCCTGATGCGGATGAAACTGCCAGAATCAGGTGTCTCAGGAGTGAGGCCGGGAAATCTTCCGAATCAGTCTATGAACAGTTTCCGACGGCTGAGCACCTTTTT
>JAMCWZ010000118.1:5148-15258 GCA_023480765.1 Nitrospirota bacterium
AACCCATTCATCAAGCTTTCCGGAATCCAGCCGGACTTCATCATTATTCTGAGGATTGTAGGAACCAATAACCTCCAAGAATCTTCCATTCCTGGGGGATCGGGAATCAGCAACAACTATCCGGTAGACCGGTTGTTTCCTTCTGCCATGTCTCGCCAATCGAATACGTACAGACAATCTTTTCTCCTCAAATTAAAAAGTTGAATATCTTCACTCTTTGCTTCAGAACGGAAGCAAAGACTTCAAAGCCCTCATGCCATTTGGTTTCAGGGCAGTCTTCATCATCTTTCGAACTTGTTCAAATTGTTTCAAAACCTGATTGACAGTCTGGACAGTTGTTCCGGAGCCTTTCGCAATCCTTCGACGTCGCGATCCGTCCAGTTTTTCGGGGTGAAGACGCTCCATACGCGTCATCGATAAGATAATAGCCTCCGTCCTTTTCATTTCAGATTCCACTTTTTCAAAATCCACCTGAGATTTTAAGGACGATGCTCCCGGAATCATCGATAACAGTTCATCAGCAGAGCCCATTTTTTTCATGCTTCGGATCTGCTCCAGAAAATCCTCAAGAGAAATCTGGTTCGCTGAAGCCTTTGTAACGATCTGACGTGCCTTTTCTGCAGAAACAGCAGACTGGGCCTTTTCAAGAAGAGTCTGGATATCCCCCATACCAATAATACGGGAAGCCATTCTATCCGGGTGAAAAGGCTCAAGCTTGTCTATCTTTTCGCCGACTCCCACAAACTTGATCGGTTTCCCCATCACACTTCGAATGGAAAGGATGGCTCCACCCCTGGCATCTCCATCAAGCTTGGTAAAGATCACGCCATCTATTCCGATGGTTTCATCAAAAGCCTTTGCAACATGAACGGATTCTTGCCCCGTCATTGCATCAAGAACCAGCAAAGCCTCTTTAGGTTTATACAACTCACGGAGGTCCGACAGCTCCTTCATCAGATTTTGGTCGATGCTCAAGCGGCCCGCTGTATCCAGAATAACAACCTCATGCATCCCCTCGATCCACTTCTTCCGAACTTTTGGAAACATGTCCCGTGGGTTGGAAACCCCCTCCTCTGGGCCGACGACAGGAACGTTAATCTGCTCTCCAAGAACTTTCAATTGTTCAACCGCAGCAAGTCTTGCCAAATCTGATGCAACAAGGAGTACCCGACGGCCAGACTGGCGAAAATGGTAGGCCAGTTTTGCTGCTGTGGTTGTTTTTCCTGACCCCTGCAACCCCATCAACATAATCACAGTGGGAGGCTTTGAGGAGAGCTGAAGATTCGCTTTTTGATCTCCCAAAAGATGAACGACTTCATCGAAAACTTCTTTCAGAACAGTCTGGGGAGGAGTCAGTCCTTCCTTGACTTCTGCCCCTTTCAGGCGGGTACGGAGCTGCTCTGTAAAGGATTTCACCACATCAAGGTTCACATCGGCTTCAAGCAAAGCAACCCGTATTTCCCTGAGGGTTTCATCCACCTGAGCCTCACTCAAGAGACCTCGTCCGGTGATCTTTCGGAGAACCCGATCAAATCTTTCCGTAAGACTTTCAAACATCAGATGGACTTCCTTGTCAGATTTTTCATCCGAAGTTTCAAGATTTTACCTGGCCGAAAAATAAGGCTCTTGCGCTCTCCTACAGACACTTTTTCCCCTGTTCTGGGATTTCTGGCAATTCGCGGCTTCCGGTGGTGAATCTCAAAAACACCAAAGCGTCGGATTTCCAGAGACTCGCCTTCCAGAATAACGGACTTCATCGACTCAAAAAGATCAAGGACCAATTCTCTTGAATCAGACAGGGAAATACCAGCGTTTTTTTCTGCAATTCGCTTTATCAGGTCGTCTCGGGTCATCGACAACTCCAACACATTGATAGGACTATATTTTAGAACCCGGAAGGATGGACCAAAAACCGGTTGACTCCCCCAGGCCACCCCCAAAAAGCGTGGATACCTTGGACGAAATAAGGGAGTTCAGCACACCCTTCTTATGAAATTCGCGAATAGCAGGGATAACCTTAAGATGCGCCATTGTAGCAGCTTTTCTGAGAGCATCCCGGTAATCACCTATACCGTCCACAAGATGATATCGAAATGCCATCTCTCCTGTAAAAACACGCCCATCTGCCAACGGGTCGACTTTGTCCACACTGAGATGTCTTCCCTTGGACACCGCCAGAATAAACTGTTGATGAATATTATCAAGGAGAGATTTCATATAAGCTTTTTCATCGGCGGTCATTGGCCGAAACGGAGAACCAACATCTTTCATCTTTCCACTTTTTACAACTTCACTGTGAACACCAATTTTATCGAGCAGGTCCTTGACCTCCGCAAGCTCCATGATAACACCGATGGAACCGGTGAGAGAGCCGCTGCTCGCCATGATGAAATCTGATGCCGAGGCGATATAGTAGGCCCCGGATGCCCCCACCGTTCCGATGGATGAAACAACTATTTTTCCTTTTTTCCGCGCTTTCAGGACTTCTTCATAAATATCCTGGGAGGGCACGACCGCTCCACCCGGACTGTTAATCCGAAGCAAAATAGCCTTGACCTCAGGATCAGAGGCGAGTGTTCTTATCTGGTGAATGGTCTTTTCGGAATGGAGAATGACACCATTAATACGAATGACACCAATTTCGGCCCCGCCGACAAGGGGTAAAGCTCGACCGAAATGGCCTGCTGCACGACCCAGGAGAAAGATCAACGCTGTTACAGCGATAAAGACACCAACGTATCGGGCAAACCTTTTGATTCGGATCATCCCCGCCACACAAAAATTGGGGGAAAAGGACAGATGACTCCCTTCCCCCCTACAAACAGGTTAGGCATTTTCCTCTGGAGACTCAGTGGATTTTTTCCCTTTTTTTCGTGCAGACTTCAATGCCTCTTCCATTGCATTCCCGGGTGCCGGTTGCGCACTTACAGCCGGAGCTGGCTCCAGGGGGGCGTCAGCAGAAACAGCTTTCATGGACAATCCGATCTTCCTCTCAGCCGGATCCAGCTTGATGACCCGCACAGGAAGAGACATCCCGGGCTGATAGACTTGATCAAGTCTTTGTCCCGATTCGAGGTCCACCTCACTGACATGAACAAGTCCTTCGATTCCTTCAGCAAGCTCAACAAAAAAGCCGAAGTCCATCACTTTGGTCACAACTCCATCCAGGAAGGACCCCACCGGAAACCTGGACGGGATATCTGAATCCCATGGATCCTCGGACACCTGCTTGAAGCCGAGAGAAAGACGCTGACGTTCTTTCTCAATTTTCAGAACGACAACATCAACTTTCTGCCCCTTTTTAAACACTTCTGAAGGATGGCGGACATGCTTGGTCCACGACATATCCGAAATATGGATCAGGCCATCAATTCCTTCATCCAGGCCAACAAAAGCACCAAAGTCTGTCAGACTCTTGATCTTACCCGAAACAACCGCTCCGACCGGGTATTTACCCTCCACATCATCCCACGGATTGGGGCCCAATTGCTTCAGTCCCAGAGAGATCTTCCGATTTTTCTCGTCGATCTTGAGAACCTGAACTTCTATGGTATCTCCAACGGACATAATTTTGCTGGGATGCTTGACCTCATGATTCCAGCTCATTTCCGTCACATGCATCAACCCTTCGATCCCGGGCTCAATTTCCAGGAACGCGCCATAATCCGTAATCGATACAACGCGAGCATTAACACGTGTGCCCTCCGGATATCTGCTTCCGACAGTCGTCCAGGGATCCGGCGTCAGCTGCTTGAGACCCAGAGAAACCCTTCCGGTTTCCTTGTCATGCTTGAGGACCACTACGTTTACCTTGTCCCCAACATTCATAAATTCCTGCGGATTGGTCACACGCCCCCAGGACATGTCCGTAATATGGAGGAGGCCGTCAATCCCGCCAAGATCGATAAATGCACCATAATCGGTGATATTTTTAACGATCCCCTCGAGGACCTCGCCCTCCTTGAGGGCATCCATCGTCACCTTCTTGCGACGATCCCGCCACTCTTCGAGCAGAACCCTCCGCGATACGATGATGTTCCCTCTCTTTTTATTCATCTTGATGATTCGGACCTGGATGGTCTGTCCGATCAGGCGGTCCATATCGCGAACCGGCCGCAGATCAATCTGGGAACCAGGCAAAAAGGCCTTCAGGCCAACATCAACAGTCATGCCACCCTTGATACGGGATATAATGCGTCCTTCGATGACATCGCTGCGATTAAACTGCTCTTCAATCGCATCCCAGACTTTCATCCGGTCAGCCTTCTCCTTTGAAAGGACAAGGTTACCGTTTACATCTTCCCGTTCTTCAAGGTAGACATGAATAATGTCATCCACCTTCAGTGCCTGAATCTCTTCTTCAGAAAACTCGGACTTTGAGATGTGACCTTCTGACTTATAACCGATATCGACAACAACCTCGCTCGGATAAATCTCGATCACCCTTCCTTCCACCACAGATCCTTCATCAAGGTTCCGCAGGGTATCCGCGTAAAGGCGATCCATTTCTTCCGCGGACAACATAACATCCTGGTCCGAGACACCCATTCCCTGACCTTCTGCAACTTGTGTTACCTTTGACACAGCCTGTTCAATTGACATACCAGATGTTCCTCCTCAACTTGCCGCATTCACGGCTTGGAATCTTTTTATTCTATCAACTTAAAAATAAAAATCAAAGCCCCGTACCCCCATTGCTGCACTTGAGGTCCCTCCGAGTCTTTCCTGTTCCCGGAGGAGTCTTTCAATCCAGTAATACAGGATGAGTTTGCCGAAAAAAGCTGGAGGGAATCCCGTTTTTGTTCACCCTTGTTCTCTTTTCTCGGACTGTGCAAGAATCGGGGGAACTTCATCCATTTCCGAACAACTAAGGATTGTGTCAGCGACAAAAACATCTTGTCGCCCAATACCGGTCAATCTAGGGATCGTTATAGGATCGATAGAAAGCCTGCATGGATTCACAAGGAAACGATCCACTTCAACCTCCGGGTGAACAGATTCAGGAAGGCAATTTTCTCTATAAGGCACGCATTCCCGTTTACCTTTTGATTTTCCTGATACTCTGGAGATTGAATCAATCAGGTGGATATCCACTGCTTTCACGTCTCTTGGCATCGCCAATCAGAGGGACTTTGTCCCTGAAAGCCGGAGTCCTCTTGTGTTGGTGGGTTTATCTTGCCGGAGTTTTTTTCCGTTTTCTTGGAACAGCTTATATCGGAAGACAAAAAATCTGGTCAGCAAAGATCCGAAAAGAAAATACCCAGACAACAGGTCCATTCCGATACATCCGGCATCCTGTTTATACCGGCTCTCTTTTGATCATTTTTTCCCTCGCTCCTCTTTGTTCTCCTCAAGGGGCCCTTTTTCTTCTCAGCACAGGTGGACTGTTCACATACTATCTTGCCAGGCAGGAAGAGACGATTCTTGACACACCAGTGGTAGGGAGACAACAAGGTTCCTCCATCAACCGGTTTTGGCCAAAAAAGGGATTCCTCACGTTTCTCCGAAACGACGGATTGCGGGAAATCGCAAAGAAAAAAAGAGAGATTTTCTTTTCAGAGTTTTACAATATTGCTTTCGGAACGGGATTTTTCGTTTTTGGTATCAGTCTTTCTGTTCGGGCATTCTGGTATGCATTTTTCGGTTCTCTGATCCTGATGAGCGCCGTTTTTCTTTATTTCCGGATTTCCTCCCAACCCATCCCGTAGGAGATCGCTCTTGAAAGAGAGTCCTCTGATCACCCTTGCAACGGATTTTGGATACAACGATCCCTATGTCGGAGTTTTGAAAGGAGTCTTGTACTCTCATCTCAAGAATCCAGGAATCGTCGACATTACACACAATCTTCCCGTTTTTCGACCGGACCTTGCGCTTCCCTTCCTGCTTGATTCGCTGCCGTGGTTTCCCGCAGACTCTTACCATCTGGTCATTGTCGACCCGGGAGTTGGCTCAGAGCGACAAGGGATCCTTATGCGAGGTTTCTTTGGATGGATTGTCCTGCCTGACAATGGACTTCCCCAACAACTCCTTAAATGGCTGGGTCCCCTGGAAGCTTATCTTCTGAACAAAAGCTCTTTTCCGGAAGGAAATTCCTCTCCAACATTTCAGGCAAGAGATTTTTTTGCACCGGCTCTTATCCGTCTGATACAGGGAACCCCGATTCTCGATTTCTCCTCACCCATCAGGGCCGAGCAGTTGAAGACGATACCGGAACAATCCTCTGGAAACTGTCTCGTCTGGAACACAGACCACTTCGGAAACATTCTCCTTGGCTACCATGTCCAAAAAAACCCTGCAGAGGTCAACATTCTCCTGGGCAGAGAAAAGATTCCATTTGTAGGCAGATATCAGGACATACGTCCCGGAGAGTTGGGAGTTCTAGTCAATAGTTCCCGGTGGCTGGAAATTTTCAGCAGAGAAGATTCAGCCGCGAACCGGCTAAACGTGAAAATCGGAGACAGGATTCCCGTCGGTATCGTCGGGGGTGAGGGACGTTATCTTTAAAATCCTTGTCTTTCAGAAATCTCAATTTTCCTTCCGAAGCTTGTAAGGAAAATTGTCATAATAATAATCGGGAGGAACGCTTTGTAGAAGATCCGGGAGCTGGTACGGAGTGATCGGATTCCAGGGTCCTCTCAGATCATCTGCAGCAAACCAATGTTTATGCCAGTATTGAAAATACTCTCCCTCACGATAATAAAGGGGACGGTCGGAGGAGAAAAAAAGATACAGATTCGTTCGAGGAAGGAGCGTTGGGACCGGTCTTGCGTCGAAGCGGATCGGAGTGGGCGTTTCATCGGACAGGTCTGCCGTGTGAGCCGTTTCGGCAGACTGGCATCCTGCCGCAAGCATCAGGAAAAAAGCGAAAATCCATGCTGAAAATACCGGAAGACAAAAAAGACCCTTGACTCCTTGGGTACGGACCCCTAGAATCCCTCTCATGAATGAGACGCGCAAAAAATCGTTCAAGAATCCGGTTCTTCTTATCATCGGTCTTTTGATTCTCCTTTTGTCCGGATTATACTACGTCTCTTCCGAATTGCCCCATTTTCACGCAATGGGGCCATAGTTAGTTCTTGCCCTCTCCCTTCTTCCGACAACTTTCGCAGATCCCTTCAATCTCAATCCTGTGTATTGTGGAAGAGAACCCTTCCCTCTGAATCACTTCTTCCAGCTCTTTTTCAAACGGACAGGCGTCAATATCCCGAATTTCGCCGCAATCCCGGCAGATAATATGGTGATGATGTCCTTTCGAACCCACAATATAAACATCATCCCCGTTTTCCCTGTGAATCTTCTCGAGAATCCCCTGTTCGAGAAACAGATCAATTGCCCGAAACAACGTCGCCCGTCCTATGGAAGGTTCCATTTCGTTCGCTTTTTTTTCAAAGTCCAATGCTGAAAAACTTCCTCCGAAGGTCTCCAAAACCTGCAGCAAGGACAGTCTCTGGTCTGTCAGTCGGTATCCGCCGTTGTTCAGTATTGACAGCATTTCCTGATACGTATACATGGAACTTCCTTTTTCAGAATTCACTCTGACAGAATCCTGTCAGATGTCTCTCTCTCCCCTGTCAAACGGTCGGCAGGGAATTATCCGGAAACGTAGAGAAAAGAAAAAGCCTTGAGAGGACTCTGGGGATACAGAACCTTCTGAAGAAAATCCCCCAGAAAATTGAATTCGTTCACGACCTTTGGATAAGCCGAGACGGAAGAAATCAAAAGCGGATCCGTACAGCCATTGATGTAGTCGCCAAGACCGAACCCTTTTCGGGTATCCACGGGAACCGGGGAGAGGGTCTTGATAAAACGGTCGATGTCCGAGTGGAAGAAATATCGTCTATATACGTGGTCTTCCCAGTCCACCCACTTGACCTCAATCGCCTGGATATATCCATTGCTTCGGCCGATAAATCGAACAATCACTTTTTTGTACTTTTCCGGAATCCGGACGACCCTGTTGTGTTCACAGCGGATCACGAACGGATGAGAGGCATCTATTTCAAGAGAGTATGGCAGTTCGTAAGGAAGGGTTTTCGGATTAAAAAAATGGTTGATCACCCGAACATTGATCCCGCTGGGGCTTGCATCGGGAGTCAGCCCGATGTTCGACAGGGTCGTCCTCTTCGTCACAGTGGTACAGGAGGATAACAAAACAGTACACAGAAAAATACCGATGAGCGAAGAACGTGACTTCCATTTTTGAACGTCCATTGACCCTCCAGATCGTTGCTATGAACTCCAGGAAAGTGGTCCCCTCCGGGGAGGGAGCACTAAGGGTTTTTCCCCTGCCGGGGATGATGCCCGCGCAAAGTCAGGGAATCATACCAAGAATTCATTCTGTCATAAACAACCGGAACAACCACAAGAGTGAGAAGCATTGAAGAAAGGAGTCCACCAATCACGACAAGAGCCATCGGAACACGCAGGGCCCCTCCCGCACCCCACCCGAATGACATGGGAAGCATGCCGGCAATCATCGCCACGGTCGTCATCAGAACGGGCCTGAGACGGACAGGACAAGCCTCCATCAGGGCGGCGCGACAACTCATTCCTTGCCGACGCAAAGTGTTTGTATAATCCACGAGTAAAATTGCATTCTTGGCAACCAAACCAAACAGGATAATCACCCCCATTGCACTCATTAAATTGAACGAGGTACCCGTCAGACGGAGTGCGAGGATCGCCCCCACCAGGCTGACCGGGATTGAAATCATGATGACAAGGGGGGTCAGAAAGTTTTCAAACTGTGCGGCAAGAACCATATAGACAGCCAGAATCGAAAAAAGAATGGCCATGGCAAACTGGCCCACAGCTTGCTGAAGGACATCCCCGGAGCCACCGAACCGGTAAGAATACCCCCGCGGAAACAAGGGACGAATAACAGTCTTGATTTCTTCTATGGCCTTCCCAAGCGTCTTCTCTCCGGACAGGTTCGCGTTGATCTCCACAGATGGCATCCGGTCATCCCGAATCCTTCTTTCACCTTCACTCCGGTAATCCAGCTCTGCCACACTGCCCAAGGGAACGACCTTCCCATTGCTTGCCAAAAGAGGCAACCTTGCAAGACCCGACGGATCTGTCAATGCCCGGGGATCGACTCCGACCAGAACTTTCCTGCTCCCCCTTTCCCCGCTGACGGTCGCCACACTTTCCTCATTCAGCATCAGCCGGAGAGTATGCGCGAGGGAAAAAGGACTGACCGCTCCATCCCGAACAGTCTTTTCCCGGGGGTGAATAATCAAGACTTCCTGACGGCTCATTCCCTGAAAGGACACATCCACCAGCCCTTTTATCCGGGTCAACCGCTCCCTAGCCTGATCGGCCACAGACAGAAGCCTTCTCTGATCAAGCCCCATCAGAATCAACTGAAGTGGTATTTCCGGTGAATTCCCCCCCAACAGGGAAACCCTGTCAACCGAAGCCTTGTCTCCAGAATCTTCGGTGAAAAATTGGCGAACCTCGGCCATAGACTCGTTCTGCGTTATCGAGCGCTCCTTTGGGGGCTTGAGAGAAACATAGAGATACCCTTGATTGATTGGCGTTTCCGGATCTCCCCCGATCTGGTAGAAAACGGAAGAGACGCCATTCATCTGCCGGATCTTGTCAGAAACAAACAGAAATCGCTTATCGGCATAATCGGCAGAGGAGGAGAGCCCCGCCGTCATCTTCACCAGGTAAACCCCCTGATCTGTTTCCGGCACCAGATCAATCCCGATTCCCGGAACCAGAAAAACGACGCCTGCAAGGGTTCCGACTGTCGTCAGAAGCACGACCCGGGGATGATCGAGACACCAGGCAAGAAGCAACCGATAGCGCCCGCGCATTTTTTCGATCACCGACGGGTCCCCGTTTTTCTTCTCTTTTCTGCTTGTGGCCCTGTTTCCTCTCACCATGCGGGCAGCAAGGACAGGAGTCAACGTCAGGGAAACAAGCATGGACATCAGGACAGCAAAAGAGACTGTGAGTCCAAATTCGTGAAAAAATTTTCCAAAGACTCCTTTCATGAACGCCACTGGCACAAAGACGGCAACAATACAAAATGTTGTTGCAAGGACGGCCAGTCCGATTTCGCCTACCCCCTCCCTGGCCATACCGGCTTCAGTCATATCA
>JAMCWZ010000111.1:0-2179 GCA_023480765.1 Nitrospirota bacterium
GGAGGACAACGATACATACTATCGTCATATTCATGCTGTTCTGGACAAGAAACCCCATGTGACGATGGACGATGGGGCGGATCTGGTGTCGACCCTTCACAGCCGCTATCCGGAATGGGTCAAGGAGATGCTGGGTGGAACGGAAGAGACAACGACCGGGGTGATTCGTCTGAAAAGCATGGCCCAAAAAGGGGTTCTCGGATTCCCTGTGATCGCGATCAACGACTCCCAGACCAAGCATCTGTTCGATAATCGTTATGGGACGGGACAGTCGACGCTGGACGGAATCATGCGGGCGACAAACCGGCTTTTTGCAGGGTCGACGGTTGTTGTCGCCGGTGCGGACGGGGAATTGCCAGGAGAGCACAGGGCCTGGGAGCGAGGGTCATTGTCACGGAAATAGATCCGGTCAAGGCTCTGGAAGCCGTCATGGACGGTTTTCATGTGATGCCTATGGTCAAAGCTGCTCCTCTTGGAGATTTCTTTATCACGGTCACGGGAAATATCCACGTCGTGGGCAGCGATGCATTCGATGTGATGAAAGACGGCGCCATCGTTTGCAATTCGGGGCATTTCAACGTCGAAATCAATATTCCCTATCTGGAGTCCATTTCCGTCTCCAAGTCGGTCCTGAGAGATTTTGTCGAAGAATATGTGACCCGAGACGGACGAAAGATCATGGTGCTTGGGGAAGGTCGTCTGATCAACCTGGCGGCAGCCGAAGGGCACCCGGCTCAGGTGATGGACATGAGTTTTGCAAACCAGGCACTCGGAGCAGCGTATCTTGTTCGCCACAAAAAGAGCCTTCCGAAAGAAGTGCTGACTCTTCCGGAAGAAGTCGATCGGGAAATCGCTTCCCGGAAGCTCGAAGCTCTGGGTGTCCAGATTGAGCAGCTGACCGGAGAGCAGAAGGAATATCTGGCTTCCTGGGAGATGGGGACCTGAGCCATGGCGACTATCCAGCTTAATGGGAAACCGGAAGAGATCCGGGAGGAGGCTTCCCTCACCCAGCTCCTTCAACAGAAGGGACTGGATCCGGCACTGGTTTCGGTTGAGTTGAACGGCCGGATCGTCGAACGGGAAGAGTGGGATACCACCGCTCTTCACGGGGAAGATGAGGTCGAGATCCTCTTTTTTATGGGAGGAGGGAGCATGCGTGGTCGTTCCTCCGGGACGTGATACATCGACCCTTGATCAGCTGATCGGGCGCACGCCGTTGGTTGCGCTGGAATCGATGACCCGGGGTCTTGACCGCGTTGTCTGGGTCAAGCTGGAATCCCGGAATCTGGGGGGGTCCGTAAAGGACCGACCTGCCCGTTACATGGTGGAACAGGCCGAGCGGAACGGAGAGCTTGCCCCGGGTGGCCGGATCGTTGAAGCGACCAGTGGAAACACGGGAATTGCCCTGGCACAGATCGGTGTTCTGAAGGGGTATCCGGTCGTCATCGTGATGCCGGAAGGTGTGAGTCAGGAACGGGTCTACCATCTGAAGGCGCTGGGCGCCGAAGTCGAATTGACTCCCGCCCGGGATGGCATGGCCGGGGCTATTCGAAGGGCGGAAACGCTTCTCTCGGAACGTCCCGGATCGTTCATGCCCCGTCAGTTTGAAAACCCTGCCAACCCCGAATCGCATTACAGGACGACTGGACCAGAGATTCTGGACCAGCTTGGTCGTCTTCCCGACGGATTCGTGGCGGGGATTGGAACCGGGGGAACGATCACCGGCGTCGGCCGTTTTTTGAAAGAGCGTCATGAGGCGGTCCGGATTTGGGGTTTGGAACCGGCTTCGAGTGCCGTTCTCTCCGGATCTGCTCCAGGTCCCCACCGGATCCAGGGGATTGGAGCGGGCTTCGTTCCAAAGATTCTCGACCGGTCGGTTTGTGATAAAATCGAACCCATCGATGACAGGACCGCCATAGAGACAATGCGGCGACTGACCCGGGAAGAAGGCATCATGGCGGGAATTTCCTCCGGAGCCAATGTAGCCGGTGCCCTGCTCCTTGCCCGGACACTGCCACCTGGAAGTCATGTCGTGACAATTGTCTGCGACAGTTATGAACGCTATTTTTCAATGGAAAAATATCTGGCGCTTTGAAGAAAGCGGGACATAGGCCATGAAAGGATATTTCTGATGGAAATGACGGAGGAACAGATTCTCCGGTACTCCCGTCACATTCTT
>JAMCWZ010000111.1:2189-2870 GCA_023480765.1 Nitrospirota bacterium
GCAAAATTATCGGTTCCATCGACAAGAATCTCATACCCGAGGTTGGGGGAGCCGGTCAGGCCAAGCTCCTCTCCTCCAGTGTCCTGGTTATCGGAGCGGGGGGACTGGGGAGTCCTGTGGCGCTCTACCTTGCTGCCGCTGGCGTCGGTCATATCGGAATTGTGGATATGGATCGTGTCGATCTGTCGAATTTGCAACGACAGATCATACACAGGACGGGGGACGTCGGGCGTCCGAAAGTGACGTCCGCGAAGGAAAAGATCACGTCTCTGAATCCGGATGTGCGCGTGACCGAGCATCCGATGCAGCTGATGGCGGAAAATGCGCAGCAAATTGCCAGCGGGTATGAGATTCTTGTCGATGGAACCGATAATTTTGCGGCAAAGTTCCTGATCAACGACCTGGCGGTTCTTTTGGGAAAACCCCTGGTGCATGCCGGCATTCTCCGCTTTGTGGGCCAGGTGATGTCCATCTTTCCGGGACAATCGGCATGTTATCGTTGTCTGTTTCGGGATCCACCTCCCGCCGGTGCTGTTCCGACCTGCTCGGAGGCCGGAATTCTGGGTGTGATTGCCGGTGTGATCGGCACCATTCAGGCGACGGAAGTTCTCAAGATTCTTCTGGGCCGCGGAGACGTTCTCTCCGACAGGCTTCTGACATACGATGCCCTTCCTGTCACGT
>JAMCWZ010000075.1 GCA_023480765.1 Nitrospirota bacterium
AGGCGAGAACCAGTTCCGTTTCTATGACTTCCAAATCAGAAACAGGGTCCACTGCCCCATGGACATGAATAATGTCCGGGTCGTCAAAAACCCGAACCACCTGAATAATGGCATCGACACTGCGAATATGTCCCAGGAACTGGTTTCCCAGACCTTCGCCCGAACTGGCCCCCCGGACAAGCCCTGCTATGTCGACTATCTCGACAAAAGTCGGTGTTGTCTTTTTCGGGTGATAGAGATCTTCAAGCCTTTTTAATCGTTCGTCCGGAACCGGGACCATACCCACATGGGGTTCGATGGTGCAGAATGGAAAGTTTGCCACTTGGGCATTCCCGGATGTCAAGGCATTAAAAAGAGTAGACTTGCCTACATTCGGCAAACCGACGATCCCACACTGGAAACCCAATACGCATTCCTCACCCGGAGTTTTGCCGATCGGCAAAACTCCGCATAAACTTCGACACGCTGATAAATGCTTGTTCGCACAAACAACTAACGCGACGAACGAAAACTATGCCTCTTTTTTCCTGCCCGAAAACAACCAGCGGTCAACAAGGTCGAAAAAAGGTTGCTGGGCCTTCTCCAATAAAATACGTTCCTCCGGATGAAGTGATCCAAGAACATAATCGGATGCATCCTGGCCTTCTATCGGTCTTCCGATGCCAATCTTTATTCGTGAAATGCGATCCCCACCCAAAGCTTCGATGATGGATGCAAGTCCTTTTTGCCCGCCTGACCTTCCTTTTTCCCTAAATCGCAACACACCCAGGGGAGTATCCATATCGTCAAGCACTACCAGAAGATCTTCGGGAAGATGGACGCCTTTCATTCGGAGCCAAGGGATGACTTTTCCTGAAAGGTTCATATATGTCAAAGGGAAAACCAAAAGAAGCTTTTCTCCCTTCCATTCCCCTTCTCCCCACTGAAGCAGCGATTTCTGCTGGTTCAAGGGAATTCCCGCCCTTTCCGAAAGGATGTCCAGAAAGATCTTCCCCGCGTTGTGTCGGGTACGCTCATATTCCCGGCCAGGGTTCCCCAGACCAACAATCGCCCTTGTCCCCATCGAACTGTCCGGACAATCCTACTTCTTGGCCGGTTCTACCGCAGCTCCTTCCACTGCTCCCACAGGGGCTTCCGTTCGGGGCGGTAGGATATGAACAAGAACTGCATCCGGGCTATCGAGGACTCTCAAACCTGGCATTACAGGAAGATCTTTCACATGGAAGGATTCATTCATGCCAAGATTTGAAGCATCAAGCTTAAGGTGATCGGGCATAGAGGCGGGAAGACATTCCACAGTAACTTCCCGAACATGGTGCTCAAGAACACCTCCCAGCTTGACGCCAATCGGAGTCTCACCGATAATCTCAACAGGGACTTTGTTCCGCACCAGATCTTTCTCCGAAAGCTCAAAAAAATCGAGGTGCATGATTCTGCCGGTCAGAGGGTCTCTCTGGACGTCCCGAATCAATGCCATCACAGACCCCTCCCCATCAGACGCCCCTGTAACCTTCAAACGGAAAATGGCATGACTTCCGGCGTGGGAATGAAATGCCTTCTGGACAAGCGCCAGATTCAAAGATATAGACGTGGCATTTCCGCGACTGTAAAGGACCGCAGGGATCTGTCCTGCCATTCTGAGACGACGAGCAAATCCTTTTCCATTGGATGAACGAAATTCTGCATCGAGTTCAACGTTTTGCATCACACAACCCTTTCCCCATTTTCATGACCCGCTTCTGTCCGTCAAGAACTCTCACCGACAGACCTAAATAAACAATGAACTGACGGATTCTTCCTCATGAATCCGTTTGATAGCTTCCCCAAGAAGAGGCGCCACCGAATAAACTCGTATCTTGGAGCAAATTTCTTCTTTCCCTCGCAATGGAATCGAATTCGTTACAATGATTTCGTCCAGCATGGACTTGTTAAGACGTTCCAGTGCCGGCCCGGAAAGTACGGCATGGGTCGCAACTGCAATGACACGCTTCGCACCTGCGTCTATGGCTGCCGTTGCACCATGGGTAATCGTTCCCGCCGTGTCGATCATGTCATCAAGAATAATAGCCGTGCGACCAACAACATCCCCGATAATATTCATAACCTGGGACTGGTTCGGCCCTTCTCGCCGTTTGTCGATAATCGCCAAGGGGACCTGTAGGCGTTTTGCAAAAGCCCTCGTTCGCTCGACACCTCCTGCATCGGGCGAAAGAAGGACAAGCTTTTCATCTCCCTGTCCTTGCGCCAGCTTGCGAAGAGGTTCGATCAGAACGGGCGTCCCGTGGAGATGGTCCACAGGAATATTAAAGAATCCCTGCAACTGTCCGGTGTGCAGGTCAAGAGTCAACACTCTCGTTGCACCAGCCGTCGTGATCAAGTCCGCAACGAGCTTGGCGGTAATCGGCACACGTGGTTGATCTTTCCGGTCCTGACGAGCATAGGCATAATAGGGTAAAACAGCCGTAATTCTTTTGGCCGATGCGCGCTTGAGCGCATCAAGCATGACCAGAAGTTCCATCAGATTGTTATTGACAGGGTCCGAAAGCGATTGAATGACAAAAACGTCAGAACCACGCACGTTTTCATCGATTCGAACCCGGATTTCTCCGTCCGAAAAAGATGAAACGGTCGCTTCGCCCAAGTCGATACCCAAATAACGGGAGATTTCCAGAGCGACCGGAATATTGGCATTACCCGAAAAAACTTTAACCGGACGCAAGTATACATCCCCCCCAAAACTACAGATAACCAGAATCCGTTCGGGTATGGTTTTTTAAAAACGAACATTGGCTGGGGCGCCAGGATTCGAACCTGGGAATGCGAGATCCAAAATCTCGTGACTTGCCGCTTGTCG
>JAMCWZ010000066.1 GCA_023480765.1 Nitrospirota bacterium
TCGATGGCCAAGAGAAGCGAAGGCTGGACAAAATACCATGTTCGAATGACAGCAGAAAGTGCCGGAAAACCGGGAGGCCGGAAAAAGAAGCCGACCCTGTCCGGATCTTCCGGAAAGAAAAATGTTCGTCATCCTGTTTACCACGGATCCGTATTCTTCAGATGGATGGTGCTTTGAATCCTCTAAATCTGGAGGGATGCGAGCCAAACAATGGTTTCGAAGGTAAGAAAACTGGACCAGACGTACTGCGCCTTGCGAAAAACCGGATTTCACACTAAAATCCTCCAAAACGGATTCATTTTAGAGGAAAACAGGATGCCAACACATCTCTCGATCAAGAATGCCCCGGACACTCTCGTGATCCGTCTGAAAAAACGGGCCGAGCGACATCATCGTTCCTTGCAGGGAGAGCTTATGTCTATTCTTGAAGAGGCGGTCTCGCACGAACCTTCTCTTTCACCGAAAGAAGTCTTTCGCATGGTGTCCGCGCTGGATCTGAGTACGCCTTCGGAATCGGCCCGCATGATACGGGAAGATCGGGATGTCCGTTAAGGTTGTCGACGCGTCTGCCATTGGGGCCCTCTTGTTCGGGGAACCGGAAGGCGACGAGGTTTCCCTTGCCCTCCACGACGTGGAGATGGTTGCCCCTCCCCTGATCGATATCGAGATTGCGAGCATCTGTCTCAAGAAAATCCGGCTGTATCCCGAAAAACGGGAAAGTCTGCGAAAAGCTTTCGAATTGTTCTTCCTTCTGGATATCGAGAAAATCGACGTTGAGTATCCGGCAGTTTTGCGGCTCGCCGAACAGACCGGCCTGACGGCCTATGATAGCTGTTATCTCTGGGTTTCCCGAACGATGAACGCCGAACTCGTCACCCTGGACAAAAAGCTTCGTAACGTCCCTTTTGCGTGACATGTTCAAAATTTAGAGCCCGGACAAGAACGTGTAATGGTCCCATCAACAGTTCAAGCCCCTCCGTTCTTCGGTCCCGCAAAGCATGCGTAAAGAGTGATCATCTCGCTCTGTCAGGAGGCGCTGTCCTCCAGCCCCCAACGGCTCCCCGAACGGGCCAGGACCTTTTTTGATGGACCCCGCATCCCATGTTCACGTCCGTGCAGCTAGCGTGTGAGAGATGGCGATCAAACAATCCATCCATCGGCGGCAGGCATCCCGATTTCGACCTCGAATCACTTGCAACATTGTTGTTCCAGAACGGATTTTCCCCTTTGCCGGTCACCCTTCGCCACGCCTCCCTGGCCCGGAGACTCCCCTCTTCCACATGGAAAAATGATTCTCTGCATCGCGCTCACCGATTCCGGAGAAAATTCCGACCGCTTCCCCCGAGACCTTCGTGAAAAACCGTTCCACCATAATGGCTCCATTCTTCCTGAAGACAAACAGAACATGCATCCGGCACTTCATTCCTTCGTTTGAAGTCGCAATTTGCGACTTCAACGATTCGGATCCCTCCGCGAAGCTTCCCGAACCGGATTCACGGAAACATCGACGAACCTCCGATCACTCTCTCCCAACACCTCTTTCCGGAAAGAATTCAACGGATGCGGCGGACTCCGAAAGAAACCGGAAGGACATCTCTGCTCACAAGGAGGACTTTTCCAGGTATCCCTGCGCCACCACATTCGCTCAACGTGAGGGGTGTTCGGGAGGAATCCGGCGATCGCCCAGCCCTTTCCGTCCGCATCCCTGAAGAGGACGACAAGAATGCGGCACATTCTTTGAGACCAGATTCACATTGAATGAGACTCCATTCACCCGACAATATTCCCGATCGGGAAATTTTTATTGACAAATTTATCGTTCCAAGACAAAATTTCCCTATCGGTAAAATTTAATGGAGGAAAAAGCTGTGAAAACAAAAATATTCCCGCTCGGGAATATCGATCACGAGCCGGTTCGGATTCATTCGACCGAGGAGCTGGGGGCCGTCCTGAAAGACAGACGGAAGAAACAGAAGATGACGCAGTCCGATCTGTCCGCTCTCGCCGGGACGGGTGTCCGTTACATTGTGGATCTGGAGAACGGGAAACCAACCGCGAGAATCGGTCCGGCCCTCAAACTCATCGAATGGCTCGGACTCGAGGTCACTCTTCGGGAGAAGAGAATTGACTAAGGAGCTTTTCGTCTATACCGACACCCGAAAGATCGGGACTCTCGACGAAGTCAAGGGAGCCCTCCGGTTCCGATATGAGGATTCGTACCGCAAGGATCCCTCCGCGATTGCCTTGTCTTCCTGGATTCCCCTCAAGGAAAAGGAGACGGTCGGAGTTCACGTCAGGAATTATTTCGAAAACCTTCTTCCGGAAGGGGATTTGCGGGATCTCATCTCGAAGGCCATCCAGGTTTCCAAAGAAAACGTCTTCGGTTTTCTTGAGCATTTCGGCGGCGACATGGCCGGAAACCTTTCCATTCTCCTTCCCGGAGAACAGCCCGGCCAAAGACGGTACATCCGGATCCCCCGCTCCCTGATTCTGGAATGGAGCGAGAGCCATTCAGGAAAACCACTGCTCCTCCAGGCCAAGGATTCCCGCCTGTCGATCTCTGGGGCCCAGGACAAGATCTCCCTCTACCTCGACTCCTCCGGCGAGTTCCATCTTCCTGTCGGCGATGCCCCCTCCACCCACATCGTGAAACCGGATATCCGGCACCACGCGGGAGTGGTTCACTCCTCCCTCAATGAGGCATTCGTCATGAAACTTGCCGGAAAAATCGGCATGGACGTTCCCCGGACGGATTACCTCCCTGAAATACGATCTCTCCTTGTGAAGCGGTATGACAGGACATGGCCAGAGGACCCGAACGGCCCGATCGGAAGTCGGAAG
>JAMCWZ010000107.1 GCA_023480765.1 Nitrospirota bacterium
TTCCGCGAGAGACTCCGGTATGGCCCCGCAGTTGACCGGAATGAACGGTCCTTCTTTCTGCGCACTGTAGTGATGAATGGTTCGGGAAAAAACTTCCTTGCCGGTGCCGGTTTCCCCCATCAGAAGTACGGGAAGGGAGGTGGGAGCGAAAATCCGGATTTTCCGGTAAACGTCCGCAATCGACGGACTGCTTCCCTGAAAGAAAGTCTCTTCCGGGTTTTCCGTTTCCTCCGCATCGTAGAAAAAAGCGCTGTGACACCAGCTGATCATGGTATTCAGGAGAGAACCCGACGAATTCCGGACGAAGGATGCCCAGGTTTTCCGGATCAGGGAATCAATCGGTTGGTCCAGAGACGCGTCTTCTGCGGGGTACTCCGTCGACTTTTTCCCTGGGTCCCGTGTTCCTCCCAAGGTGGTCAAAAAATCCCGCAGCGATGAAAGTGCCGTCCGGTCGGTCCAGGCAAAGTGAATGCTGAACCCCCTCCTGTCATCGCGGAGACTTCGTGCGGCTGTCTGGATTGTTCCGATTCTGTCATGCGAAAATTTAAGGGTGATCCAGGTGTTTGGAGGAGCGATCTGTCGGGACTCGATGTAACCGCCCGAAAGGGAGATGTTTTTCAGGATTCCCTGACCGGAAGTCCGGTTCTGGAAGACGCTGAACGAAATCGTTGTGTCGGAGGAAAAGCGTTCGAACTGTCTCACAGTCTTCGCCGCCTAGTCGATCCGGAATGGTTATCCGATAAAAGAAAGCTGATAAAACCGTATTCTTAAAATGACGGGATGAAGTCTACAATTTTTTGCAAGAGGGGTCAATTCAGGAATATTGAAGTTGATTTTTTATGGATTTGCGTTTCGATTAGCGGAAATGTATAACGAAAAACGGCTTTCCTTCGTTGGTTTTTCCCGATAATCTCATTAGTCGACATGTTTTTAAGGCTTTTTCGCTTCTTTGTTTCTTGATTAAGGAGATTCTCCCCGATGGTCGGAGGTTATGGAAAGGACATTTTTTTTCGAACCTGGGAAGCGTTTACGGGTGACGAAGAGCGCGCAAGGTCCCGGGAAAAGGTCCGACGCCTGCCCGGACAAGGTCGCCTGCTGGTGGTCTGTTACGGGAATATTTGCCGGAGTCCCTTCGTGGAACGCCTCCTGAAAAAAATTCTGGATCAGGACCGTTTTCCTGTCACTTCCTGTGGACTTCTTCCCCGTGAAGGAGAGGCCTCCCCGGCCGAATATGCACGTGAAGCCCGGTCATTCGGTGTCGATCTTTCCGACCATCGCTCCCAGTACATGACACCTCTCCTGGTCGACTGGTCAGACCTGATTGTTCTGATGGACCGGAAAAATCACAGTCTTTTGTCGGATTTCGGAGAGAAGGCTCTCAAGAAAGCCGTGTGGCTTGGAGCATGGGACCCGAGGGGACCGATCGAAATTGCGGATCCGTTCCGGATGCCGGTGCTAAGAATGCGCCAGATTCTGGAGAGGATGGACCGCGCCAGCCGAAATCTTGCCGAAGAGCTTTCCCGAAAAACGCTTCCTCCCGGGTCCTGAGCGAGATCTTCCGGGATATCAAAATTCCTGTGTGACAGCACATGTTTTTTTCCTCATTTTTCCGAACCGGGTGTATAGTTCTTCCGAGGGCAATTCCCAAAATATCATGCGGAGTTCCGCGAGTCTTCTGGAGGTGTTCCCGGATGCCGGAAAAATCATCGGATGGGGAGAGGGTGGACGAGCTTTTCCGGGAGGAAATGGAATCCATCCTGATGTTTCAGCAGGAAATCCTGGAAGCGGTCGTCCGGGGAGATCCTGAAAAAGAGCTTGTCGAAAGAGTGTGCACACTGGAAGAGCAGCTTGTTCCCGGAGCCGTGGCGAGTGTCATGCTGTTCGACCGGAAAAATCAGTTGCTCAATATCTACGTGGCCCCTTCTCTTCCAAAAGAGGCCTTCTCGAAACTGGAAAATCTGCGCCCGGGTCCGGAGAACGGTTCCTGCGCGAACGCTGTGTACAGCCGGATGCCGGTCTATGTCGGAAACGTCCTGACCGACCCCCGCTGGAAAAATCTCCGGAGTTTTGCCACCGATTACAATCTTAACGCCTGCTGGTCTATCCCGATCCGATCCGAAGGCAATGAAATCATCGGGACTTTTGCCCTGTCGAGCTATTCCTCCCGACAACCGAACCGTTTCCAGGAAAGGGTTCTGGGAATCGGAGCCCATATTATCGGGATTGTTCTGGACCGCTCCCGTCGGGAGGGTCTCCTGCGTCTGTCCGAAAATATCCTGCGGAAAATCCGGGAGGCGATTCTCGTGACCGACGATGAGAGAAAGATTCTTTTCGTGAACGAAGCGTTTTCAAGTCTGACCGGTTTTTCGGAAACGGAGCTGGCAGGGAACCGGGTCGATACCGACACGCTTCCCTTTTTTCGGACACCCTTTGGAGAAGGGATCTGGAAACATCTGGACACCCATGGGTTCTGGGAGGGGGATGTCCCGAACAAGAAAAAAAATGGAGAGTCCTACCTGGAATGGCTCCGGCTTTCGGCAATGCAGAATGACAGACAGAAGACGACGCATTACCTCGCCATCTCTTCCGACATCACAACGAGAAAAGCAAACCAGGACAGGCTGGATTTTTTGGCCCATCACGACCCCCTGACCGAGCTGCCGAACCGGGTCCTGTTGCGCGAACGTTTTGAACAGATTCTCGAAAGCGTTCGAAGCAAGGGAACGTCCCTGGCCATTCTGGTCATGGATCTGGATAATTTTCCAGTTTCGTGAAGGCCTCTTTTGGAGCATGGGACCCG
>JAMCWZ010000050.1 GCA_023480765.1 Nitrospirota bacterium
TGATGGGATTATATCAGATCAGTCGAAGATGGAAGAAAACAAATGCGTTGAGGAATCGCAAAGACGGGACTCAAGAGGGGTCGGTCTTTTCCGGAAAACGCCGCCAATGTGGATTTCTCTCTAACCGGTACCTTGCCGCCCATCCCCGGCCGGTGAAGACCCGCCGGCCGGGAAGACGGTCTTCCTTCAGTTCAGAACGGCAACAATCCCGTAATTGCAAGGCGTTCCCGATGAACAGGACAGGATCGTATTGTTTGAAAATGAGAGTCCTGTCGAAATCCCCGAAGAAGAAAATCCCCCGCTTCCATAGGGGACTCCCGTTATCTGCGTCACCACGGAACCACCGCTTTGACCGGAAGATCCGGACAGTGCAAACACGATATGGTTCACCGGATCCAAGACCAGAGACTGGCCACTCCCTTGGTTGGCGGGAAGGGAAATGGAGTTTAGTGCGGTCGAAAACGATCCGCCCGCCGTGAAAGGGTAGGGGGTGATGGAAAGACTGGAGGACGCATATTGCGGAACAAAGAAAAGGTGATCGGTCAGGTCGGCCGACTGATTGTAATTGTCGGGATTGTTCACTGGATAGACACAGGTTCCGACAGGTTCACTTGAGGGATTTGAGGCGTTTAAAAACGACCCGTTGCTTTTGTCATAAATCAAAATGAACGTTGTGGTCGCAGTCGACGTGCAATTATCGGGCAGACTGCTCGTATAAAGAATAAGCCCGTCAGAAGAATCGATGTCGAATGGCGACGAATAGGTGACGGGATTTGGGAACGTCGAGCAGTTGGAAATGGTTGCGTTTCCGCCACTGACTGTGAAGCTGCAGGCCCCCTCTACCGTATAGACCGGGCTGCTGGTCCCCACCTGAATATTTGCTCCGTACCAGATGAGGTTGTTCGTAAAATCCGCTCCGGTGACCGATGCCCCGGACGGAAACGCCGAGAATCCTGCAAAGGATCCCGCTGTGAACTGACCGGTCGCATTGTAAGTGAATGCCCAACCGGTCGATCCCCGCGATCCACCGACAATGAACTGGTGCAGAGGATCAAACCCGAATCCCTGCCCGTTTTCGTTTCCCGTCTCGGAGGAATAGGTGATTTGTCCCGTGGTGGGCGAAACTTCATAACTGCAGACATCGACAGTGCTGCTGGAAGTATCGAAAGCGAGAAAAAGAAGGTGGTTCGCACGATCGTAATTTTCCGAGTCCGGATTTCCGGCGCACCCTGAACTTGAAGCTGTCGGAGGAATAGAAAAAAGAGATGGATTGCTGCCGTTTGTAACGCTGCCGCTGGCGGTGTATGTGAATCCCGCAAGTTGCGTCCCTCCCGCCGACGGAGACGTCGCAACAACAAGAGTTCCCACGATCGCCCCCCCGCCGGACCCTCCACCGGAACCCCCACCCGAGCCTCCACCCGATCCGGACCCGGATGAAGCTGCAGGAAGATTGCTGGCGGTGTTGAGGGAGGTCAGAGAACCACCGGAAGAAATGGATGTCGGCGTGTTGGCAAGATTCACCAGGTCTGCCTGATTTGCTGGAGAAATATTCCCCAGTTGTGTGATAAGGCTGGAAAAACTCATCAAGGTGTTGGAAGGATTGATTGACGGCACGGTCGTGGCGTTTTTCAGGGTCTGGCAATCCGAAAATCCGGAAGAACTGTCCTCCACGCAGGTCGCCAGAATATTCGCCATATGTGTCAGCTGTGACGATGAAGCAGACGGCAGAGTCCCCTGAAGGGCTCCGGTCTGCAAGTTGACGTAATTGATCAGGATGTTCTGGTCGGATACGAGGACGGAAGAATCTCCCGCAATCGATGGAAAACCGGAGGATGAAAAAAAGTGCGGATTTGACGACAGGAAGAGGTAAGACGAGACTACCGTCGTGAATTCGTTGACGACGACCTTTGAGGGAATATTGCCGGCTTCTCCGACCGTCGACATCAGCAGGATGTTCGGATTCGTGGTTCCGTTCACGGAACCACCAGAAGCGACTACATAAAGAAACGCAGAGGACGGAACCCGAATATTGGAAGACAGGGAGTACGACCCATCCGCCCCTGTCTGAACGGCTTGACTGATCTGAATCGCCGAATTTCCGATACCTTGCGCCTCCCAAAGGGAGACGCTCGACGAGGAAATCGCACCGCCATTTCCTCCAAGGACAGAGCCAGACACAGTGACCGTCGCCCCGGAGACTCCTCCTCCTCCGCCGCCGCCTCCCCCGCAGGCGCCGAGAAAAGAGAAAACCAGGGCAAGGACGAGAAGATTCGTCCGTTTGATGAACGTCGAAAGACAATCTCTGACTTGCGAATTTTGAACGCAATACGACTTTCTGTCATTATAGAAAACAGGGGGTTTCATTGCCGGAACTCCTTTTTTCAATTGTCGGGGGGCCGCTCTGCCAAGCGGCCCTTTTTTATATTTCGTTTTTTTCGCTTTCGGTAGCCGCGTCTTCGGAAAAGACTGCTGTGGGGTCCCTGATCCGCAACCGTCGGAAACCTCTTCCGTCCACGATTTTCTCCCTGCCTTTCAATACGTTGCCGGTCAGTTCTTCAGCGGTGTTTTCGATTGAACAGCCTTCTTGAGGTTGTCGAAAAAACCCGCATAAAACTCCGGATTCTCGACCGTTCCCCGGTGCGTCACCACCGACGTATATTCGGAG
>JAMCWZ010000019.1 GCA_023480765.1 Nitrospirota bacterium
AGATTCCGAATTTCAAACGTTTTTTTGTCGGCATCGCCACCCTGACTTCCCTTGTTTTCATACTGTTCGATGCCCATGTTGCTTCGCTTGAGCGCAGAGACAATTCCCATCGTAATCGACTGGGTCAGTCCGAAGGGGGAGCCCATGGCCAGAACGATGGTTCCGACGGACACGTCCCGGGAAGACCCCCACCGAATGACGGGAAGATCGTGTTTCGGATGAATCCGGATCACCGCCACATCGGTCATCGGGTCTTTTCCGACCACCTTGGCGCGGTAGCTCGTTTTGTCTGACAGGACCACGGTGACCTTCGTCGCATGCTTGATGACGTGATAGTTCGTGACGATGTATCCATCCTTCGAAATGATGAATCCGGACCCCAGACTCCGTTCGACATGTTTTTGCGGAGGGCCTCCTCCGTGGTTGAAGGGGGTTCCAAAGAATTGCCGGAAAAACGGATCGTTGAAGATCGGGTTCTGGTGGGTCGTGATCAGGGACGTCGTGGAAATGTTCACGACAGAGGGGATCACGGCATTGGAGACGGTCACGAACGCCTTCTGGAGGGCCAGACCGGCTTCGATATCCTTTTTATGGATGACAGGAGGATCCGGGGAGGGGTCTGCCATCACGGTTTTTTGTCCGTTCATCGGGGACGGAAGAATGAACATGAAAACAAGGGAAGTCAGGGTGGCGATGCCGACAAAAAAACGTTTGAAATTCGGAATCTTCATGAAGTCGTTTCTCCTTGGAATGAAAGGACTCCTGTCCCCGTCATGGCCGGCTGCAGTCGCCACGATTTTCAGGTGGGCGGGGTTGGGACAGGGTTCTTTGAACGATATCGAGCACTTCCTGTTTTCGAAAGGGTTTGGGGATCAGGTCAATGGCTCCGGATGACAGGGCCTCAACCCAGAGATGCTCGTCACCGAAAGCGGTCAGGAGCACAACGGGCACTTCCGGGTAAAGGTCCTGGACAATTTTCAGGAGGTCCATTCCCGTTTTTCCGGGCATTTTGATGTCAGTGAGGATAAGAGAAATCGAATCCTTTTTCAGGCGTTCGAGCGCTTCTTCGCAGGATTGCGCGACGGAAACCCCGAATCCGCCCCTTTTCAGGATCTCCTCCAGAAGATCGAGGGCAACAACGTCGTCTTCCACCACGAGGACTTTTGGTCTCGCGGGTTCAGACAGGGTGAAGGCCAAGTCTTTCGGAGAGGCAACCATGATGGAACCTACCACAAATCAGGAATCCTGTTCAAGTAAACGGGAGAGTTTTTCCGAAGAAAACGGCACGAAGGGAATTGTCAGGATAAAATGACCGCCAGGGCCATCTCCCAGACGCAAGTCACCTCCCAGATCATCGATGATTTTTCGGCAGATGGCAAGTCCGAGACCGGTTCCATGGGGTTTGGTCGTAAAGAAGGGCTCGAAGATGCGTTCCCGGCTTTCCGGCGGAATCCCCGGACCGGAGTCCTGGACGTGCAGGCTCAGGAAGCCCTCTTCTTCGAGGCACCGGATCCGGATGGATCCCCCGGACCCTGTCGCGTCCAGGGCGTTTTCCAGAAAGTTGATGAGGATGCTTTGCAGGCCTTCGAGATCCGAATCGATTCTCGGGCAGGGATCCGGAAAAGTGGTCTCCACGGAAATCCGGGACTTTTCCAGACGGGGTGACAGAAGCTTGAGAATGTCGGAGACCAGGTCCGAGACCAGAACAGGTTCGGCGTGGGTCCTTTCCCGGCGGCTCATCATGAGAAGCTTCCGGATCACATTGATCATCCGGTCAAGCTGTCCCTGGACGATCTTCAGGTGTTTCGAAATCGGGGGGGAGAGGGACTGTTCCTCCAGAGCCAGTTCAATATGGCCCGAAATCGAGTGGAGAGGGTTCCCCAGCTCGTGGGCCACGATCGCGAGTCCTTCTCCAATCGCGGCCATCCGTTCCATTTCCGACAGCTTCCGCTGCAGAAAGAACTTTTCTTTTCCCGCCTGCTCCAGGGACTCGTTCTTCTGGACAAGTTCCCGTGTCGCTTCTTCGATCCGCCGCGTCAGCGAACTGTTCAGTTCCTTGACCTGTGACAGCAAAAGATGGTTTTCCCGGGTCCGGTCGGACAACATTTTGACCATCTGGTTGAAGGAGGATGCCAGATCATAAGCTTCCCGGGAGGCTTCCAGAACGGGGCCTTCCTCCAGATGACCTTCCCCGACTTTCGTCATGGCTCTTGAAATCTGATGGACCGGATTCAGAAGCAGGGCCCGCACGGCCATTGACAGAATGGCAGCAAGGGCGAGAAATCCGATGAAAAGGAGAATCAGCGTCCGTTCAAGTTCATTTCTGACCAGTGTATGCGCTTCGTAAAGGGAGATACCGACCCCGACCGTCCCCTGCCGGTGTTTTTGGTGAAAAAAGGGGACGACGACATAGAGAAAACTCCGGAGGCCTTTTTTTTCCTTCAGGCTCATCCATTCCTGCTGACCGGCATGGACGAGGGCATGGGCCTTCAGTTCGTTGGGGGTGAGGGGAGCTCCGGAGCTTGAAACCAGTCGCGGAAGGCCTTCGTGCCGGGTCATCAGATCCAGCCGGATGACGTTGTGCCGGATGGCCATCAGCGCTTGCATTTCCCGGCGGATCGAAGAAGCGACACGGGAA
>JAMCWZ010000086.1 GCA_023480765.1 Nitrospirota bacterium
CTTGTCATTTTCCTTGTTTTTGATCTGTTCCAGGTCCGGCAGCCCGGGATGAAGAATCTTGTCTTCTCGGACTTCATCTCCAAACTGGATCAGAACCAGATCAGCGAAGTCACGATCAAGAACAACTATATCAGCGGCGTTATGAAGGACGGGTCCCATTTCAAGACCTATGCCGCAAACGATCCGAACCTCGTGCAGGAACTTCAGAAGAAAAATGTCCGGATTGTGGCCATTCCTCCGGAAGACAACCCGTGGTATCTGAATCTCCTGATTTCATGGGGTCCCATTATCGTTCTGGTCCTGTTGTGGGTCTTCTTCATGCGCCAGATGCAGTCCGGCGGAAACAAGGCCATGTCTTTCGGTAAATCGCGGGCAAAACTGATTACCGAGGACAAGCGAAAAATCACCTTTGCCGACGTGGCAGGCGTTGAGGAAGCCAAGGAAGAAGTGGCCGAAATCGTGGAATTTTTGAAGGACCCGACAAAATTCCAGCGCCTTGGTGGACGCATTCCGAAAGGTGTTCTGGTTGTCGGACCTCCCGGAACGGGAAAAACCCTTCTGGCCAAGGCGATTGCCGGAGAGGCGGACGTTCCCTTCTATCATATCAGCGGCTCTGATTTTGTCGAAATGTTTGTCGGTGTGGGTGCTTCCCGTGTCCGGGACCTTTTTGAGCAGGGAAAAAAGAATGCCCCATGCATTATTTTCATCGATGAAATCGACGCGGTTGGCCGCCATCGTGGAGCTGGCCTCGGAGGCGGACACGATGAACGGGAGCAGACCCTCAATCAGTTGCTTGTGGAAATGGACGGCTTTGAAAGCAACGAGGGTGTTATCCTGATCGCGGCCACCAACCGGCCAGACGTCCTCGATCCTGCCCTTCTCCGTCCAGGCCGATTCGACAGGCAGATCGTGGTCGGAAAACCGGATCTGAAAGGACGACTCAAGATCCTCGAAGTTCACACCCGAAAGATCCCTCTGGATTCGTCCGTCAATCTCGAAACGATCGCCCGTGGAACGCCGGGATTTGCCGGAGCGGACTTGGCCAATCTTGTAAATGAAGCCGCACTTCTTGCCGCTCGTCGTAACAAAAAAACGGTTGAGATGGGAGATTTCGAAGACGCCAAAGACAAGGTCCTGATGGGAGTCGAAAGGAAGTCCATCCTGATCACCGAGGAAGAAAAACGGGTGACGGCCTTTCATGAAGCAGGTCACACGCTTGTCGCGAAACTGATCCCGGGAACAGATCCTGTTCACAAGGTGACGATCATCCCTCGCGGCCGGGCCCTGGGTCTGACCCAGCAACTGCCAACAGACGACCGCTATACCTATCGGAAAGAGTTTCTTCTCGGAAATATTGCCATTCTCATGGGTGGAAGGGTTGCGGAAGAGCTTGTCACAAAGACTATGACCACCGGGGCTGGAAACGACATCGAACGCGCAACGGAGTTGGCGCGGAAGATGGTCTGCGAATGGGGGATGAGTGACAAGCTCGGTCCCATCACCTTTGGAAAGAAGGAAGAGGAAATCTTTCTTGGGCGTGAAATTTCTCAGCACCGGGATTACAGCGAATCCACCGCAGTGGCAATCGACAATGAAGTTTTCCGGATTGTCTCTGAAAACTACCAGCGGGCAAAGGAACTTCTTGGAACCCATATCAAGGCTCTGACAGCGATTGCGGAAGCCCTGCTCGAACATGAAACCCTGGACGGCCCCCAAATCGATGATTTGATACGAGCCGCCAATGCCTCGGCCTGACCTGGGGGAACTTCTTCGCTTAAACCGGTCCCGTTATACCGGACCGTTGATTATGGGGGTCATTAACGTGACCCCCGATTCTTTTTCCGGAGCACCAGACGATACCGATCCCAAGAAAGCCTGCGAAAAAGCCCTGAAGTTTCTTGAGGAAGGAGCGGATATTCTGGATATCGGTGCGGAATCCACCCGACCTGATTTCACTCCGACTCCACCAGAAGAAGAACGGAGACGTCTTCTTCCTGTTCTCGAACGTCTTGCAACTCTTTCAACCATCCTTTCGATCGATACAAGGTCTCCCGAACTCTTCCGTGAGGCAATCCCTTACGGCGCTTCACTCATCAATGATGTCGGCATGCTCCGTCACCCGGGTTTTGTCACACTTTTGAAGGAGCATCCGTCTCTTATGGCCATCCTCATGCACTCTCCGGCAGGGCCGTCCCTCCATACTCCGGTCATCGCTGAACCGGACCAGTCCATCGCGGATGTCGTCCGCTCCGACTTCCATGCGCGGATTTCAGATCTCGCTCGCCAGGGGATAGAGGAAAATCGCCTTATACTCGATCCCGGACTGGGTTTCGGCAAAAATACCCGCATGAATCTGGAACTTTTGCGCTCCATCAAGCGATGGGGGAATGATTTTCCAGTGCTTGTCGGCGCCTCCCGGAAACGCTTCATCGGAGAAATTGCCGGTTCGAAAACTCCCCTCGACCGGGAAGCAGGAACATTGGCGGTCCAGAACTGGTGCCATCTTTTCCGGGTCTCGATCATCCGGACACACGACGTCTCCCAGGCTCGACAGGCCCGGGCCGTTTTTCAGGCCCTTCTCTCGGACAACTGAGATGACAGACG
>JAMCWZ010000124.1 GCA_023480765.1 Nitrospirota bacterium
GATTTAGTTGAATTCTATGACCGGGGCGGCGGAAAATCGCCTTTTGTCAAGGACGCCCTCCTTGTTCCCCTGCATCTGACGCCATTGGAGAAAAAAGATCTCGTCGGGTTCCTGAAATCTTTGACAGGGGAGACGAAGACGGAAATGTCCTACCGGGCGTCCAGATAGAACAAAATTGTCGGGCAGGGATGATTCGCCGGAACTCCTGCCAGATTCCGGAAAATGATAAGGATGGATGGGGCGGGGTGTTTCAAAAAAGAAGGCAACGACGTTTCATCCCATGCCCAGTGTGACGAAGAGCGAAGGAGGCCCCATATTGGTACCCTTGATTGGACAGCTGGCTCCGGATTTCACCGCGTCGGCGGTGATGCCCGATAACGCAATCAATGAAAAATTTTCCTTGCACGAATACCTGGCCGGTTCAACCGGGATTCTCTTTTTCTGGCCCCTCGATTTTACATTTGTCTGTCCGACCGAGATTATCGCGTTCGATCATCGTCTGCAGGCGTTTGAAGAAAAAGGTGTCAAGATCGTCGGGGTCAGCGTGGATTCAGCCTACACGCACCTGGCCTGGAAAAAGACCCCGACAGGTGAGGGTGGCATTGGTCCGGTACGGTTTCCGGTGGTGTCCGATCTCACGAAGTCCATTTCCCGATCCTACGGGGTCCTCCTGAACGAATCGGTGGCCTTGAGAGGAACATTCCTGATCGACCGCAAGGCGGTGGTCCGGCACATGGTGGTGAATGATCTGCCTCTCGGACGGAACATCGACGAAGCGGTCCGGATGGTGGACGCCCTGCATTTTTATGAAGAACATGGAGAAGTGTGCCCGGCCGGGTGGCATCGGGGAGAATCGGCCATCAAGGCAAGCGAAGACGGAATCAAAAGTTATCTCAAGACACACTCGGAAACACTCTAGAGCAGAGACCCGGCCTTTTCCAAAAAGATTCAGGTCGGATCAGACAGGTGGAGATATGGCATTCCTTATACGTTCCAGCGGTGCGGTGGTCAAAGACCGGGAGACAATGGAAGAAATTCTTGGAACATGCGGCGTTTCTCTGGAGTTCTGGCCTGTCCAGTCATCGGATCGGACAGCGGCCCTGCTTTCCGCGAACTCTCCCGGAGCGGAAGAGATGGAGGAAATTCTGTCGGAACAGGACCGCTATTTCCAGAAGCTTCGCGAAGCCCTTGGATACCAGACGCGCGATCTGGTGGTGGTCTATCCGGAACTGCCCGGGCTTTCCGCCATGCTCGACCGTTTTCGGCCCATTCATTACCATGAGGATGATGAAGTCCGTTATGTGGTCGACGGGGAAGGAGTTTTTGGTTTTGTTCTTCCCGACGGGGACCAGGTCGAGCTTCTTGTGGAAAAAGGGGATTTTATCCGGGTTCCCCGCTTGCTCGAGCACTGGTTCCGTCTGACGGAAACACGGAGGATCAAGGCGATTCGCTATTTCACCGGGACGGCAGGCTGGGTTCCCGTCTATACGGGAACACCGTCTCTCTTTTCCGGGGAGGCGGCCCGGACCGGCTGATGGAGGAGAGCGTTGTGACATACCGGTTTGGTCCGGGTGCAGATCCTGCGAAGGAGGCCCGGATCATTGCGGTGGGACAGACGGCCGGGACATGGGACGAAAGGTGGTCCTCCCGGTCGGCCGATCTGGGGCGTCATCTGGGCAAGGTGCAGGACGTCCGGTCGGTCGAGGGCGGCTTTGAAGCCGATGTGGCGTTTCCGGCCCTGAATGTTCCCGACGGAGTCGGTGCTCTTCTGACAATGATCTATGGAAAATACTCCCTGTCCGGCCGTTCCCGCATCGTGGATGTGCGTCTCCCGGAAGGATGGGGTCTGCCGCCCCGCTTCGGAATCCAGGGGATCCGTCAGAGAACAGGTGTCCGGGGCCGTCCTCTTTTCATGGGAATCTTCAAGCCTTCCCTGGGACTCTCTCCGTCCGATCTGGCAAAGATTTTAGGAGAGACCGCGGAAGCGGGGCTCGACATCATCAAGGATGACGAGATCATGCCGGACTTGCCAGGGTGCACGGCTCTCGACCGGATCCGGGCGTGTCGCCCCGTTCTGGAGAAGGCCCGACAGAAACGGCCGGGCCAGGGGGCCATGCTTTATGCGGTCAATCTCTCAGGGTCTGGCGCAGGATTGCATGAAAAAGCCCGTTTGTTGGTGAAAGAGGGAGCAAATGCCCTGCTCCTCAGCGCTCCTGCCTATGGCTATGCGCTTCTGGAGGAGCTGGCGTCCGATCCGGAGGTCGGGGTTCCCCTGTTTGTCCACCCGGCTTTTGCCGGTGCCTATTCGGGAGCCTCGGATCACGGTCTGGACTGGGGGATCGTTCTGGGGACCCTTCCCGTTCGGGCCGGTGCCGATGCGGTTCTCTATCCTGCGCATTATGGGTCATTGCCTTTCTCTTCCTCTAATGAGCGTCGAATCGTCGGAAAGCTCAGGCAAGGAGGAGTTCTTCCAGTCCCCTCCGCCGGCATTCACCCGGGGATCCTTCCCCGACTGATGGACGACTACGGTCCGGATGTTGCCCTGAACGCCGGAACAGGGATCATG
>JAMCWZ010000083.1 GCA_023480765.1 Nitrospirota bacterium
GACCGGGACATGGAGTGCCGTCGAAAGGCTTGACCTGGTGCCTTCCGCCTTGCCACTCCAGTCTGCCGATTTTGCCTTTTCTTCCAGTGCGGGAATTCCTTCCAGGTCCTTTGCCTGAAAGACGAAATAGACCTTTGGGATCAAAAGATTGCCGGGTTGTCCGGAAGACTCTTCCTCCCGCTCTTCTTTTTCCTTTTTTTCCACGGAAACGAGCTTAAGGATCGGAACTCCTTTCGCTCCCGACCGGATTTTCCAGCCCTTTCCTTTAGCTTGTTTGAAGGTAGCAAACCGCATGTCCGGCACCCCCATGGACAAGGTATGCCAAGACAGGTTCAGCGCATTGACACCCCGGTAGGGTTTTCCGGTCAACGCATTGACTGGCATTCGGTCACCGGTCACTTTCCAAGGCCGGGTCCAGGGAGCGGTCCCGGTCTCCAGGGCGTGGATCATTTTCTCCGTAATCTGCGCGTAGAACTCCTGCGTGTTCATTGTCTGTCCTCCTTGTTGCGTGCCCCCTCCCAGAAGGAAGCGGACACAGTTTTATGCCCGCTTTGGGCTTGATGAGTCGATGACCCCGAGCTTTCGGTAATACGACTCCATTTTGTTGAGCTCTTTTTCCAGTTCTTCGTCGGAGAGCCGGTCCATCCAGTCCTCTCCGTTTTCCACTTCCTCAGCAATCTTCATACCGTCCTCCCGAAACAAGCCCGTTCCGGAAGGAGCGGGCGTTGTTGACCCGCTCTGGGTCTTGGTGATTGTTTTTTACGACCACGATACAGATGGGTCTTTTCCCACCAGGAACAATAAATCTGTCCTGAGCTTTTTCCCCCACAATCAACCCGGTCGCATATTTCCCGGAAGACGCACCCGAAAAACTGAGAACGAGTTTCATAATTGGGGCGTCATTTTTGGACAAATCTGTCTGAAGGAAACCTGGCGCGAAACGCAAGGAATCCATCAAGACATTGTTTCGCTTGTCCGATGGGTGTTTTGAATTGGGTTAGCGAATGGGCTTGGAGTTGTAAATTGGAATTAACAGAACCCGTTTTTGTCCCTGCGACCGAAAAGGGCGAGACACCGTGGGGCAAACGTGATTGATAGTAAAATTGTATCAGAAAGTTTTAAATTGGCAATATTTTGCAGTCTATGTGTAGAGGATTCATAATCTGTCCGGTTTTGTAGCACAACAGTTGTCCGGTTCAATAAGGGGTCAAAGGAGGGCCCCCGATGGACCGAACGACCGTGCTGCAGGAGATCCGGAAGATGCGCTTTGAAGAGACGTGGAATGAATGGAAGAAAGGACGGCTGACGCAAGAAGAGGCCGGTCGGATTCTGGGGATGAGTGAACGGACCTTTCGCCGATATGTCCGGCGGGTCGAGGAAGAAGGGATGAAAGGGATTTTCGACAAACGCCTCACCCAGGTCTCTGCACGACGGGCTCCGGTTGATGAAGCCCTGGCGCTGGTCGAACAATATCGCCTTCAGCATGACGGCTGGAATGTAAAGCACTTTCACTCCTGGTACCGGAGGGAAGGCGGGACCCGGAGTTATACCTGGGTCAAGAAGACGCTTCAGCAGAACGGAGCGGTCAAAAAGGCTCCGGGCCAGGGAAAGCATCGGAAGAGACGGGAACGAGCCCCCTTGGAAGGGATGATGATCCATCAGGATGCCAGCCGGCATGCCTGGGTCCCGGGACAGCTCTGGGATCTGGTGGTCACGATGGACGACGCGACCAATGAACATGTCAGCATGTTCTTTGTAACCGAGGAAGGAACGGCCTCAAGTTTTCGCGGGATGCGGGAGGTGATCGAGACGAAGGGCCTTCCCTCCGCCCTCTATACCGACCGGGGCAGCCATTACTGGGTCACTCCGGAGGCGGGCGGCAAGGTGGACAAGAAGAACCTGACCCAGTTCGGACGGGCCATGAAGCACCTGGGAATCGAGATGATTCCGGCCTATTCCCCCGAGGCCCGGGGACGAAGCGAACGGGCCTTCCGGACCCATCAGGAACGGCTTCCCCGAGAACTCGCCCTCCTAGGGATCACCACCATGGAAGAGGCCACCCGGTATCTGAACACGGTCTACCGTCCGGCCTTCAATGCCGAGTTTGTTCATCCGGCGTCCGAAGACGGATCGGCCTTTGTTCCCTGGACAGGAGAGTCGCTGGACGAGATCCTCTGTGAGCATTATGAACGGACCGTCGGCAACGATAACTGCCTTCATTTTGAAGGACGGATCCTCCAGATCCCCCCCGACCGTTCCCGATTCCATTATGTTCGAAAAACGGTTCGCATTCATCGGTATCCGAATGGATCTCTTGCCCTCTTTTACGGACCTCGAAAATTAGTGACCTTTTCCGTCGAAGAACTTCAGGCCATGAACCACAGGAAACCCTCCCGATCCACCCAGTCTTCCTCAGGAATCCGCCCTGTCGAAGTTCTGGTTTGAGGCAGAAAACTGAACTCTGTCTCCCCATACTGAAAAGCGGACAAATCATGAGCTACAAAACCGGACAACTCTACTTGCTATTAACATATTTTGCAGTCTATGAAGTGACTATT
>JAMCWZ010000070.1 GCA_023480765.1 Nitrospirota bacterium
ATTGTCGTGGACTCGGTGGCTGTTTGGCTGGTGTCCTGACACTGGTCCTCTACCGCATCATGCCTGTCTAGGCTTGTCCTTTTTGGACAAGACAAAACGAGGCATCACAGAAATTGGCGCTCGATTTTTGGCAGAAGCAACAAGCTGGATTGCAGGATTTCTTGATTTTTAAGGAGGGAGTGTTGGCAGAAGAAAGAGATCAGGCTCGTCAGAAATCACTTGATCTGGCTGTGTCACAGATTGAAAAGCAGTTTGGCAAAGGTTCGATCATGCGTCTGGGAAAGGATCAGGTGCCACAGAACGTACCGGTTATTCCTTCCGGCTCTCTGGCTCTGGATATTGCCTTGGGCATTGGCGGCTATCCCCGGGGAAGAGTTGTTGAACTCTATGGTCCGGAATCCTCCGGAAAAACGACCCTGGCCCTCCATGCGATCAGCGAAGTCCATAAGGCCGGTGGTGTGGCAGCTTTTATTGACGCGGAACATGCCCTTGATGTGACCTACGCAAAACGTCTTGGTGTACGGACTGAAGATCTTCTGATTGCCCAGCCGGATACAGGGGAGCAAGCTCTTGAGATCACGGAAACTCTTGTCCGCTCCGGGAGTATTGATCTGATTGTCGTGGACTCGGTGGCGGCTCTTGTTCCCCGTGCCGAACTTGAAGGGGAAATGGGGGATGCTCATGTAGGTTTGCAGGCCAGGTTGATGAGCCAGGCGCTTCGGAAACTGACCTCTGCCATTTCCAAATCGAACACGACTGTGCTTTTTATCAATCAGATCCGTATGAAGATCGGGGTCATGTTTGGCAATCCGGAAACAACGACGGGTGGAAATGCTCTCAAGTTCTACGCGTCTGTCCGGATGGACATCCGCCGTATCGAATCCATCAAGGAAGGCGATCAGGTTCTGGGGAACAGGATCCGGGTCAAGGTCGTCAAAAACAAGATGGCTCCACCGTTCCGTCAGGCGGAGTTTGACATCTCTTTCAACGAAGGGATTTCGACGGTCGGGGAACTGATCGATCTAGGCGTCGATCACGGAATTCTGGAAAAATCCGGTGCCTGGTATTCGATAGGGAACGAACGACTTGGACAGGGTAAGGAAGCGGTCAAGCTCTATCTCAAGACGCATCCGGAAGCTTTCAAAAAGATTGAGCAGGAAATCCGGTCCAAGATCCGTCCTGCATCTTTGCCACCCGAACCCGCCGCCTCTGCTCCCCCTTCTTCCCGGAAAGGGAAGGAAGCGACAGCTTCGTCCGGGGAATAAGCGTCGAGAGGGACGAAAAAGGGTCTATAAAAACTTTTTTATCCGCTTTAAGTTCAAAACACTGTCCGGAGATTGAATGGATTCCTGGGAGTTGAGACAAAAATTCCTGCTGTACTTCAATGGCAGCGGTCATGACGTTGTACCATCGGCATCCCTGATTCCTGCTGGGGACCCCACTCTGCTCTTTACGAATGCAGGAATGGTTCCATTCAAGGATATTTTCCTCGGTGCCGAAAAAACGACACGAAAAAGGGCGGTCTCCATCCAGAAGTGCGTCCGGGCCGGAGGGAAGCACAACGATCTGGACCGGGTAGGATTTACCCGGCGTCATCACACGTTTTTTGAAATGATGGGAAATTTTTCTTTTGGGGACTACTTTAAAAAGGAAGCGATTTCATTTGCCTGGACCTTTTTGACAAAAGAATTGGGAATGGATCGCCGTCTTCTCTGGGTCACTGTCTACAGGGAAGACGATGAGGCGGAGAGACTCTGGCGGGAGGTAACGGATGTCCTTCCGGACAGAATTGTCCGTCTGGGAGAAAAAGACAATTTTTGGCAGATGGGAGACACGGGACCCTGTGGTCCATGCTCGGAAATTCTTGTCGACCAGGGTGAGAGATTCTCCTGCGGATCTCCGGATTGCAAGGTCGGGTGTGACTGTGACCGGTTTCTTGAAATCTGGAATTTGGTGTTTATGCAATACGACAGGAATGCGGAAGGGGTCTTAAGCCCATTACCGCGCCCCTCGATCGATACCGGAATGGGGCTTGAACGTCTGAGCGCGGTTGTCCAGAAAAAAGACAGCAATTACGAGACGGATTTATTCATGCCGCTCATTCGAACGATCGAGACCTATTCCCGAGTTCATTACGGTGCAGGGGAAGGAAGTCTTGATCATGCATACCGGGTGATTGCGGATCATCTCCGGTCTTCGGTCTTTTTGCTCCATGAAGGAATTGCTCCTTCCAATGAAGGAAGAGGACATGTTCTGCGAAGAATCATCCGGCGCGCCCTTCTGTTCGGACGGGAACTGGGTCTGCCACACCCGATCCTTCCTTCACTGGCAGAAAGTGTTGCGGAGATGATGGCGAAACCATACCCGGAGCTTAGAACATCCCTATCAAGGATCCAGGATGTTTTGCGACTTGAGGAAGGCCGCTTTCACCAGACGCTGGAGTCCGGTCTGCCCCTTGTCCAGGAGATGCTTCGCACACTCGAGAAAAAACAGGAGAAAGTCTTTCCCGGAGAAATGCTTTTCCTTTTGCATGACACGCATGGATTTCCGCTCGATATCGTCGAAGACGCGGCAAAAATGCAGGGAATTCTCCTTGACTACAAGGGGTTTGAGGAAAAAATGGAGGAGCAGCGCGAACGCGGCCGCTCTTCCTGGACGGGTAAAAAAGAAGATTTTCCCCTACCCTCTGACAAGCTAAAGAAAAGTGTGGAATTCCAGGGATATGAAAAGACATCCATGCAAGGAACGGTCCTCTTCCTCCTGAACGGAAAAGAGGAGGTCAAGGAAGTCCATGCAGGAGAGAGCGTTCTGGTTGTCCTCTACAAGACCGTGTTCTATCCTGAAGGCGGAGGTCAGGTTGGCGATGTGGGCGATCTCATTGGTCCGTTCGGCTATATTCGTGTCCGTGGAGCAAAAAAACCTTATCCTGGATGGATTGTGCTTTCCGGAGAGGTTGTTTCGGGAAAGGTTTCGGTTGGAGAAACGATCGACCAGCATGTGGACGAGGAGGCACGACAGGGTTCGGAACGCCACCATACGGCAACACATCTGCTCCATGCCGCACTGAGAACAGTTTTGGGGGAACAGGTCCGTCAGGCAGGCTCCCTTGTTGCACCTGAAAGATTGCGTTTCGACTTCACCTGTCCCCAGCCGGTTTCACCTGAAAATCTTCTGGCGGTGGAAGCTCTTGTGAATGGATGGATATTTCGGAATTCGCCTGTCGATGCCAGTGAAATGGAGAAGAGCAAAGCGCTCGATATGGGTGCTCTCGCTTTCTTTGATGAAAAGTATGGTGATCGGGTCCGGGTTGTTCAGGTTCCAGGTACCTCGGTCGAGTTATGCGGCGGTACGCACGTCCGTTCCACCGGACAGATCGGTTCGCTCCTCATCCTTCAGGAAACAGGTGTGGCGGCAGGAATCCGTCGCATTGAAGCGGTCGCCGGTCCGCTGGCATATCAGAAAGCTGTCACCTGGAGACAGGAGCTGAAAGACCTTCGGGAGCTTCTGGAAGCCGGAACCTCTTCCCTGGAAGAGAAAACAAGAACAATCCTTCGGGAAAATGCAGCCTGTCAGAAAGAAATCCAGTCCTTAAAGTCCCGACTGTTTTCCCTGGAGGAAAAGCATTCCCGGAAGGAGACTCTGGAGGTTGAAGGTCATCAGCTGGCGGTGCTCCATGTTTCACTGGACGATCCGCGGGAACTTCGTGTCCGGATGGATGCCATCAAGTCTAAAATCCCTTCCGGGGCCATTCTTCTGATCGGTGAGACGACCGACAAGCTGGCGTTCCTCGGATGGACTTCATCTGATCTGGGAGAAGCCTTTCCCATTTCCCAATGGGTGAAAACCCTTGCGGCGGAAGTGGGAGGAAAAGGCGGGGGAAAGCCATCCTGGGCTGAAGGGGGTGGTCCAAAACCCGACGATGTCGGGGGTTTTCTGCAATCGGCAAAATCGCGAATGGAGGAGGCGTTCCGGTCCCGCTTTCATGTGACGGGACCCCTTTCTGGGAGAAATGGATGAAACAGTTGATCGGCAATGTCCTGAACGGGACAATCGGTTTTCTGGAGACGATACGGGACCAGTCGAAGGAATTGATCGAAAAAGGGGAGAAAAACAACGGACCTTTTGCCAAGATCGTCCACAAAGCTTTCTCGGGAGAAGGTGCATCAGGACAGCAGAAGACGTCCCCCTGGATCGAAAAAACTCTTCATGCCATGAACATTGCAACAAAAGACGATCTGGAGTCCTTGCGCCGGGAATGGGAACGCAAAAACTCCGCGGGTGTAGACGGAAAGCCCTGATCAACGGAACGCTCAGGTGACAGGAGAACCGAAAGGAGACAGTTACCCGCTGGTCTGGAAAGCTCCTCTTCTCGGGATCGACTGGGGGGAAGCCCGTGTCGGTCTGGCCATGTCGGACAATTCTTTACGATTCTCCGAGCCACTGGGTGTGATCGAAAATCGATGCTCTTTTCTCCCCCCTTTCCGGATCCCTTCAAAATCGGGAGGCACACTGAAGCGGATTTGTACCGAGAAGAAGATTCAGGGAATTGTTTTTGGAGTTCCCTGGTATCACCTGAGTGGAGACCCCAATCCAAAATCAGAGGTCTTTGTCGAGTATGCCCGTTTGATCCGGAGCTTGACGGGGTGTCCTGTCTTTTTGTGGGATGAAGGATTGACAAGTGATGTCCTGAAATCAGAAAGAATGTCCGGAAAGAGAAAATATTCTCGCAGTCCGAAAAGATCCAGAGACCCGATTGATCACTATTCAGCGACACTGATTCTCCAGAGTTTTCTCGATGAATGCATAAACGGCCGGGAGGACCGGATCTGAGAAGAAAAACGGGGAGGGGAACCGGAGCGTGATGGGAAATCCGCTGGGGAAGCTCTGGCATATGGTCGGCCAGAGAAAATTGCTCCTGATCGCCTTCATGTTGGCGGGGCTTTTTTTTCTTGCCTGGAACGAGAGGGCCCTCCTGCACCGGCCCTCCTCTCCTTCCACCTCGATTGTCTTCCATGTGTTGCCCGGAACAACCTTTCGTTCGGTTGTCTTTGAACTTTCAAGAAAAGGAGTGACCGGCTATCCGGAAACACTTGTTTTCTGGGGGGATCTTCTCGGAATCGATACCAATATTCAGGCGGGTGTCTATGAAATTTCGCCGGAAATGTCTCCCCTCAAGATTCTGTTGGATTTGCACAACGGACAGAAATATTTTTACCGGTTGACTGTTCCGGAAGGCTTTACAATGGAGCAGGTTGCAAGGCGGATGGCCCGTTTGGGAATCGGATCGGAAAAAGAAATCCTGTCATTGTCGTCTGATCCTGTCTTCTTAAAGGAAGAGAACATTCCCTCGACTTCGGTGGAAGGATTTTTGTTCCCGGACACGTACTTTCTTCCAAAAGCGGCTTCGGCAAAAGATGTTTTTCAGATGATGATCTCCCGTTTCCGCACGGTGTATCAATCTATCCAGAAAGAATCCCCTCATCCGCCGGAGCTCTCCGAAAAAGACCTGGTGACTTTGGCATCGATTGTTCAGAAGGAAACAGGGCATCCCAAGGACATGGCCATCGTGGCTTCCATCTTTATCAATCGTTTGCACCAGCATATGAAGCTTCAAAGTGATCCGACAGTGATCTATGCACTTAAGGGAAGACGCAAACTCCATTCCCGGGATTTAAGGATTGATTCCCCTTACAATACATACAGATATCATGGTCTCCCTCCCACGCCCATCGACAATCCCGGGAGAGAGGCCCTGAAAGCTGTTTTTAATCCCAAGCCTGTTTCTTATTTGTATTTTATTTCGGACAAGCATGGGAGCCAGATTTATTCCGATACGCTGGATGGTCAGGACAGGGCTATCCGGAAGGTGTTCAGGGAACCGTAAATGACGAGAGGCAGGATTTCAATGATCAGATGGACAGGAAAGATATCGTGAACGAATCGCAGGATCTCGAACCGGAATTGAATGAACGGATTCCAAAAACCTATGATCCGGCTGCCACGGAACGTAAATGGCTGACCCTGACCTCCAGAAAAAGCCGCGTCTCCCGACCGCAAGCCAAGCCCTTTTCAATGGTCATCCCCCCTCCGAACATTACGGGGCGGCTCCATATGGGGCATGCACTGAACATCACCCTGCAGGATGTCGTGGCCCGCTTCCGGAAGATGGAAGGACAGGATGTCTTGTGGATTCCAGGGACGGATCATGCCGGCATTGCCACCCAGAATGTGGTCGAACGACAGCTCTCCAGGGAGGGAACGGCTCTTCGCTCTATGACACGCGAGGAGTTTGTGACCCGCGTCTGGGAGTGGAAAGACTCCATCAAGTCGGGAATTCTCGATCAGATTACCCGGCTGGGGGCCTCTTTGTCCTGGGAAAATGAGCGTTTTACGATGGATGCCGGATTTTCCCGCGCTGTGACAGAGGTCTTTATCCGGCTGTATCGGGAAGGATTCCTGTATCGCGGGGAGCGGATGATTCACTGGTGTCCAAGATGTCTGACCGCGCTGTCGGATGTGGAGGTGACCTACGTCGAAAAAAGCGGGACTCTTTATTATGTCCGTTATGGAGAATCGCCCGGCAGGGATCAGAGCCTCGTGGTGGCGACGACGCGACCGGAAACGATTTTTGCCGATCAGGCACTCGCCGTTCATCCCGAAGATGCTCGCTACCAGAAATGGATTGGTCGCAAAGTTTTTGTTCCCCTCATCCAGAGAGAAATTCCGGTCATTGCCGATTCTGCGGTTGATCCGGAGTTTGGAACGGGTGTCCTGAAAATTACGCCTTCTCACTCCATGGCGGATTGGGAAATCGCAAGCCGCCATGGCCTTTCCCCACTCGAGATCATTGACAGGGAAGGCCGCATGAACGAAAAATCCGGCCCCCTGAAGGGGCTGACCCGGGAAGTGGCCCGGGAAAAAATGGTTGAAGAATTGTCTGCCAGGGGATTTCTGGAAAAGGAAGAAACTTCTCCGTCTTCTCTGGGCGTTTGCTATCGCTGCCAGACAGTCATTGAGCCAGCCCTGTCCCTGCAATGGTTTGTTCGCATGAAAGAACTTGCGAAGCCGGCGATCGAAGCGGTCCGGGAAGGAGAAATCCGGTTTTTTCCGGACGGCTGGAAAAACACCTATTATGACTGGCTTGAAAATATCCGGGACTGGTGTGTTTCCCGCCAGATCTGGTGGGGACACCCGATTCCGGCCTGGCATTGTTTGGATTGTCAGGAGATGGTCGTTGATTCCCGGAAGCCGGAACGCTGTCCACGTTGCGGCTCGGAAAAACTCTCCGCGGATCCGGATGTCCTCGATACATGGTTTTCATCCTCACTCTGGCCATTTGTCACTCTGGGGTGGCCGGAAGACACTCCGGACCTGCGGAGATTCTATCCGACCACTCTGTTGGTAACGGGATTCGATATTCTCTTCTTTTGGGTGGCCCGTATGGTCATGATGGGATATCACTTTACCGGGAAGCCCCCTTTTCGGGATGTGTATATTCATGCCCTCGTTCGTGACCAGTTCGGACAAAAAATGACCAAGAGCAAGGGGAATGTCGTCGATCCTCTTGAAATCATGGACCGTTACGGGACGGATGCATTTCGCATGACGCTTGTGCACATGGCGTCCCCCGGACGGGACATCCGCTTATCCACCGAACGGGTCGAAGGATTTCGCAACTTCGTTTCCAAGATCTGGAATGCGTTTCGTTATGTCGAGCGATTCGCTCCGGGAGAGACGCGAATCCCCGAAATCGACGAGCAAAGCCTACAGAGTCCGGCGAACAGATGGATTCTGGTGAGCCTCTCCCAGGCGGTTGCAGACATGCGTCGCTATTTCGGACTGTATCGTTTTGACGAAGCCGCAAACACTCTGTATCACTTTACCTGGCATCTCTACTGCGACTGGTTTATCGAAGCGTCCAAATCCGTTCTGGATCGTCCGGAGAATGATCCGGAGAAAATTGAGACTGTCCGCATTCTTCGTTTCACGGGATCCGTTCTACTCCGGATGGCTCACCCTGTGATGCCTTTCGTGACGGGAGAACTTTGGGAGATCCTGTACGCGGACGAGTTGCCCCTTGAAGAGCAGACCTTTCCGGATCTTTCTCCCTCCCTCTCCAAGTCTTCGAGTGATGTCCGGGAATTTGAATCCATGATGGCCCTTGTCGGAGATGTCCGGCAAATGCGAAGCCAGCTGAAATTGAGCCCGACACTCGAAATTCGGGGAGAGCTTGTGGTCGGGCAAGGAGCGGGGGAGCGTTATGGACGGCATCTTGCATTTCTCTCCCGCATGGCCCGGGTTTCGCTTTCCCCGCTTCGGGAAGGAGAGCCTGAAGCGGTTTCCGGAATCCGGATTCCGTTCACGGACGGAGCCCTCATTTTGAATCTCGATGGCGTCGTCAATCTGGCAGACGAAGAAAAGCGTCTGACCAGGGAGCTTGAAAAGCTGAACCAGAAGAAAGCGAGCGTGTTGGCCAGGCTCAAGAGTCGCGAGTTCCGGGAAAAAGCCCCTCCGGACGTGATTGAAAAAGACGAGCGTCTTCTGGAGGAAACCGGAGAGGAAGTGCAGGGTCTGGAATCGGCCTTGGCCCAGGTGCGCCGGATGATGACAGAAAGGGGCGGGCAGTGAAGGAACTGTTCGATCCTTTTGTTCGGGAGTCGATTTCCATTTTTCTGTCGGAGGATGTCGGACGGGGTGATGTGACGACCCGCTCCCTTTTCAGTCCGGAGGAACGTTCCCGGAAGCAGGCGGCCCATCTGGTTGCCGAAAGTGCAGGACGCGTTTGTGGCATTCCTTTTGTCGAAGAGGTTTTCCTGCAGCTGGATCCCGGGACATTCTTCCAATGGCACCAGAAGGAAGGGGAACCTTATACCCAGAATGCTGTTCTGGGCCGGATTGAATGCCGGCTGGAAGCCCTTCTGGCCGGAGAAAGGCTGGCCCTCAATCTTCTCAAGCATTTGTCCGGCATCGCCTTTCTGGCTTCCGTTTACGTCGAAAGAGCGACGAAGGCCAGACCGGCTGGTTTAAGACCCCTCCGGGTGGTCGAAACGCGGAAAACCTTGCCAGGACTTCGATTTTTCCAGAAGTATGCCGTTCGCACCGGGGGAGGACACAACCATCGCTACAGCCTGGATGACGGTCTTTTGATCAAGGACAACCATCTGGTCGCTGCGGGCGGGGTGAAGCCGGCTCTGGAAAAAGCCCGAAAGAACGCCCCCCATCCGCTTCGCATCGAACTGGAGGTCGATACGGCTCATCAGGCCCTGGAAGGGGCCCAGGAAGGAGCTGATATCCTGCTTCTGGACAATATGTCCACAGCGCTTCTCGAGCAGCTCGTTCCCCGATTGCGCCTTTTGAACCCGTCTCTTATTCTGGAAGTGTCGGGCGGAGTGACTCTGGATCGGATCGAGGAGCTGGCCCGACTCGATATCGATGTCATTTCGGTCGGGGCTTTGACGCATTCTTCTCCGGACGCCCCTCTCCGTCTCGATTTTCTTGCATGACGGGGGAAGGAGAGGAAGGATGCCAGCTTGTTCGGAGATTCCCTCCGTTGTTTTATCTTGACGCCGTCTCTTCAACAAATTCTTTTTTAAAGAACTGGTCGAGAAAAGAGACTCTCTCTTCGGGAACGGGGCTTTACGCGGGAACCCAGACCGGAGGAAGGGGACGTCGAGGGAATCGATGGTGCCATGTTCCCGGCAACCTTGCTCTTTCGATATGGGTGGAGGAACAGGTCTCTCCGCTTCCTCCCTGGACCCTCCGGTTGGCGTGGACGCTCCTTTCTTATCTCCGGTCCCGTCATATCCCCTGTCAACTGAAATATCCGAATGACATCTACCTGTCCTCAAATGCCTTGAAACTGGCCGGAATACTGGTCGAAAAGACCTCCCGCGGAGCGGTGCTGGGAGTGGGGCTGAACCGTTTTTTGCCGGAAGGATTGGCCGCCGCTGCCTGTGAGGATCTTCCCGATCATCATATCCTCGCTCTTTCAGTGACGGAGCTTTTTTATGCGCATTTTCTGGAAGAAAAAAACAGTCCGCCCGAGATTGCCCGGGTCTTGAATGAACTGAACGAACAGCTTCTGTGGAAAGGGGATTGGGTGGCATGGCGGGAGGAAGGGGAGGGGAACGCCGGACTGGGGAAAGTCATCGATCTTGACTTGTCTGGCCGTCTCCGGGTTCTCGAACCGTCGGGCCATCACCGATTGCTTCCTGAAACGATCCGTTCGGTGGAACGGGTCGAACCGTCTGGGAAAATGTCATGATGATCACAGTCAAGCTTGGTGTCAGTCGGGTTTCCGTCGCTCTCCATGACGCGTCTGGAAGGATCCGTTCTCTTCTGGTCAGGAAGACTCCCCGGAAAGCGCTTTCTCCGGCGGAGTGGAAGAATCATCTGGCTCTCCCTCCGGTTTTTTGGGAGAAAGATTGTCCGGTGGGGATCGTCAGCGTTGTTCCCGCTTTTACTGCAGGTCTCGAAAAAGCGTTATCGGGTCCGGAAAAACGGCGGATTGTCCTTCTGGACCGGTCGTCCTGGGGGCTGAAGATCCTGTACACCCCACCTTCCTCCCTGGGCCTGGACCGTCTTGCCGCCTCAAGAGGAGCCATGGAGCGGTTTCCGGATCTGGAAGGCAGGACGTATGTCGTGGCCGATTTCGGAACCCATACCGTTCTGACTGTCGTCGATGGACGGTCTGTTCTTGGGGGAAGCATTGCTCTCGGTATCGGACCCCAGCTGGAGACAATCAGCCAGCGTCTGGTCCTCGGCAAGGTTCCGCTCACATTTCCGAAAAAGCCCCTCGGGGAAACCACCCTGGAATCGCTCACGAGCGGGGTTATTCTCGGAACTGTCCGCGGGGTGGAGGGGTTGGTGGGGGAGATGGAGGAGTCCTTGGGAAAACGAATGATGCTTGTTTTGACGGGAGGTTTTGCACGTTATGTCCGCCCTCTCATTCAGAGGGAATGTTACGTTGACCGGCACCTGATCCATCGCGGAACATGGAGAGTGGCTCAAGAGGCGGGACAGAAAGACAAAGGACGGGTTTGATCACCGAAACCGGGCATCGAATATCCCTGGAGTCATCTAGGCGTTCCGGATTCTGGTGTGGTTTCCCTGAACGCTTTCTCCGGGAGGGTGGCTGGAGGAAAACCCGTCCCCGTTCTTTCCGAGACTGTCGGGTGTCAGGATCAGGTACAGGATGACACCCAGAAAAAACAGACAAGACAAGCTTGTCAAAAGAAAGACCGAGAGAAACCCCACGCCCATTTGATGAATCCTCCTTGTTGATCCTCTTATCGGTCAAATGGGTCTTGAGGTAAAGCTTTTTTTCTTCATATTTTTTGAGGAATAACCGAACCGAACAGTACGTTTTCCGCCAGATGTTGAAGACGCTGCATTTCAGCAAGAACCCCCTTCACCGACTCCACCCGGTTCTTTACAGGACGAGGGGAGTCCGTCACAAAAGGTTCTGAAACGTCCGTCAGACGATGAAATCTCTCTTCCAGCTCTCTCCATTGAGAGACGTTCAGGGCTCCCAGAAGATCCACAGTGGATTTCTGCTGAAGCCAGAACTGGAGCGGGCAAGGTGGTCTTCCGGCCTGAGGACTGGAGGGAAGGGGAGGGCCTTCCCCGATCTTTTGCTCCTTCGACAGGGCTTCTCTCTCTTCCCGATGATTTTTTCGCCCAAGGAGATAGGAGATATTCTCGGGATCCCAGCGGGAATGAAAATCTTCCGAAAACTTTTTCCATCCGGGATCCCGGAGAGCGCTCCTCCCGGGGTCTCCGGGAGGAATCTCTCCTCCGCAGACTGTTCCGGAACACCAGTCGAATCCGAGCCTTTTTAGAATCAGCGCTGTTTCGATATCCTCCACACCCGGAACGATCAGTTTCTTGTCCAGACTGCTTCCCAGAAGAAAGATCGATCCAAGAACAGCCAAATCGTTGGCCTCGTGTGACATATCCCTGATCAGAGTGGAAGACACTTCCAGAAAACGCATAGGAAGATGGCGAAGCTGAAAAAGGGTATTTCCCTGGTCTCCGACACGATCCGTTCCAAGGACAAATCCCTCCGCGGCGAGCCTTGAGATGGAGTTGTCTTGGGAAAACGTGCCCGGAAAGGGAATGTTTCCATAAAGACCAATGAGGAAACGGCTTCTCTCCTCCGGTCCCAGATCACCCAGGACGAGATTGAAAACGGAAAAGAAATCGGCTTCCATCACCTGGTGGGCCGGGAGAGAGATTTTCAGGAAAGCCCCCGGATATGTGTGCTGAATATTTTCCCATGCATTCCGGGCCTGTTCGAAAAAACGTTTTTTTTCTTCGTAAGGGAGGATGCGGCCTGTCTCTTCCCCATAGACAACCTGGCTCTCTGTCCGTGCGGCTGACAGGGAAAAACCGGAGATCTCTCCTGAATTCAGGGAACGCACCGGAGCAAGGAAGAAGACCCTCTCTGGAAGAGAGTGAGAAGCTTCTTTTGGAATGCTCGCTCGTCCGTCAACGATTTCTTCGGCGGGAGGAGTATAGAGGACAAAGTTGTTTTTCCCGCGGTTCTTGGCGAGATACATCGCCTGGTCTGCCTCCCGGAGCAGGCTTGAAGGGTCCTTGTCTTCGTTGGGATAAACCGAAATTCCGATACTGGTGCCGATGATCATCGTCTGACCATCGATCAGGTAGGGAGCCTGGATGCCGGAAAGAATCCGTCCGGCTGCAGCACGGACCTCACCGAAGTTGCGAATGTTGTTCAAAATGACGACAAATTCGTCTCCCCCGAGCCGGGCGACAAGATCTCCATGCCGGATCAGCTTTTCCAGTCTTCCGGCAACATGCACAAGGAGTTTGTCCCCAAATTCATGACCATAGTTGTCATTCACCTCCTTAAAACCGTCCAGATCGAGAAACAGCACAGCCATGGACCGGTTGTTGCGCCGGGCAACTTCGATGGACCGCGAAAGTTCTCCTTCCATCAAATGCCGGTTCGCCAAATGGGTGAGGGGATCGAAGTAGGCTTTCTTGCGGAGTTCTTCTTCTTCCTGTTTCCTGTCTGTCAGATTTTTTTCGATGCAAATCATATGGAGTAGTTCCCGGTCTTCGCCAAAAACCGGAGAAATCCGGATTTCCACCGGATAGCTCTCCCCTTCCTTCCGCAGGGAAATATATTCCTGGATGTACGTTTCTCCGGACTGAAGCGTCTTTAAGAGAGGACTTTCCAAAGAAAAAGCCCTTCCTGAGTGACGGGAAAAGTAATATCCCGGAAAATCGGGAATCTCCCCGGGGGAACACCCTTTGCTTTCGAGGTAGGCCTTGTTGGCCCATTCGAAAGTACCATCCGGAGCGGCAATGAAAAGAGGGGTATCGACAGCTTCTGTGGCAATTTTCTGCAGGCGAATCTGTTGTTGTTCATTTTCGTGCCGGAAGGCGATGGCAAGTTTATCGGACAAGTCTTCCATGAGGGAGATCAAAGTGTTGTCCAGTGCGATTCGGCTAAATGCCGAAATTCCGATGGCAACCACCGGACAGGTTCCGGGGAGTCGGACAGGGAAAAAAACGCTGGTTTCAATTTGGTTTTTGCGGAAGAACGTCTTGGAGGGTTCCGGATAGGATTCGGGAGAAAAAATCTGTCTTTCTCCTGTCGACAGACACTGGCGGGCTGCGGAGAAGAACGATTCTTCGTTCATCAGTCCGCAGAGGGTCCGTTCAACCTGTCCGGAATTGTGCATGTTGCCGGAAGACTGGAAAAGCTGATCCGGCATGGAGATCTTGTCGCCCGGCTCGGGGGAGACGAATTTGT
>JAMCWZ010000058.1:0-1023 GCA_023480765.1 Nitrospirota bacterium
CCTGGCAAGAAAGGATGAAACGGGGGCCCGAAACAGGGTCCAGTCCTTTCTGCAGGACCACCCCGGCGACCGCACTGCGTTGCGGGAAGAGGTCCGGGTGGATCTCGCCGGCGGACAGACGGAAAACGCCTTTTCTCTTTTGCGTTCCCTGCATCCTGAAAATCAGTATTCCGGCGCAAGATTTGCCATCGCCTCCGCTCTTGAGAGCCATCACACAAAGACCGCCGGGAAATGGCTCGACGAAGCCCGTGCGCATTGGGGCAACCGTACAGGGCTGACTATCCTCGACAGCCGTTTTCTGGCCGATTCCGGACATGTCCGGAAGGCCCGGCAGATCCTGAAAAAGGCTCTCGAACGCTTCCCGCGGTCGGTAAAACTCCATCTCGCCCTCGCCCGCCTCGACCTCCGCCAAAACCACTCCAGAGAAGCCCGCAAAGAAGCTCTGGAAGCCCAGAAGCGCGCAGGAGAGGAAATCGGGGCCGAACACCAGGCCGACGCCCTGGAAGCGGCGAACACTCTGGCCGCCATCTCAACACAGGAAACGGCTTTGTCCGGAAGTCATTTCGAATTTCTTCTCGGAGAAACGGCCTTCACCCAGTACACACAGTATTACTATACCCAGATCGGAGGGTTTTTCCCGGTCGGTTTCCTTCAGGGCGAGAAAGGAGAGGCCCCGGTCTACCTGCATGCCTTCGTCCAGGGGAATGCGTTTACGTTCCAGTACCACCCCACGGTGACATCGACCTCTTTCCTCTCTCAGACGTATGTCGGAACGACCCCGGCGCTCGGAGTTCGCCTGCCGACGTTTTTTGGCAGCGTGGAAGCCGACGCCGGATGGGGATTTGCGCTCCACGACCAGACACTGACCCCTCCCGGCCTCGTCTCGGGTCTTTTTCTCCAGGGAGACCTGTCCGCCGACATCGCGGGAGGAAATCTTGACCTCTTTGCCAACTACACGGGGTACATCTCCTATACCTACTTTCAGTCCCGCTATCTTCACCCTTTCTGGAGAACCGGAGAGCT
>JAMCWZ010000058.1:1033-12541 GCA_023480765.1 Nitrospirota bacterium
GAGAAAGACTATTCCCTTGCTGCAGGACCGGAATTCATCGTGCAGGGGAACAGCAACTACAGCGCCTTCCAGGGAGGGGGAGCTCTCCGGTTCTCCCTTCTTCCAATCGACTCGACCCTGCTTCTGGACATCGGGGCTCTTGGATCCTCCGCATTTGGAGGAGTCGGTGGATACGAGGGATTCTCATGGTATTTTTATTACTGATGTCCTCAGCCAAACACGGGTCGATCTAACCGAAGGAGAAGACCTTGAGCCAGTCCCCGGATCTCGACCGGATCAAATCCCATTTCCAGAAGACCGCCGACAATCGGCTTCCCTATGTGGAGTTTCCCCGGGAGACCAGGGCCAAAACTTTTATCGGTACAGCTCCCCAAACGATCTCCTTCCCTTCCCCCCAGAAGAAAACGGCTCTTCCGCAGGGAGACTCCCTGTCCCCACGACCGTCATCCGGAGAATGGACGGCCCTGGACAGGGCAATCGGAAATGGACGCTTCCAACAGAGGCAGTCCCAACAGCATTGGCCGTGCGTGGTTGTGACCGGATCTGCCGGAGGGACGGGAAAGACCCTTCTTCTGGCATCGCTCGCCGCCCAATGGTCTCTTTCCGGACGACCGGTGATTCTGCTCGACCTGACAGCCTCCAGTTTCTTGTCCTTTCTGTTTCTGGGAAAGAAAAAAACGGAGTCGATCCGGATGGGAAAAGTGTGGACGACCTATGCACGCCAGGGCGAGACGATTCCTCTCCTGTCCGTGCGCTTGGAGTCATCCTTTTTCGGATCGGGGGAAACCGAATGGGCGTTGAGCGATCTTTATCATGAGCTCCGCCTGGAAGCTCCCTCTCTCCTCCCCGCTTCCGCAAAAATTCTCCCCCTGATCCTGGTCGACCTCCCTCTTTTTCCCTCTTCCCTGATCGGAGAGGCCGCCGAAATGTCGCCGCTCGTTCTCCTTCCGGTTCTGCCGGAAATCCCGTCGCTTCTTGCAGCCAAGGAGATGGAGAATTTTTTTGAACGCACCGAAGCCGAAAAAAGGCTCTATGTCGAACGCTTCTATATCCTGAACCGGCTCGACGAAACCCGGCTCATCCACCAGAACCTGGCGTCCCGGTTCCAGTGGCTTCTCGGTTCCCGGCTCTGTCCCCATTCGATCGCCGACAACCCTCTCCTCGAAGACCTTCTGGCCAGGGGGCACAGCTTTCTCGACATGCCCTCCGAAAATGCCTCGCCCGTCCTGTGCGACCGGATCGGACGGTGGATCATGGAAAAAGCGGAAATCCTGGCCCGACAGGACAAGATCCGTGCAGGATAGCCCTTCCGGAACAAGAAACGAAGGGGGCGTCGGTTGCACGACGTAGCGATCGTGGGAGGGGGAGTCGGCGGAGTTCTCTCCGGATCCCTGCTGGCACATGCCGGTCTGGACGTCATCCTGCTGGAGGCCCTCGACTATCTCGGGGGGTGTTCGGGAACGTTCGCGCACAGGGAGGGTGTCTTTAATGCCGGAGCCACGACTCTGGTCGGTCTGGACGACCGGCTCCCGGTCGGAAGAATTGCCCGGGTCCTGGGGATCAAACTGCCCGTGCGCCCCGTGGATCCGGCCATCCGGGTCCACCTTCCCCAGACAACGGTCCCTTTGCTCCGGAACCGGGATGCGTTTCTGGAGGCCCTGGAACACAGCTTCCCCCATATCGATCACGCGCTCCTCTGGTCATCGGTTTTCCGGACCGCGGATGCCCTCTGGCCGGCTCTGTCGAGCCTTCCCGTTTTTCCTCCGAACAATCCGGGGGAAAGTCTGCGCTCCCTCGTCTGGGCGATGCGTCTTCTTTCCGGAACAGGTCTTTCTGTCCTCGGACGGGCGAGCAACCATATTCACTCGGTCACCACCGATCCGGTGTATCAGCAGTTTCTCGACCACCTTCTCCTGATCACGACACAGGCCACGTCCCGCGACGTGACGTTCCTTCCGGCCGCACTGGGACTCAGCTACGCCACCCTCGACAACCATGTCGCTCTCGGCGGGATGTCTGCCGCCCTTGATGCCCTGGCGAAACCGATCCCCCGGATTCTTCGCCGGACCCGGGTCCGGCGGATTCTGCCGAAAAACGACCGCTACATCCTTCAGACGTCCCGGGGAGAGATCGAAGCCCGAAAAGTCGTTCTGAACCGTGATATCTGGAGCCTCGGGGAACTGGTTGACGCGGAACCGCTGCGACTGGCGGCCCAGAAAGCCATGCACCGCGTTCCCCGACGATGGGGTGCGGTCACGCTCTATTTCATGGTGCAGCTTCCTCCGGACAGAACACCCGACCTGCACCACCAGATTCACCACGAAAAAAACCCCTGGACAGGCAGCCATTCCCTGTTTCTCTCCCTTTCGGACCCCTCGGATGAGCGGCTGTCTCCGGAGGGGTGGAGATCCGTGACCGTTTCGACGCACACGGAACCCGCCCTCTGGGAAAACCTTGAACCGGCTCTTTATGCGGAGCAAAAAGAGCGGGTGCGAACGTTTATGCTGGATCAAATATGCGCGCATCTTCCGGAGTTCCGCCACGCTGCCAAAGGAGGAATTCTGGTGGGGACACCCCGGACATTTCGTCGTTTTACCGGAAGAACCGAAGGCAGTGTGGGGGGTGTTCCGATGACGCAGGGGCAATTTCCCTTCGGCTTTGCGTCCTGCCGGACACCGCTGAAAGGACTCTATCAGGTCGGAGATACGGTTTTTCCGGGTCAGGGCTGGCCGGGAGTGGCCACGGGAGTCCTGAATCTCATGAAGGTCCTGGAAAAGGACAGCGTCCTTCCCAAGGACGCCCGAAAATTGCTTCAGGGCGTTTTCTGACGATTGTCTTTTTTTTCCGGACGGGAAGGGCGTTCAACCGGGTGAAGGGTAAAGGCCATCCCGAGCATTTTTCCGGCTTCCACAAAAATGCTCCTCCGAACCGGTCTGTACCCCTTTAACAAAAGAACGAGACGCCTGTTCGCTCCGGAAGGGACCTCCGTATTCAAGGGGGTTCGACCGAGATCGATCCCATCAAAAAACACCCGTGCCCCCGGGGGGGTGGTCCGGATGACAAGACGGGAAGCGGTGGGAAAAAGCTTCGGAGCGGACAATCCTGTGATCCCCGGAAGCGGCTGGTTTCCGGGCGGAGCTCCCGACGGGGAGGAGCGGTTCGGCAGCGGGGACGGGAGCGGTGTCGTGGGCATGGGAGTGGTGGCGGGGGAAGGCGATAACGGAGAGGGAATGACGGACATTCCCCCCTGACCGAACTCCGCGGAAAATCCCTCCCCTGAAAAGAGGAAGAGAAAGACCGGAATCCAAACCCCGTACCACCCGCTCCGTTTCACGACCAGAATCCTCCTGCATCTTCATTCTCTGCTCCAATATATCCCCGGTCTTTCCCCCGGAAAACCCCTGTCCGCTGAACCGGAAAAGAGATCCCTTCGGGAATGACGGGAGGGACCGGTGAGACCCAAATCACATTTCCTATCTTTTCTCCTTTTTCTTTTGCTATCTTTTCCGGAAACAGGGATTTTTTGTTTTCACCCGTCTCCGGCCCCACTTCCTTCCGGGAAGACATCCGGACTTGTGAGGGACCGGGACCCCGGCAAATCATAAGGAAGGAGCAAGGTCATTGGATTCCGTGAGTCCAAAAAAGATCCTCCCGTCCATTTTTGGCTATATGGGCCTCCGGATTCCCCTCCTCCTTCTCTCAACTCTTGCCCTTTATTTATTTCTATCTGCCGAAAATCTTCGAATCCACCGTCTGATCACACAAACAAACCGTTTTTCCGATTCCCTGTCTTCGCTGGAAAATGTCACCAATCTTTTTCTCCTGAACACCCTCTCCGATAAAAACGTCTTTCCGTTCCCTTCCTCCGCCTATCGCGAAGGGCTTTTGATCCAGGGACAGGCCGTGTTGTCGACAATGCTGGATAATGCCTCCTTCCTGCCCCCGGAAGATCGAAGGCTTCTTTCGAATACAAGCAGCCTGTTCGGCAGATTCCGTTCCAGTTCTCGAGACGGATCGACCATCGAACATCTTTCGCGACTGGACCGGAAGCTGGTTCTTCTCTTTGCACGCTTGTCCGACCGCACCAGCGAAAGCCGCATACTACTTTTCCGGAGACTGCTCCTCGTCAATCTCGCCAGAGGTGGCCTTCTCCTGACAATTCTGACCGGAGGAGGATTCTTCTTTTTTCAAAAGATGTCCACATCCCAAAAAACGTCACGACAAAATTATTTTTACCAGGCTCTTTCCCGAATCGACCGGGTCATCCTGACCCTCCCCGCAGTCGAAACTCTTCTGACGGAAACGTGTCGGATCGTTGTCGAGGAGGGAGGTGTCTCTCTGGCAAGGTTCATCTGCCGAGATCCCGGGACACCGAAAGGTCATGTCCTGTCCCAGTTTGGTCACGCTTCTCGAGACTTTGAACACTTCGAAGTCTCGAGCGACCCATCCATCCCGGAGGGAAGAGGCCTCTGGGGGGAAACTGTCCGGACCGCACGCCCGGTGATCTGGAATGACATCGCGAAGCACCTCTTGGACCCCCAGGTCCGGGATCTGTATCTCCGCTCCGGGATCATGTCCGGAGCGGGGTTCCCGGTAATACGTGGAGGAGATCTGTTTGGCGTCCTTCTCGTGCATTCGAATGAGACGGATTTTTTTGATTCCCCCCTGGTGGATCTGATCAACATTCTCGTTGAAAATCTTTCCTTCGCCATCGATAACCGGGATCGGGAAGAAGAACGGTTGCGGCGGGAAGCCGAATACACGCACCTTTCACTGTTCGACTCCCTCACCGACCTTCCCAACCGTCGACTCTTCCAGGACCGGACCGCCCAGGCCATCGAACGCTATCGCCGGACAAAAGAACCCTTTGTGCTGGGTATCCTGGATCTTGATGGATTCAAGCTCGTGAACGACAGACTTGGCCATCCGGCCGGAGACAGACTTTTGATCCTGGTCGCCGAACGTCTCAAGGGCATCCTGCGATCCACGGACACATTGGCCCGGCTGGGGGGAGACGAGTTCGGACTTCTTCTGGCCGGAGTCGAAGAATCGGGAGGCTCCGGTCTCTTCGACCGCATCATCCATTCCCTGTCGCACCCTTTTTCTCTTGAAAAAGAGAGCATTTCGATCAGCGGAAGCATTGGGTTCACGGTTGTGCCTCCGGATGATGCCGATGCCGAAACCCTCCTCAAACACGCCGACATTGCGCTTTATCAAGTCAAGGAACATGGCAAGAACGGCTGGCAGGCATTTTCCATCTCTATGGCAGAGTCCCTGAATAAACAGCACAGCCTGCGACTCGAACTCGTCTCCTCCGTTCGGGAAAACCGTTTCATCTTCCATTACCAGCCTCAGGTAGAGCTGCGTTCGGGCAAAGTTGTGGGTGCCGAAGCCCTCTTGCGATGGAACCATCCTGCCAAAGGGCTTCTCGAAGCGGGATCCTTTATCAAGACACTGGAAGATTGCGATGTGATTCTTGAAACCGAACAATGGGGGCTTGAAGAAATTTTGCGCCAATCGGATCTTTGGAGCAGACAGGGTCTGAATCTCCACATCCGGATGAATATCTCCTGCCGGAGTTTGCTTTCCGGAAGATTTCCCTCGGATCTCAAAAATGCCTTTGGTCGGTATCCCCGTCTTTCCCCTTCTCTTCTGGAGCTCGACATTTCGGACACAAAGCTGTTCCGGGACATCCGAAAAGTCAAGACCATCGTCGACGAGTGCCGGAAAACTGGGGTCTCCCTCAGCATCGGAAACATTGGCAGCGAACAGGGGGCCTTCTCGTATCTGCAGACTCTGGGCATCGACCGTGTCACCATCCCCCGGAACTTTGTCCACAACCTCGAAAACAGTCCGCGTGACATGGCCATTGTCGCGAGTCTGATCACATCCGCACGACTCCTTCTCGTTCATGCTGTCGGGGAAGGAATCGAAACGGAACAGGAAGGACTCCACCTGCTTCAATGGGGGTGCCAGATCGGACAGGGCAATGCCATCTCTCCACCTCTTCCGCCCGATAAAATTCCAGAGTGGATCCGCTGTTACCGGAATTTTTCCTCCTGGGAGAATTGGACAAGTCCACCCTGGGGATTGACAGATTACTCGCTTCTTATGGCAAAAGGCGCCGCCCGGGTCTTTTATGCAAATTTTCTGACCGGAATCGAGATTCCCGGCGAAACCCGTCCCGAATGGACCGACTCCCATCGTTGCATGCAGGGCCGCTGGATCGACGGGGACGGTCAAAACACCTATGGCGGCATTCCGGAGTTTGAAGAGTACAGGCAGACCCATGATCATCTCCATTCCCTGATCCGGGAAGCTCTTCATGCCCGCAATCACCTCGAGATGTCTCGACTTGCCTTGCTGAAGGAAGAAATCCGCCGGACAAATCAGTCTCTCCTTCAGCATCTCGAGAACCTTCAGGGCTTGAATATTCTGCGCGCGGGAAACACCTTCCGCCCACACCCTCCGTAAAGTATTTCCTGACCGGTCTGACCATTTTCTCCAGACCCCCAAGTGCCCCGACCCTGAGCATCTCTCTTCCTTTCCGACCACACGCACTTGCGCCCTCGGAAACCCGGACGATTTCTTATGTTCACGCTAACTATTCCTTATTCGATCCGGTTCTTCATCCGGGCCATAATGCATCCATACTTCGACAATGTCTTTCATCTCTGCCCCGTTCTTCCGCCTGGAGGGAAATTCCCGATCAGGCGAGCAGGAAGGAGAACCATCCCGTGAAAACGCTGTTTATCGGACTTTTTTTCGGCTCCCTTTTTCTGGGAGCGTTTACCCCTCTTCCGGCGCAAGGAGACGACCTCATGGCCTGGGGGAAGCATATCGCCGAGGCCGGCAACGGGGATCCGGGCAATACGGCCTGCATGGAATGCCATCGTCTGAGGGGGGGAGGGATGCCATCCATCGGGGCCCCGCGCATTGCCGGACAGACCCGTCAGTACATCGCCCGGGAAATACGGGAAGTCCAGAAGGGCAAGCGTTATGGCCCTGTCATGGCCGGCGTGGTCGAAAACCTGAGTGAGCACGACATTGAAGCGGTTGCCATGTACTACTCGCACATCCATACCCCCAAAGTCCGGGATGTCTCGCCTCCCTCCCCCGAACGCGTGGCGATTGGAAAAATAATTGCTCTCCGGGGACTCTGGAAAAAAAACATTCCGGCCTGTGTCCAGTGCCATGGAGTGAACGGAAGCGGAGTCCCTCCCCTCTTTCCCTATATCGCCGGGCAGAACCGAACCTATCTCATGCGCCAGCTCATCGCCTATGCCTTTCTCGAAAGAAAGGATGATCCCCAGGGACTCATGCGGGGAATTGCCCGTCGCCTGTCCGCCGGGGAGAGAAAAGCCGTTGCGGAATATTTTTCGAGTCTGAATCCCCCGCGTGAAAACGGCCGCTAGGAAGGAGAGGAAATCATGCACGTCAGAAAAAAGCTGTCGCGAACATTTCTTGCAGGAATGTGTCTGGCGTTTTCTGCCTTTTGCCCAACAATACTCCCCAACCCTTCCTTCGCAGAAGACACGAACGGTGTCTTCACCCCGGCGCCGGAGGAATCGATCCCGTCGGGGGGATTCGGGGACCTGATCCGAAACGGCGAGAAGATCTTCACCCGGACGGGAGAGTATGCCGGACGCTACACGGGCAACAAACTGACATGCGAGAGCTGTCATCTGGATCGCGGGAGAAAGGCCTACTCGGCTCCCCTGTGGGGGGCCTATGTCATGTACCCCCGTTACAGGAAGAAAAACCACAGGGTCAACACTCTTGCCGAGCGCATCCAGGGATGCTTCCGTTTTTCCATGAACGGAAAAGCCCCTCCCGTGGACGGACGCACCATCAAATCGCTGATCGCCTACAGTTTCTGGATGTCCCGGGGAGCCCCCGTGGGAGTGAAGCTGAAAGGGAGCCGAATGGTAACGCTCCCAAAACCAGCGGAAACGCCGGATCCGATCCGGGGGAAAAAGGTGTATGTCGCGCGATGCGCCCTCTGTCATGGACTCCACGGGCAGGGCCGGATCTCCCGTGGCGAAATCGCTTTCCCGCCGGTTTGGGGCGACGGTTCCTACAACAAGGGGGCCGGATTTTATAAAGTGGCAAAACTCGCCGGGTTCATCAAAATGAATATGCCTCTTTCGAAGGGAGCATCCCTTCCGGCGCAGATGGCCTGGGATGTAGCCGCCTATATCGACAGTCAACCCCGACCGGAAAAGCCCCTCTCAAAATGAGTTCCCCCACTCTGATCAGAGGACCTTTCCCGATGTTCACGGTGAACACGGAAGGAGAAGTTGCATGTTGAACAGGTACCGATTCCTTTTCCTTCAGACAGCACTGGCCGTCATGTTTCTCCTTGGCCCGACCCACATTGTGCTGTCTTCCGAAAATGACGCCGGAGTCTTTCACCCCCCTGGCCCCGGCGAATACCCGCCAGGGCCACTGGGAGACCTCGTGAGAAAGGGCGAAAAGATTTTTACCCAAACGGGAACTTACGCTCCGCGCTATACGGGAAACAGCCTGACGTGCGCAAGCTGCCATCTCGATGCCGGCAGAAAGCCCTATGCCGCGCCCATGTGGGCGGCATATGTCCACTACCCCCGGTTCGACGAGAAGAAAAACGCATTGATTCAGTTAAACGACCGGATACGCGCCTGTTTCCGAAACAGCCTGCATGGAACCCCTCCTCCTGCCAACGGGGAAACCGTTCGAGCCCTCAATGCCTATATTTTCTGGTTGGCCAAGGGAGCACCGGTGGGGCTCCCGCTCAAGGGGCAAGGGTTCCGGACCATCGCAATGCCGAAACAGGACTCTCCCTTGTTCCGGGGACCCCATATTCTTCGGATGCCGGACACGCTTAAAGGGATGACCCTTTACCAGAACCGATGTGCCTCCTGCCATGGCATGAATGGTCAGGGCAACCGGTCCTTCGGGGGACCACCGGTCTGGGGAGCCCGGTCCTACCCAGTGGAGTCCGGCTTCCATTCCGTCCGGGTATTGGCCGAATTTCTCAAAATGAACATGCCCCCCGGCGATTCAAACAGACTGACCGACCAGGAGTCCTGGGACATTGCGGCGTATGTCGCAAGTCAGCCTCGCCCCCGTTAACCGGAGGGGCACAGGAGGGGGTCATCAGGTTAATCCGGAAATTCCAGGGTGGAGAACACGTGAAACATGTCTGATGAGGCGTTCTCGGTCAGGACCAGCTCCGCCAGGTCCTGTGATCCGTCAGTGTTGGTATAACCGACGGCAATCATGGAGGGAGCACTTCTGAACTGGGATTTGACAAAAACAAATCGGCCTTCCCTGTCCAGGGAACAATCGTCTTTGATGTCGTCAAGACGGACCGTGTCCCCTGTGTGCGTAAATATTGTTTTTCCCTGGACATTGACCACATGCCGCATATTCATCAGCACATATCCGGAACCGCCGCCCTGAAAGTTCCGCCCCACCCGACGGACCCACATCTGCACTTGACGTCCCGGATCCGTTCGCCGGGGGAACACGAAATGGATCGAGAGAGGCGCTTCTCCGGCGGACTCGAGAGTGCGCACATGAAACACTCCACCCGCTGCCAGTCTGAGTCCCGCGACCTTGGACTGATAGGATTTGGGACCATTGCTGTTCGGGTCCCACATGGACGCATCGGCATTGTCTCCACCACACAGTAAAAGCAGATCTCCCTTTTCGACTGCCATTGATCCGAGTCTTTTCATCTCCAAACGAATATGATCGTTCCCGTCCAAGGTCGCCTCCCTCTCGAATCTGGGCAATGAAGTGCCAAATGTTTCTTATTTTATCATAATCAGTCTTGAAGGGTTCATACGGCTTCCGGTTTTCTCCGTAACGCTGGATCCTGCATCCCCGAACGAGGGAATGGAACGATTGATTTCGTTCTTCCACCTGACTTTTGCACAGGACAGGCAGACTCCTGGACACTTGGATATTCTTGCCAAAAGAAAGAAAACGGGAGCTTGTCCTGTTCCGGCCTTGTTGCATATCCCGGGGGAAGTCCGAAAACACGTCCCTGTGATCAGGCGCTTCCTTTGCTTGTGGAAGGAGGGAGGTTTCGCAATTTTTGAATGTCGCAGGTGCGTGACCAGAAAAGATTCTGGAAAAAGGGGGATTCGTGGTCTAGAAAAGGGCCCCGAAATATCCGTCAAAAGGTCTTTCGTCGAATACCCTGATAAGACTGGAGCGGGATACGGGATTCGAACCCGCGACTTTCAGCTTGGGAAGCGGATTCCTAAAAATGTTACCAGTCGGCACCAGTCAACGATTTTTCAGTAATTATAATTAGTTAATTTTTTAATAACCAGTCTCTCAATGACTCTCATTTACCCTCATTTTTGACATGGAACGGACACCAAAACGGACACTTATAAAAAAGTGTCATAACCTTTTATTTGTTATGCAAGGGTCGAAAATGTGCGGCCGCTTGGTTCAAAAACAAGAAGACAAGCTCATCCCGATTTTAAAATCCGATATTAATCCTTTGGTAGCATAGAATTCCGAAACATTCTATAAAACCTGTAAAATCAAAGAATATCTTAGTTTGTGCTAGAATTTGGGAACCAAAAGAAAAGTTTGTGCTAGAATTTGGGAGCCGAAAGAAAAATGTTAATTTAGCAATTCTCAGGAGAAATTAATGGAAAAGAAAGTAAAACTACCTTTATTCGGACATGATGTCGATGCGTTCGATGTACCTATTGTTAAAAGCCAAGAAAATTTCAACGAGTACGAATTGGAGGACGGTTCGGTAATCCGGTTTAAAGTGGTTGCAACTTCGGTTCTTCGTCTTGATGGGCAATATACGCCTGAAGGCGATCCTGTATATTTAATCAAGAATGGTCAGGTTGTCACCGTTATAAGTGCCCCCGATAAATTACGAAAAATAAAATAAGGATGAGCTAGAATGCCAACCCAAATGCTTAATGCTCATGAAGGAATAATTTTAAATATTCTTTCCCAATTGTCTTATGTTAACTATTCCGGCGCCCTAGCAAATCAACTCCAACCCTCGGCCAATTCTTTGCTCCCAGAAAACATGCCAGTCCAATATCGAATTCAAAAACTGCGAAATTGGATCGAATCTATTCCACCTGTCCCCAATCTCCCCTTATCTGGTTTGGATAGGGAACAACTGTATTAATGTCAGCTTATCATCTTTTAGATACAAATGTAATAATACGTTTGTTTGATAAAAAAGACATAGCACATGAACCGTGTATGAAAACAATTGAAAATTTGTTTAGTTTCGGAAATGAACCATGTCTCACAACTCAAGTTCTCATTGAATTTTGGGCAGTAACCACACGGAACCCTGAAAATAACGGTTTTGGCTGGAGTAAACTTGAAGTGTCTCGTCACATAGAGGGTCTTCTAGAGCAATTCACATTTTTGCCGGAAAACTCAGATGTCTTCCCGGTATGGAAAAGTCTTGTTTTGGCGAACGACATCAAAGGTAAAAGGGTGCATGACGCTAGTATAGTGGCCCATAAA
>JAMCWZ010000080.1:0-3015 GCA_023480765.1 Nitrospirota bacterium
AAATGAATATCGCATCCGGTCAGGCCGTTCGTATGGGCGTCAATATAGCCGTGATCGATCGAGATCTTCGCACCCATCCGGACAAAGGCGTTCAGATGAATGTCCACCGGTCGGGCACCAATCAGACACCCACCCGGAAGAGACACTCTGCCCCTTTTTCGTCTGGCAAGAAGCGGTCCCAGGCACAAAATAGAAGCCCTCATCGTCCTGACCAGATCATAAGGTGCCTCATGCGCTTCGATGCTTTCTTCCAATAACCGATATTTTCCCGGCCACCCATCATTTTTGTGGGAAGGAATGCCCTGGGTCAGATCCGTTTTTTCCGGATCCGCCGAAACGAGAGGATCGGCCCGGATACCCAGCTGGGACAACAGAGAAAAAGCTGTCCGGATGTCCCGAAGGGAGGGAATATTGGAAATTTCAAGACCGCCCCCAAGAAGAGCGGAAAAAAGGATGGGAAGGGCAGAGTTTTTGGACCCTGAAACAATGACCTCCCCGCGTAATGGAGATCCCCCGACAATATGAAACCGATCCACCCCGCTAGCCTTTCTTCCAGAGAACGATTCGATCCAGACCGAGGATATCCGGAAAAACCAGGGGCGCCCCACAACCGGAAACAAATCCTGCGTCCGATCTGAAGAAATCTCCCTGGCAGGATCCGATTTCCACGGCAGCGACCCCTCCCGTAGAGAGAAGACCCGGCAAGACCGCCATCAGTCTTCGGTAAAAAACCAGTCCGTCCGGTCCACCATCAAGAGCTTCCCTTGGCTCATAAAACAGGATTTCCGGGTCAAGACCGGAAAGGTCTCCGGAAGCGATATAGGGAGGATTGGAAACGATCAGATCGAACCCCTGGTCCAGACGCAGCATTTCGGTCCAGTCGCCCTGAACGAAATGAATGCGGGACAAAACCCCCAGAGCAAGAGCATTTTTGCGTGACACTTCCAATGGCACAACAGACCGGTCGACCGCAAGGCAATGGGCCTTTGGAAATTTTTTCAAAAGAGAAATGCCAAGGATCCCGCTTCCGCATCCCAGATCAAGGATCCGTTCTGGACTTCGAGAATCAAGAATACGGAGAACGTTTTCGACAAGAGACTCCGTTTCCGGTCGGGGAATCAGCGTGCCGGGAGCGACTGCAAAGCGCTCTTCAAGAAAAGGAACCGACCCTGTGATCAGATGAAAGGGTTCTCTCTGACGACGCCTTTCCACCCAGGAAGCGTAACAAGCCGACAATTCGTCCGGCAAAACTTCCCTGTCTCTGGTCCAGGGAGCCAGAGGATCTTCCAGAATTTCGCCCAAAAGGTCCCGGGATTCCCGGGCAGAGGCTTCCGGCAGACAGGAGAGCCTCTCTTCCCCCCACTTCAGCCAGTCGATAATCCGGCTTCCGGAAGAGGGCTTCCCCTTTTCTGCCCGAATCATTCGAGACGCTCGATTTCCAGAGCTCTCTCCTGGGCCCTCAACGCGTCAACAAAAGGATCAATATTTCCTTCCATCACCTGGTCCAGCTGATAGAGGGTCATTCCGATCCTGTGATCCGTGACCCTGTTCTGGGGGAAGTTGTACGTCCGGATTCTCTCCGATCGATCCCCCGTTCCCACCTGACTTTTTCTATCCGAAGCGATCTGTTCGTTCTGTCGGGTCTGCTCTTTTTCCATCAGGCGCGCGCGCAGAACTTTCATGGCCTTGGCCTTGTTTTTCAGCTGGGAGCGTTCGTCCTGACAGGAAACCACGATGTTGGTCGGTAAATGTGTGATCCGGACAGCCGAATAGGTCGTGTTGACGCTTTGCCCCCCTGCACTGGAGGCACAGAACGTATCAATTCTCAAATCCTTCGGGTCAATTTGCACATCCACTTCCGAGGCTTCCGGAATCATTGCCACCGTCACCGTCGACGTATGAATCCGTCCTCCGGCTTCGGTCACCGGAACCCGCTGGACTCTGTGCACACCGCTTTCAAACTTCAGCTGGCTGAACGCTCCATGGCCCTGCACATAAATGATGGTTTCGCGAGCCCCTCCTATTTCGGTGTCATTCGTTTCCATGACCTCGAACCGAAATCCCTTGCGTTCAATGAAACGAAGATACATTCGGGCCAGCTCGCGGGCGAAAAGGGCAGCTTCTTCCCCTCCTGCCCCTGCGCGGATTTCCAGAAAGAGATTGCGGGAATCCCTTTCATCCCTGGGGAGAATCGAGTCAAGAAGCCGGGACTCAACATCCTGAAGCTCAAGACTCAGCTTTTTTTCTTCCTGAGGAACCAGATCCAGAAAATCCGGGTCCTGCCTCAATTCCTGCAGGCCCTTCTGCTGGTCTATGATCCGGAGATAATTTTCATAGAGGGAAACAATAACAGAAAGCTCGGACTGATCCCGGGCCAACTTCATGTAAATGGCAGGGTTGCGGGAAACCTCCGGGTCCGCCATCTTGCCGGAAATTTCCCGGTAACGTTCCCGCATCGATTCAAGTCTGGGACGGACCTTTTCAATGATTCCCGCCGTTGACAAAATTTCCTCTTACTTCTTGCCCTGTGCGTACTTTTTCATGAACCGATCCACGCGTCCCTCGGTATCGACAATCTTCTGGGTCCCGGTAAAAAATGGATGGCACTCATTGCAGATATCCAGCTTCACATTGCCAATCGTTGTCCGGGTGACAAACGTATTACCACAAGCACAAACAACTGTGGCCACCTTGTACTCCGGATGAATCCCGCTTTTCATTTTTTTCTCCCTTTGTGATTTTAAGGAAGGAACACGTCCTTCCGTGCCTGAATGAAAGGACTAGCCTTTCATCATTCTTTCCAAAAACTCCTTGTTTCCTTTTGTCCCCTTCATGTTGCTGAGCAAATACTCCATATCATCCTGGGGGTTGTTTGAATTGAGCGCCTTGCGGAGGATCCAGATCTTGTTCAGGTCATCCTTGTCGAGCAGGAGTTCTTCCTTCCGTGTTCCGGAAAGCGTGACATTGATGGCCGGGAAGATTCTTCGATCGGATAAATGTCTGTCCAGATGAAGT
>JAMCWZ010000080.1:3025-5926 GCA_023480765.1 Nitrospirota bacterium
GCAAAAGCAATGAAACCCCCCCTCCCCGTATCAATAAGGGCGGTGGCAATGATCGTCAGGCTTCCTCCTTCCTCGATATTGCGAGCAGAGCCGAAAAAACGTTTCGGCCTTTGCAACGCGTTCGAGTCCAGACCTCCTGAAAGAACCTTTCCGGAGGGAGGGGCCACCGTATTAAAGGCCCGGGCCAAACGGGTAATGCTGTCCAGGAGGATGACGACATCTTTTTGGGACTCTGCCAATCTCTTGGCTTTCTCCAGAACCATTTCGGCCACCTGAATGTGCCTTTGCGGCGGCTCATCAAAAGTCGAACTGACGACTTCACCCTTGACTTGCCGAACCATATCCGTCACTTCTTCCGGTCTTTCATCGATCAGCAAAACAATCAGAACGATATCCGGATAATTTTTGGAGATGGCCTTGGCAAGGCCCTGAAGAAGCATCGTCTTTCCGGTTCGGGGGGGAGCAACAATCAAACCCCTCTGACCTTTTCCGATAGGCGTCACCAAATCCATGACACGCATGGAAAGATCATCCGGGGAATGTTCCAGCCGGATCCTTTCCATCGGATAGAGAGGCGTCAAATTATCGAAGAGAATCTTTTCGCGGCCGGAGTCAGAATCTTCAAAGTTGACCTTCTCCACTTTCAGCATCGCAAAATAGCGCTCTCCCTCCTTGGGAGGACGTATTTGCCCCCAGACGGTGTCTCCCGTTCTCAGGTTGAACCTCCGGATTTGGGAAGGAGAAACGTAGATATCGTCCGGCCCGGGAAGGTAGTTGTACAGGGGAGACCGGAGAAAACCAAACCCGTCCTGGAGAATTTCAAGAACACCCTCTCCCGTGATAGGCCCGTTTTTATCCGATTGCGCCTGCAGAAGGGCAAAGATCAGATCCTGTTTCCGAAGGTTGACTGCCCCTTCTATATGGAGCTCCTTGGCCACCTCGGTCAGTTCCGCAATACTTTTCTCTTTCAATTCCGCAAGATTCATAAAAACCTCTCGCCCATCCGCATAAACCTGAAACAGGAAAGACGGACAGACCGTTATCGTTCAGGAACCAACGCGGTTCCCCTCTCCAAAAAACATAAGGTAAAAACCCCAAAGGGTTTTACCCTCTGCTCCGACGGACTTTTCCGTCCAGAGTCTTCTGCCCGGGATAACTTCTCTCTCCGGAAATGACCAAACGGAGAGTGTTTTTCAGAATCCAACGCAGGAAGGGACGAATGGTCAGGATATGACCGGTTCCTCGTTCACGGGAGTCAAACCGGAAGTCGCATGAAGCCCCCAAAAAAATTGGACGGTCCAGACCTTCAACAGATTTCATAAGGCTTCCAAGGGGGTTTTTCGCAAGATCGATCCAAAAGGGGACGACCGGTCCGCCAGCCGCCTTATTCTGACTTGCGACGGTGCCAGGAGCGGTGAAGGCATGTTTATCACATCTTCAGGCATGCATATTGAGTGTCAATATATGATATGAAGACGGGTCGGTTGTCAAGAAATGTTTGGGGAGCGATGTCCAGCTCCCCAAACCTCGTGTACTGATCTTACTTTGCTGCTGTGTTCAGAAATTCCGGCTTCAGGTTACCGGCAGCTTCTTCATGAACAGGCTGTTTGGAAACCCAGTCTGCAGAACCGGTCACACAATCCATGTCACCGCCGCATCCAAGGCTTCTTTCGTAAATAACAGCTTCCCATGCCTGCTTGTCCGTAATCTGACCGGCGCTGACAAAACCAACCATTGCGGGCTGGAGGGGAGATCCGTTCGCAACAACCCAGAACATTTCACCAGCTGTCCGGACTTGCTCAAACTGATGATTGGTAAAATTCCGGGGACCGGGATCCATACCCGCCGCGCCAGGACCATTGCCGTCACCGGCCACGCCGTGGCAGGTGTAGCAGGTACCTGCTCCATTGAACACTTCCTTGCCCTTGGCAATCATGTCTGCCGTAACGGGGAAGGGGGGTTTCATTGCTTTTGCTGCAGCCAGCTGGTCCGCAGGAACGCGGGGCTTCAGAATGTCCAGCTCAGCAGCAAAAGATGACGCTGTGGCAAAGCCCAGCACAGCAGCACCCATGACAGCCACTGTCCACATCCTCATAAGGTACGCCCTCCATACAAATAAGAATTTGGTTAACAGAACAAAACTCCCCCCTTTACCATTGACCGGAAGGCCAAGTGTGAACCTGGCTTGCTCGTCAAGGCACTCGGGTTGTCGGGAACCGGACCCATTCAATCATGCCCTGTCACCATTGTCAAGATGAATTCGCAGTCAGGGAAAGACATCCTGTCCGGGAGGACCCCCTTCAGACGGGAATCCCATTCCTGATACAATTCTGGAGATCCTTGGCCCTGCTCTCCGCTCTTTCGGGTTTTCACGAGGGAAGTTCGGGCAACCCTCCGGCAAAACGCCTTCCGTGAGGGCTCAATGGCAACTCACGGCTCTTCGTCCCCAGATGGATGCGACAGACTGATGGATACAGAAATTCTTCTTTCTGCGAATACCCATTCCAACGGGCCTGGCCACCCGGAATCTCCAGATCGGCTGGACACGCTCAGGACACTCTTTCTCCGCCTCTCGCACACCGGCCCCATAAAACTTTCCATTTTTACGGATTCCAAGACGCATACGGAGACAGACTCTTTTTTTCGAATCTATGAGAAGGTGCATTCCCGAGAGTACCTTTCAAAACTTCTCCTTCACCAGGTTCCCCCCGGAACAATCATTCCCCTGGATCCTGACACAGGCCTGTCCAATGGTTCCCGGAAAGCGATCCTGTCCTGCGGGGAATCCGTCGATTTTCTCCTCCGTCGTCGTCTTGACGGCGGGGGAGTCTCTTTTCTGGCGGAAAGACCTCCGGGACATCATGCTCTCCGGGATCGGGCAATGGTAAAGGGGGGAGTTTT
>JAMCWZ010000080.1:5936-11917 GCA_023480765.1 Nitrospirota bacterium
TTTCTGCCTGGTGAATCATACCGCGGCTCTTGCGCAAAATATCCATCAAACCGATCCGGATTCCCGGGTCGCAGTTCTGGATTTCGATGTCCACCATGGCAACGGCACGGAGGACTCCCTGCGGGGCCTGGACAGGTGCTTGTTTATCAGCACGCACCAATATCCCTTTTATCCCGGAACGGGTTCGGAAAAAAACAACCGGAGTGATGCCGACGGAAGTGGAGTTCTGAACCTTCCTCTTCCGGAAGGCACAGACGACGAAGACTACCGGAAGGTCCTCAGGGAGAAAATTTTGCCTCGTCTGGAAAAATTTCGGCCGACGGATCTCATCGTTTCGGCAGGTTTTGACGGCCACCGGGATGACCCCCTGGGAGGATGGCTTCTGACAGAGGAGATTTATTCGGATATCGGTCGCTCTCTCCTTTCTGTCGAGTGTCGTTTCATTGCCTCGGTCCTTGAAGGAGGGTATAATCTAACAGCATTGTCCCGTTCGGTCGAAGCGTATCTGAGCGGGATCGGACGACCATTTCAGTCACCCAGGAGCTATTGACGGAGGGTCTTCCTGTCTGTCATACCTATCGGCCATGACCCACGCGAAAGATATCACCGGAATCCTGTTCCCCCTTGTTGAGCGCTGGAAATCCATTGCGAAGACCACTCCTGTGGTTCGAAAAGATCTCCCGGGCGCCTCTTCCGAATGGTGCTTTTCCCCCCGGACGGAAGACGAAAGAGCTCTTATGGAGATGCTGGAAACCTGGGACCGCATGGAAGACTCCATCTTGCCCGACCTTGCGGGAACACCTCCCCTGAAACAGGCGGAGTTCCGGGAGATCTTGCGCATTATCCGTCACAAACTCGACCTTAACCGGAGGAATCGCCACTTTGTTGGCTACTCGGGAAAAAGCGATCCGGACGGAGAGACAGGGAGGGCCCATTTTATGGCTTCCATGGAGAGGACCGTTCACCACCTCATCAAACTGAATGGGGAAATCTCCTCTGCCCAAAAACCGGGGGACCCCGGAAAGACATCCCGTTGAACGAGCAGAAGACCCAACATTCAATCGGCATTTGTGATGCGTGCGGAGAGTCTGACGTGGACCTCTACAAGATCAGCCTTGGGAGAGATTTCTTCGACAGACCCTATGACCGTCTTTCCGCATCTGAAGATACGAAACCGCAATGGTATTGTGGAGATTGCTCGCGCGAAAAAGATTTCCAGCGGGATATACGCTCCATCCGCCTCGAGTTCGAAAATCTCCGGGAAGGACGCTCTTCCCTTCTCTCCAGACCGGAAACCGCCAGAAAAGCCGTCGAACGGGTTGCCCTGATCGAGCAATATGTCAAGAGAGGGAGAAAAGTGCACACGCTCTTGCCTCCCAGAGAAGTGGGAACCCTCCTTGTCGATCTGACCAGGCACTTCCTCCAGGATACAACCGATCCGGACGATATCTGACCCCTTCCGGGGTTGCCAAAATGAATTTCTCTTGAACGCCTTGCCTTTTTGCAGAGAGGAGGAGTCTTTTGTACAAAAATCCGTCCTTCAGAACCCCCTTTGACTTCATCATGGAAAAAACATCGGACAACCAAACCGAACGGACTCCCCTCCTCCTGATTACCGCTGCAATTGAACAGGGCGGAAGAACGATGGCATCCCTTCTGCGGAAGGGTCCCCTTCTCGGGATTACCGGTTCTGCCCAGATCCGGAATGTCCAGGGAGAGGAAGTCCAGACACTGGACCAGATCGGACAGGAAACTTTTCTGGGGCTTTTCCGTCGAAGCCGGGCCGTTCTCTCTGTCCTGTCCGAAGAAGCCGAAATGCCCGAGGTTCTTCCTTGTGACGAAAAAACCTCCCTTCTTGTGGCCATGGACCCCCTCGACGGTTCTTCCAATATTTCCGTCAACGCACCGATAGGCTCGATTTTCTCGATTTTTCGTCCACCGGCTCCCTCTTCCTCCTCCCCTGAAGGCCTTTTTTTGAATGCCTCCTCTCCACTCCTTTCCGCCTATCTTCTCTACAGCGTATCGACGAGCCTTGTCCTGGCCTTTTCCGGAGAGACACGCGTTTTTACTCTCGATCCGGACACCGGAGAGTTCCTGGGAGACGGATCCCCGTGGCGATTCCCGGACAAGGGGAAAATTTACAGCACAAATGAAGCCTATCTTCCCCGCTGGGAGAAACCTCTGCAGGACTATCTCTCCTGGATCAAAAAAGAGCGCAATCCCTCCATGATTCTTCGCTACATCGGAGCACTTGTCGGAGATTTCCACCGAAACCTTCTCAAAGGGGGGATCTATCTCTACCCCGCCGAAGCGGGAGAGAAAACGTCCGGCAAGCTGCGACTGCTCTATGAAGCCTGTCCGATGGCGCACATTGCCAGAAACGCCGGGGGAATCGCAACAGACGGGAAGCAGGATATCCTGACGATCGTTCCCCGGTCTGTCCATCAGCGGGTCCCCCTGATCGTCGGGTCAGTCGACCTGGTTCGTGAATTTCAGGAACGCACCGGACACCCGCTGTCCGGCCTGTAGTTTTTTTCTTGTCTTCCGATCCTTTCGGTCACACCATCTTGACCTTTCTGTCATCTGGTGCCGTTACCCTGTACTGCGATGACAAAGAAAAAAACAGATGACGAAAGGACGATTCCATGAAAAAGATCATTCTTGAATGTGACCTGTGTGACCGGGGTCTGGAAACAGAAACCGGAGAAGAAACCGGCTTTTATATCTGCCCGGAGTGCTGGGACGATCTTCGTAAAAGCCTTCAAAGTCCCTTTGAATCCGGAGAGTCGAAGTCCGGTGCATGACGCTCACCGGAGCTCACTCTCCTGTCTTCTGGTTCTGAACCCCGTCAACCGGGGACGTGTCATTTCTTCCATCGCATAGACGACCCCTTCCGTTCCGGATCCCGAATGGCGGATACCTCCATATGGCCAATGATCGAGCCGGAAGGTGGGGATCTCGTTGACAAAGACACCCGGACAATCGATATTCCCTGCCAGACCCAACCCTTCTTCGAGATTTTTCGTAAAGATTCCCGCCTGAAGACCATATTTTGAGCGGTTCAGACGATCAATGGCCTCTTTCGTCCTGTCGAACGGGATCACCGTGACCACCGGACCAAAAATTTCTTCCGACTCCACTTCATCGGACTCCTTTGTATTGGTCAGAATGACAGGGTGGATCAAGGTGCCCTCCCGCCGGAGAGGCGTCAACGCCGTGGCTCCTTCCTGAACGGCGCGCTGGACCCTGCCCCAGACTTTTTCCGCGTGACTTTCCTGGATCAGGGGACCCATCAGAACCCCGTCCCGACCGGGGTCCCCGATGAATCCTTCTTTCTCGAGATGCTCCACCCTCCCGACCATTCCGGACACCAGCCGGTCGAACAGCGAACGATGTACCAGAACTCTCTGAACCGAGATGCAGACCTGGCCGGCATAGGCAAAGGCTCCCGAAACAAGCTTTTCCGGCAGACCGTCCATCTCCGCATCCTTCGTCACAAGAACGCCCGCATTCCCTCCCAGTTCCAGAACGACTGTTTTCCTGGGCACACGGTCCCGGAGAGACCATCCGACCACATCGCTTCCCGTAAAGGACACGACTTCCACTTCGGGATGTTCGACCAGAGAGAGGGTTCCCGGAATATCGGCCGGCAAAATGGAAAGAGCATCCGGAGGAAGGCCGGCTTCAAGCAGCAACGCTCCCAGCATCAGGGCTGTCAGACTCCCGAAAGGGGCCGGTTTGACGAGGAGGGGACAGCCTGCTGCGATGGCCGGTGCCACCTTGTGGGCCAAAAGGTTCAAGGGGAAGTTATAGGGTGTCACCGCCAGAACAAACCCTTTCGGAATCCGTTCAACAAGACCGTTCATCCCGATCCCCTGCGGAACACTGTCTCCCGGCATCCAGCTTGTACCGAAGTCCGCCGCAGCGTGCGCGGCCGTCCGAAACGTAGTGGCCGCCCTGTCCACCTCGAAGCGGGCTGCGGACAGAGGCTTCCCGACCTCCTGAACGATGAGTTTCGCCAGAGGCTCCCGATGCTCCTCAAGCAATCTTGAGACATTCTCCAGAATCCGGGATCGGCGAAACCTGGGCAGGTCTCTCATGATTCTCCGGGTATTGCCCGCATCCCGAAGAGCCTCTTCGAGATCCGTCCTCTCCGCCTGGTCGACACTCCAGACGTCTTTTCCCCCGGGAACAGGCAAAAGTCCGGAGAAGGGAAAGTAGGTGCGGCGATTTTCTCCGGACCTCCATTTTCCCTTCAGAAGGAAAGGGAAGGCGGAGTTCCCGGGAGATCCTGAAAAAAGACCATTGATGTCCATACGCTCTCCTGCCGATAAAAAGTAAGGATGATTCGGATTCTTTTAACATCCTGGGGTCATAAACTCCGGATTGCCCTTCCGTGCAAAGGTTGTCATACTGGCGAACATTGACGGGCCCCCTCCAAAACCCGCACCGCTGAACTCAAAGGAGTGATCTTGCCGAAGACAGTCGTCAAGAGAATTTCACACATCTCCCGAAGCCTTGTGGCAATCCTGGGGATCTGTCTTCTCTCGGGATTCATGGTCAAGTCTCCTTCAGGACATAAAAAACTCCAGATTCTCCCGTTGCCTCCCGAATACTCTCCCGCACGATCCGATCTTTTTGCCGCTCACGGAGACCGGTCTTTTTTCTTTTTCAATCCCCAAAAATCAACAGATCTCTGGGAACTTTCCCTGTACCGTCCGATGGGATCAACCCATTATCTCGGCGAATCCTGGACACGGATCCCCTTGCCGGACTTGCGCTCCATTCATCAGATACAGGATATGGCTTACGCAAGGGGAATGATTTTCCTGTCCGGGATCGATGAAAATCGGACCCCCATTCTCCGCTCTTACCTCCTGTCACCGAAGAACACCGGCAATTCAACACAGAGGGTTGTCGCACACACGGATTTCTACCCCCCCTCGGGAGGAGTCCCGGTGCGGGAACTCTTTTACGACCATCGCACCCGCGTCCTCTGGCTTCTTTACGACAATGGACAGATCCAGATTGGTCCCCACATTCTTGCACTCCATCGCACTCTGCTGACGGACAGTCCGGCCGGTTATCTTCTTCTTCCCGGTCGAAAGAAAGCGGTTGCCGGTCCCCTCCTGCTTCCCCGGGTCCGGAAAGTGTCCGCAGACAGCAGCTGTTTCTCCTGCTCTCTGTCCATTTTCCAGAGAAAGCGAAGCGAAGAAAATCAAATTCTGGAGCATCCGGTGCGTCTTCCCGGACGCGTTCGGTCCCACATGGGAATCTGGCCTCTCGGGCAAAGGACAGCCCTTTTTCGGGACAAAGAAGCGTTCGCCTGCCATATTCCCGACCGGGACTTCCCCCGGAAGCTTCATCCCTGTCTCCGGGTTCCGGAAATCAACCTTCCGATGGCCACTCTCCTCACGGGATCCTGGCTCGTTCTTCTGACAGCTCCCGACGAAAAGGCATTCCGGCATCTTATTGCCCTGAACGCCGCTTACATCGACAACCGGATCCGGCAGGGAGCCCCTCTGAAACCCGGATTTCTCGATCATCTTTCAATAAAAGACGGGATGGACTACACGTTGCCCCAAAATGCGCACGTGGATGGAACATTTTCCGTTTCCACGGCGCGGCAGGCGATTTTTATCGGGTCGCGCCACCTCTACCGTCTGACGTTGTATGACCGCTCCCCCGCACACCGGACCCCCGTCCCCAAAAAGGATGTGTTCGAACCCTGACCGCGCACTCCGTCCCGTCGAACTTCGGAGTGTCCCACGAAACAAGACGGGAGTCACTCCACATCAGAAGATCAACCGTGGCTCGAAGGTTATCACGGGCAGAAACAGGTGTCCAAGGCAGAGTTTTTTTCAATGGAAAAATTTCTCCGGACAGATCCCGGAAGGATGGTTATAATATGTCGCACAGAAATCGAAACCGACAACAGAGGATCTTTTCTTCCCTCTATCCCGGGACAGGTGAATCATGCT
>JAMCWZ010000071.1 GCA_023480765.1 Nitrospirota bacterium
TCCGAAATTTCTCCCTCTTGATACGTCAGAATACCAACGGAAAGAAAAAACAGAACAAAGATCGATCCAATCGCGATTTTTCTCTCGCTCAAGCCCAAAAACTCCCTCTGGTCTGGTCCGAAAAGCGTATTTCGAATCTGTTACTTCTTCTTGTGGCGGGATGCCCTGCGAAGTTTTTTGTACTTGTGTTTGCGGATTTTTTTCCGGCGTTTTTTGATCACACTCGACATTTCGTGGACGTTCCTTCCGTCTGACAGACATTGCATGCGTTTATCGAGAATTTGAACACGAAGAACTAGACTATCCGGAGTTGTCAAAAATTTCAAGCACCTCTTTTCGGGAGGCCTGCCATGCCCGGAGACCATGGAAAAAGCGGATGTCCCGCCAGGAGAGGGAAGTTCAGATGTGTCTGTCAAGATGTTCGGAACAAGTTCTTGACAAATCGGCGATCGGGGATACCTTTAAGAATATCCGCGTCCGAATTGGATTCTCATTAAGTCTTTCTTTTGCGGGTTCATGGCAGAAGACGGAGAACGGAACGCGTGTGCGAGAGGATCAAGCTGCCGGGTCTGACTTCGACAATCCGGATATTTTCGATTTCCGTTTCTGTTGTATGGTCCGGAACAAGGAACGGATACAGGCCGGTTTCTTGGGTGCCATCAGACTCCAACAACGGTTTTTCGGGAGGATCGATTATGAACAAATGGGCAGGAGCAGTATTGGGTACGGTAACGTTGGGCTTGTTGTCTGCGACAGCCTATTCTGCAGAGCTCGATATTTTGAAACCGCGGGTTCCGGCAGACCAGATCGCCGCAGCAAAAGCCATGAAGCCCCCTTTCCCCGTGACGGCGGCGGTCATTGCCAAGGGTAAAGAGGTTTTCAATGGAGCGGGTACCTGTTACACCTGTCATGGGGTAGGTGGTAAGGGAGATGGTCCGGGAGCCGCCGGAATGGACCCGAGTCCACGGAATTTCACAAATCATCAATTCGATCAGGTCCGGACGGCAGGAGAAATGGTCTGGGTCGTTTCCAACGGCTCCCCCTTGCAGCCGGCTATGGTCGGATTTGTCAGCGCGGGGCAAATCACCGACAAGCAGGCATGGGAAGCGGTCATGTATGAAAGAAGCCTCGGTTGTGGCGGTGATATGGATTGCGTCACCGGATCGGCCGATTGGGTCGGCAAGCAGCCGGTTCATGAAGAAGCGGCTTCCAGCCTGAAGCCGGAATATATCGGGGTCGCATCCGCGCATTAGAACCCTGTGCGCCCGAAAGGCGTCCACGGCACCGGCGCGACGTCCTCCTGCGCCGCGGCTGCTCAGAGAGAGACAGCTGTTACAATCACCGAAAAGTCGGGAACCGGGGTTGTGGTGCCGTGATTGTTCACAATCGTCCCCTCTGGGGATGAGAAGTGTTCGGATTTCAGGGAAGAAGGGCAGTGCCCTTCTTCCCTTTTTTTGTCCGTTTCTTCTGTTGCTTGATGGAATGGATGTTGTTGTCCAATAGGGAAAGGACTCGATTTTAGACAGTCTTCCTACTTTCGTAGGGGAGTTATTGTCAATTAATTTTACACATGAATATATTTTAAGTAGTTGTTTTTTAATAATCTTGCCTTCTTTTTAAAACGGTGTATAGTTCGGTTGAATCATAAAATACTTTAAGTGCTTCTCCGTGAGTTTTTATTGCTCTCGCACGGGGCGCGTGTTTTTGGGATGGCGAAAAGGAGAGGGTCTCCTGCTGTGCCGAAAGAGACAAGTTTTTTGTCTGCTGTTCCGCCAACAGATTTCGATGATGCGAAAGGGTGGATGAATGGTCCGCATGAATTCAGGCGTCTATTTCGATCAGACGATCCCGGTTCTTTCGCGGAAGGCATACCTGTTCGGGGGAGAAGACCCCGCTCCGTTTGAAGAGGGGCTTTCGAGCCTGAAGCAGGAATGGACGTTTGTTCCCGTCAGGACACCCGAAGATGTCCGTCAATCCTTGCGTCATGGTCCGGTCGCTCTCGGGATGATTTGTCTGGAAAAAAAGGACGCGCAGAATGCCTTTCGGTTCCTGTCCGCCTTGTCGGACACCTGCATCCGGTGGATCGCGCTTTTGGGTCCCGGACTTGCGGAACAACGGGACATTTTGCATCAGGTCCGGGAACACTGTATCGATTTTCACCGATTTCCCCTGGATCCCCAACGACTGAGAATTATTCTTGGCCACGCCCATGGAATGGCCAGGCTGTCCTGTCTCGAACCCCGGGTTCCCGATTCCCGGGATCATGCGACGGAATCCGATATGGTGGGAAGCAGCCCTTCCATAATGGAATGTTTCCGGAGTATCCGGAAAATCGCGGGAACCGATGCCTGTGTTCTGATCACCGGCGAAAGCGGCACCGGAAAGGAACTTGTGGCCCGTGCGATTCATGAACGCTCGAAAAGATCCGCCGGTCCGTTCATTACGCTGAACTGCGGAGCGATTCCCGCCAATCTGATCCAGTCCGAGCTGTTCGGGTATGAGAAAGGGGCGTTTACAGGGGCTCATACGCGCAAGATCGGGCATATTGAAGCGGCGAATCACGGGACGATCATGCTCGACGAAATCGGAGACATGCCGTTCGAACTCCAGGTGAACCTTTTGCGTGTTCTCCAGTTTGGAAAAATCCAGCGTGTCGGAAGTTCTGTGGAAATACCGGTCGACGTCCGGATTATCGCCGCGACCCACATTGATCTCGAAAAAGCCTGCCGGGAAGGCCGTTTTCGGGAAGATCTCTATTATCGCCTTCATGTCCTGAGGGTCAGTCTTCCTCCTCTGCGCGACAGGGGGGCCGATATTTCGTTGCTTGCCCGTTACTTCTGCAAGAGGTTCTCGGCAGAATACGGTGCAATGTCAAAACCGTTTTCTGCCGAAGCCCTGGACGTCATCCAGGCCTACTCCTGGCCTGGAAACGTCCGGGAACTGATCAACAAGATCAAGAGCGCCGTTTTGATGAGCGAGGGCCCTCTCATTGAGCCCAAAGACCTGCAGCTTGAGAACATTCCCCATCCTGCGAAGCGATCCGGAAAAACGTTAAGAGAAATCCGTGAAATCGCCGAACGCGAAACACTGCAAGCGACGCTCCAGAAATTTGAACATAACGTCTCCCGTACAGCACGCGAACTTGGCGTGACCCGCACGACCCTCTACGACCTGCTCAAGAAGCACAATCTCTTCTGATCTTTCTCGCGATAGACAACGGCAGGACGAGACTTTCTCTCCAGCTGAACCGGACAAATGGACACAGGATGATCAGCGGGTTGTCCAGTTTTCCGGAAAGGAGTCCGGAGGCCCGGCCCGTCCTTCCGGAGCAGATTCCCAGCAATAAAAAGCAATTTCTTCCGGGGAAATCTGTTTACTTTTCCGGACAGATTTCCCGGTAGAAAACGGGGGGTCTCTTTCCCTCAGAGGTGAGGGAGGCTGCCATTCCTGAAAAAAGAACCGGGCGGGTTCTTTGATGACAAGTTTTTCGCCCTTCTCCATTGGATTGTTCACAGAAGAAAAACGTCGGTTGGTCGTTTCAGGAGCCTGGCACGCGTTTTGTATTGTTGGGGAACCGGTAGGCCGAGGTCCATTCCTGAGGCCGGAATGATACAGGATGATTCATTCGGTTTCTTGTCCACAATCCAAACGTGAGGGTATCGCCATGAAAATGAAAAAAGTGCTCGCCGTCGTGACCGTCGCTTCGTTCCTTGCCTTGCCGATCGTTTCCCAGGCGGCTCCTCCGGATCCGAGCAGCAGCGGAAACAGCAGTTCTAGTTCAAATTCGAACTCCGGATCCAATTCCAGCTCCAACTCCTCCGGAAAGGCTTCCGCATCGGCTTACAGCAATGGCTCGAACAGCATGACAAACACAAAAACGACAACAATTTCGGTCGGGAACGTGGGAATCAGCACGAACGACTCAAAGAATATCAATAAGACCGTTTCCATCTCCCGATCCCTGACGACATCCGGAAATGCCCTGTCCAAGAACGACCTGGATCAGATGGTCACCAACAATCAGCACGCTCCCATCTACGACAACCACAATCCGAACAGCATCAACAACAATGCCTTTGAAAATGCATCCGGCGTCATGAACGTCAGCCAGGAATCGGGTGTGAACAATTCTTCGATGCAGACCGTCAACGTCAACAACAGCGCAGGTCTTCATTAAACGACGGGGAAAAGGGGGCAAAGCCCCCTTTTCCTGTGCTGCTCGTTCAATGGTGTGGTTGAAGACAAGAGGTGACGGGATGAAACGGATTGTCGTATCGGGTCTGTGGATGCTCTGGATCGTGACCGGGATTCTTGTGCAGGTCGCCCGGGCGCAGTCTCCCGCGGCTTCTCCGGTTCTTCAGTCGCTGGAGGAAAGTCTGGGCACCCCCCAAGCCGGAAGCCGTCTGGAACGCGTTCGGGGGGAAGGTCTGGGAAATACCGCTCTTGATCCCGCTTCCATGCTCCAGGGGGCATCGATCGGAAACGCCGGCCAGACAATCAGTAACGGCATCAAGGGGAACGCTTTCTCCGGGGACTCCGGGATCGTCAATGTCATACAGAATACGGGAAACAATGTTGTGATCGACAGCAGCGTGAATCTGAACCTGAGGTTCGTCAAATAAAACAGAAGAAGAAATCAACCCTTCCGGGAGGAGGAGCATCCTCCCGGAACACGGGTTTTGACAGAAAGAGCCGGTTGTTCATGAAACAGGCAGAAGAGTTGGAAAGAGCCGGAAGACAGGCAGGGATGCACGGGAGAAAAATCGTGTCCGTCCCTGGCCTGCGTGCCCGAAGACGAAGCATCCGGATTGTTCTGCCGATCCTGGCAGGTGTCTTTGCAACCCTTCTGGTCGCAAAGCCGGATTTTGCCGGGGTGATTTTCCTGAATTCCACTCCGACCGGTGTTCTGACGGTTCCTTCTCAAAGTTATGCAGAACTCCGCTTTCGGGACGTGGTCCGCCAGAAATATGATTTCAGTTGCGGTTCGGCGGCGGTTGCAACCTTGCTGACCTATGAATACCTTCGCCCGACAACCGAAACAGAAGCATTCCGTTTTATGTACAAAACGGGCGACAAAAAGAAGATAAGAAAACACGGATTTTCCTTGCTGGATATCAAGCGTTATCTGGGATCTCTCGGGTACAAATCCGATGGATATCGCTTGTCCCTGGACAAACTGATGGAGCTCTCCCTTCCGGCCATCGTGCTCATTGAAGTCAATGGATACAAGCACTTTGTCGTGATCAAGGGCGTGTCCCGACTGAACGTCCTCATTGGCGATCCGGCCATGGGACTCCGGATGGAAACGCGGACGCATTTTCGGACTTTGTGGAAGAACAAGATCGTTTTCGTCATCCATGAAGGTCCCGATATTCTGATCACCCGGAAAACCTTTAATAATCCGCAGGACTGGAACATCGTCAACATCAGTGTTCCTGCAAACGTCGTTAAAAACAATCTTCCCCTCTCCACCCAGCTTCTGGCCGTTCCGGGCCCCAACCAATTTCAGCTGGGCGGATTCGCGAAGATCGGGATCCCCTGACTGATCTGTCTAAGCGCACCGGAGGCTTCGATGAACAAACCTTTTCTGCCGGTATGTTGTCGGCTTTACCGGAAGCCGGCACACTCCCGGCTCTTTGTGGCGACCGTGATTTTAAGCCTTTGCCTTTTGTTCCCAATGGTTGTGAATGCTGCGGACCCCGAAAAGAAGAGGCCAGGCACCAGCCCGGTTCCGGACAGCGTCCTGGCCGGCATGAGAGGGGGATTTTCCTGGGGTGGAGTCGATTTTTCATTCGGTATCGAAAGTTCAACCTTTGTGAATGGGACTCTGATGGTCAAGACCATCCTCCAGACGGTCGGAAATGAACTGTATGCATCGACCGGTGTCGACCCATTTTCAAACGGGGGATCGTCAGGGAAAACGGTTCTTTCCTCTTCGGGCAATACCGGAAGCTCTCCTTCCTTGACGGAAAAGGGAACAGCCTCGAACAATCTGTCCGTTGTCGCCAGGACAACCCTCGATTCCATGGGAGCAGTGCAGAGTTCGACAAAGTCCTCGTCTTCGGAGACAGGAAATTACAGCAATGTGGTGCAGATCCAGCCCTCTGACCCGGGAACCCGCATGCAGAATCTGGTGGCTCCGACTTCCTTCAGCAATGCGACCGGAATTCTGTCTGTTTTGCAGAATGCTGCGAGCAATCTTGTTATTCACAACGACGTCACAATGAATGCAACGGTGTCGAATGTCACGAATATCACGCATGCCCTGAGTCTGAACAGCATGTTGCAATCCGCCCGGTTTCTGAGCCGATAGCTTTTCTCCCCCCGGTGCAGCCGGAAGAGGGTTCCTCATGGTCATGGCAAACCGAACGAGACGAACGGATGCTGAAAGCAGCGGCCGGCACTTCCGGTTTCGTGGTGTTGTTCCGGGGTGTCGCGGATGGATCCGTCTCGCCTGTTTTCTCTGGTGCTTTTTGGGAGCCCCGACGCTTGTCCTGGCGGGAGGACGGGAAGGGGGCCCCGGACAGTCCGGGCAACAGAAGGTATTCTTGGGTCCCCCTGTGCAAGATGTCCATCTGGGAAAGAAAAGGACGGAGAATCCCCTGATTGTTCTTCCTCGGACCAGACAAGGCGTCAAATTGTGGGACGAAGCCCGTTTTTCATCAGAGTCTTCCAGAGGAGCCAGCACCCGGGAACCCGGCGTGTTGCTGCAAGGCACAAAGCGTCCATAGTTGTTTTTGGGTAGGGAAACCTTGCTACCCCAGATGAGATCTTTGTCGGAGGTCCCTGGAGGGAGCTGTACCTCCATGCCGCGGGAATCTTTCCCGGGATTGTCTTCCTGTTTTTGTCTCTGTCGGGGCCCGGAGGAGCCGGGCCCGAACCTGTCTGCCTTGCGTTCGGGAAAGCCTGGGGGAGATGTCTGTCCGAAGAGGTTGGGTCATAGGACTGTTTCTTTTGTGTCTGGTGACGGTTCTCCCGAGGGGGACGGGTGCGGCCGGAGCAGAGCCCGGTTCCCGGTTCAGCGCAATCGTGGCCCAGGGGGACTCGCCTCCCGAATCGACCGGTGAGACAACGACCCCGCCCGAAAAGAAAAAACGGCAGAAACACAAGAAAACCTCTTCCGGTCCGTCTTCAGGAGCCCCTTTCCCTGTCGGAAAAGCCCCCGCCCAGAAAAAGAAAAAGCCGCCCCAGGTGGAGACTCTCGTCACCAATACAGGCATTCTCGTCCCCCAGGGAAAACTCCTTGTCGAAAATACCCTCGAATATATCCATAACACTGCGACGCAAGTTGCCCTGCAGGGGTTTACCGTTTTGCCGGCGATCCTGATCGGGACGATCAATGTCGAATCCGTCGAGCAGGACATTTACATGGATGTCCTGACTTTTTACTACGGCATCACGAACAATCTCGAGGCCGAGGTGGATGTTCCCTATGTCTACCGGACCGAAGGGGTCCTGTCCTATCCCATCAACGGGGGGTCGGGGACGCTCCTTCAGACAGGAACCAGCGGGAACGGGCTCGGAGATATCGAGTTCGGACTCCATGAGCAGCTCAATCATTCCGGATTCGGCGGAGCCTATTTTCTGGCAAACGTCATCGGAAAAGCGAACAACGGGACAAATCCCTTCACGATCCCCATCAATTCCAAAACCGGTCTTCTCACGGCACAGCCCACCGGTTCCGGATTCTGGTCGGTCGAACCTTCTCTGACGGCGATTTATCCGACCGATCCGGTTGTATTCTATGCGAATGCTGCCTACATCTATAATTTTTCCGCGAATTTCGGGGGAAATATCGGAGTGATCAACCCCGGGAACGCGACCGATCTGAGTTTTGGCGCCGGATTTTCCCTGAACGACAAGACGTCGTTCGACGTGGGGTACGATCAGATGACGCTCTGGCCGCCGACCCAGAATGGTGTCCAGATTCCGCTGACCCAGGTTCTGCAGCTCGGATCTCTCGTTTTTGGTTATTCCTACAATGTAAGCCGTTACTTCTTCTATCTACTGAATGTCGAGGTGGGCGTGACGCCCGATGCTCCGAATATCCAGATCAGTTTTCGGGTACCGCTGTATTTTTAGGACCAGAGATGTCCATTCCAGGAGTGTTCCTCTTGATCCGATCCGTCTGGATGCCTCGCGAAAAGAGAAATCCGTTTTTGATGGTTTCCCCGGTCCTGAAAAGGGTCATTTGTTGTGCGGTTCAGATGGTCTTTTTTCTTGGAACGATCGGCGGATTTTCTCCCGAAGCCAGGGCAGACCCACCCGCGAACACTCCGGGGGAGGGGATGCTGCTTCATCAGGACAAGAAGCTCTTGCGCCGGATTCAGGATCTCTCGAGACAAGACCTCTCCTTCGCAACAGGGAAAGCGGATCTCAACCAAAGGGACAGGAGGATCCTGCGGGAAGATGCCGTTTTGCTGAAACGCTATCCCAAGGTGGAAATTCTCCTGATCGGTCATTCGGATGAGCGCGGCAACGAGATCTACAATTTTCGTCTGGGACTGGATCGGGGGAAAAGTGCCCGGCAATTTCTGGAAGATCTGGGAATCGCGGCATCCCGGATTCATGTGGTGTCTTTCGGCAAGCGGGCCATTCCCGGCAGGCTTTTGTGCGCAAGGCATCGCGAGTCCTGCTGGAGACGGCATCGAATCGTTCATGTCGTGGGCTATCTTCCCGACGAAAAAGTTGCCTTCCGGTCGCCGCCCCCGGTCCGGCCCCTGCCCGCTCCTCCGGCAAGAGTTGTGACCGTGCAGGGAGAAAAGCGGAGAAAGGGCACCTATCTTCTTCTTCCGGCGGGGAAGGTGGAGGTGGAAAATGTCTTTTTGTACCTGCACGACACCTCGACGCAGGTGGCTTCCCAGAACTTTTCCCTGTTTCCGATCCTGCCTTCGTCGACGGGGGTCAATATCCAAAGAGTGGACGAGGATTATTACATCGAAATGATCGCCGTTTTTCTGGGGGTCACCGACAAACTGGAGGTGGAAGCGGATATCCCTTATGTCTACCGGACGCAGACGGCGGTGACATCGCCGGTGACCGCGTCGGGAGGGACCGGAGCCCCTGTCCTTTCGAACCAGTTCGGTCGGGGGTTGGGAGATATCGATTACGGCGTCCATTATCAGTTCAACACCGAGCCATTTCTGGGAGTGCTCTGGATGGGAAACGTCATTGCCAAATCCACGACCGGAACAAATCCGTTCACATTGCCCGTCAACTCTGCCACGGGTCTTCTGAACGACCTTCCGACCGGAACCGGGTTCTGGTCTCTGGAACCCGGTCTTTCACTCTATTTTCCCATCACCCCGGTCGTGTTTTATGCAAACCTGAACTACATCTACAACTTTTCCCGGAGCTTTGGTGGTGCCCTCGGAACCATCAACCCCGGGAACGCGACGGATCTGAGCTTTGGCGGATGGTTTTCCTTTAGCCAGAAAACGATTTTTACCGTCGGGTACGATCAGATGACAATCTGGCCTCCTTCCGAAAATGGCCTGCAGGTTCCTCTGACAAGGGTTCTTCAGCTGGGTTCTGTGCTATTTGGCGGGACCTACAATGTCAATCCAAAATTCTTTTTTATGGTCAACGTGGCGGCCGGAGTCACTCCGGATGCTCCGAACGTTGCGATCAGCATCCGGTTTCCCCTGTTCTTCTGAAAAACCGCTTTTCGCTAGATTCTGTGGCGCGGCGTGCTGATGAGGCCCAGGCGGCGGAATGTCGAGGAAAGACGGGAGGAAGGCTCGGAAACAGGGCGTCCCATCGGACGGATACGCTGGATGGAGACGTCTTTGAACTTTCCCCGGTCGCAGGTTCCGAAGCGAAGCTCGGACGATAATCTCCAGTCGAGCTCGACGGCATCAGAGAGAAGGCTGTGCATCCTTGAGCGGATCCCGTCGGGAGAACCCCCCAGGCAAAGGGCTGTCGCACCGGTGTCCGCCGCCCCCACGGCATCCCCTTCCCGGACGGAATTTCTCAAGATGTCGGCCAGGGCGTCGGACATATCGAGTTTGTCGGGGCGGACATAGACCATGCCGAACATTTCCCCCTCGTCGGAGAGTCGGGAGGCGAGCAGACGCAGGGATTTTTTTTCCAGGATCGGTCCGTCGTACTCCAGGTGCGGAAGTTTTCCCTGCGCCATCTGGCGATGGGCCAGACGTTCGGCAAAGGTCCGGATCCAGCGGGCCCAGTAGCCGCGCAGGTACTGGTTCCAGTAATCCATGCGGGGAAGCGGGGCGCCAACCCATCCCAGGACGTGGACACCGAAAAGAATAGGCAAAAGACATTCGCGTGTGCCGGGGAAGTCTTCCCGGTGAAGAACGAACAGGCGCCTGCCTTTGCGGGAAAGGTCGTTCCCGAACGCCGAGGCCGGATCCAGAAAGTCGCTCCGGTGGCGCAGAAACCCTCCCTGCGTTTTCTGTTCGAACCGGATTTGCTGATACCATCCCTCGAAGGGAAACACGAGACGAACCTGGCCGAGGGCAGATGGCAGGGTGGTCAGAATCCGGCATGCGAGAAGATTTTGCTCTTCCCGTTCAGAAGGAATTGTCATTCTGTCTCCGGTTTGTGTGGAGCCGGATCATGAAAGAGCGGACATCGGCATTCAGACTGATGCTCATTATCAACTTTTCGGAGGGAAAGGGGCAAGGGTTGAGTTGTTTTCCGGAACAAGGAAAAAAGGGGGGAGGGGCCCCCCTTTTTTTGAACCCGGTGAGAAGAGAATCAGCGGGAGGCAATCTCTTCCAGAGTCGGGTAGTCGATATACCCTTTTTCTGTTCCCCCGTAAAAAGTCGCGGGATCAGGGTTGTTCAGGGGGGCGTTTTTCGAGAAGCGTGCCAGAAGGTCCGGATTGGCGAGAAATGGTCGTCCAAAGCTGATCAGATCCCCCAGTCCTTTTTTCAGGACATCGTTCGCCTTTTCCCGTGAGTAGCCACCGGCCAGCATGAGAGTTCCAGTGTAAATCGGTCGGAAGAAAGAGGCCGACAGATCGGGAGAGGGGTGCTCGCCTTCCGGTTCAGCCGGTTCGATCAGGTGGAGATACCCGATCCCGTATCCGGAGAGTCGGCGGACGACATATCCGAATGTTTCCTGGGGACGCGAGTCTCCCATGTCATTGAATGTTCCTCCCGGAGAAAGGCGGATTCCGACACGATCCTTGTCCCAGACAGAGGTGACGGCGTCAACAACCTCAAAGATCAGGCGGGCCCGGTTCTCGATGGATCCTCCGTACATGTCAGTCCGTTTGTTTGTGCTGTCTTCGAGAAACTGATCCAGGAGATAGCCGTTGGCGGCATGAATCTCGACCCCGTCGAAGCCGGCTTTTTTTGCGTTTTCCGCCCCCTTGCGAAAGTCTTCGACAATGCCGGGAATTTCTCCGGTTTCAAGGGCTCTGGGGGTCGGGATGGCTTTGGGGCCATCCATCGTATACGTGGTGACACCCCGGGGGGCGATGGCGGAGGGTGCGACGGGCAGGCGTCCCTCCAGAAAGTCCGGATGGGAAATGCGGCCGACGTGCCAGAGCTGGAGAAAGATGCGGCCGCCAGCCTGGTGAACGTTACGGGTGACCTGTTTCCACCCTTCGATTTGTTCGGGGGAATGAATGCCCGGTGTCCGGATATAGCCCTGGCCCATAGGACAGACCTGTGTTGCCTCCGTGATGATGAGCCCGGCAGAGGAACGCTGTTTGTAGTAAGTGGCCATCAGAGCGTTCGGA
>JAMCWZ010000062.1:0-10503 GCA_023480765.1 Nitrospirota bacterium
CAAGGCAAACGTTTTCATCCCGGGATCCCAAAAAGCGGACAGAAAGGATTTTTTGAGCCGGACGGCCATCCGACGCGCCTTTTCCGCAAAACGGGCATGCCCCAATCGTTCTCCAAGACCGGAAAACGCTGTGAGTGCATAATGGAGATAGGACTGCACCTCTGAGAGCGCAATGGGATGCAAGGCCAGCCGCCCATCGGCATGAAAAACAGAATCGCCCGAGTCTTTCCATCCCTGCTGGATCAGTCCGCCGTCCATATCTCCCCGGTAAACCAGGAAACCTGTTTCCGGATCCGTTCCAAACCGTTCTATCCACTGAAATGCTCTCTCAATCACGGGCCACAGTTTTTCCAGAAATGGGTAGTCTCCTGTCCGCTCGACATACCGCGCCGCAAGCACCAAATAAAGCGGCGTACTGTCGACACTCCCGTAATAGAGACCGAAGGGAACCTCTCCCGTTCCGGCCATTTCCCCGGTCCGCATTTCGTGGACGATTTTCCCGGGTTCGGCAGCACGTTTGGGGTCGGAGCCCCTGGACTGAAGACGACCGAGAAAAAGAAGAACTGTTCGCGAAAGTTCAGGAATGGCCCAGAGAGTGGACAGTCCGGTAATCAGGGCATCTCTTCCAAAGACTGTCGAGAACCAGGGAAGGCCGGCATAGGGAATCAGGCCTTCACGAACAGGCGTGCACAGAACTCTCAGGTCTTCGATCGCCTGTCGGCAGCAGCGGTCCAGAAAAGGATCCGAAGAACGGATTCTTGGCCAGAGAGAGAAGAAATCCTCCATCTCCCGATGTCGTTTCCCGATAACACCTTGAATATCCGGAATTTTCCTGATCGAGACGGGCATTGTAACCTTGCTTTTATCCTGGCTTTTATCCTGGAACTCCCTGAACCGGGTACGGATAAAAAATGTAAAACTTTCTTCCGGGCCCAGGTCCAGTTTCCAGCTCCACCCCGAGCGATCCAGGGATCCTCCTGCAGGTCCCTTGAGACAGATGGACGTTTCCCGCAGGAGCCCATCGTCCCCCTTATAGCAATAAACAGAAAGGTCCGGACCCACAGAAGACCATTCGATCTTGCGGGGCGCCGGATTGACCCGGGAAATCCCCCTGACTTCAAAGAGGTCTGTAAAGTCCACGCCAATCTGCCATTCCATCGGAACAGTCACAGGATGGGGACTCCGATTCTCCACGCTGCACTCTTCCGAAAATCCGTCTGCTTCAAGCACTCTTGTCTGAGACAGAGACAACCGGAGAACTTGGCCATGTTTTTCCCCCGGAGACCGGAAGGTCATAAGGGGCATAATACGGTGAATTTTTTCAAAATGGGGATTTTTCCTTCCCTGCGCCCAGAGCGGAACAGGCTGAATCCCGAACAGACGGATCGACCAGCGCGAGATATACCTCATTCCGTGCCAAAAGTGTCCGTGATAGGGGGTCCTGTCGGATTCAACATCGCCCGATGGCGGCCAAATGGCAAAATGGTCATCCGCCTTGAACATTGAATCCGAGGCATCCAGAACAAGCAAAGGGTGGATTTCATAAGGATGGAGTGGCCGGTCCAAGGGAACTCCTATACAGTGACACTTTTGACACGTGTCGTCGTTTGATCGCCAGTAGCCCGGGACATGAACATTTTTTGAACTTTTTTCTGAAACAGGATAGAATGGCTGACGCACAAAATTTGAGGAGCAAGGCCCCGTCAAATCCAGGGCGGCTTGGACGATCCGCCGGAAGACAAGCATACTTCCGGCCCCCAACATTCAGGATACGGATGGTCGCCAACAATAAACTGAACAGCATGACCGGATTCGGGGAATACAGCACCCTTCCTCCCCTTGAAGGGTACCGCATTACCGCCAAATCACTCAACCATCGAAACCTTGAAGTTCAGACAATGTTGCCACGGGAGTGGGACCATCTGGACCTTTCCATACGGAAGCTCGTCTCCCAGGAGTTTCACAGGGGACGCATCGAAATTTCTGTCAGCCGATCCGACACCGCTGTCAATAACAGTGTCTGGTTGTCCAAAGCGATGGATGCCTACACCGATCTCGTTCGTCTCCATGAGTTTCTCGGACTCACCGAACCGGTTCGACTTGAACACATCCTGATGCATATGTCCCACGAAAGAGCCCCGACATCGTCTCCGGTAGATCCGAAAGCCGGGCTGGCAGCGGTTTCTTCTGCCCTGCTCGCACTTGCGAAAAGCCGGCAGGACGAAGGGGACGATCTATACTTTGTTCTTGAAGCGCTGCTCAAGGAAGTAGAGGACTCCGTTCAACGGGTGGAGATCCAGAGGCCCAGATCCCTGGAAGCGGCCCGGACAAATTTCGTCAAAAAGATGAAAGAGATGGTTTCCGACGTCCAGCAGCCAGAGACCAGTCGTCGCATCGAGGAAGAGGCTCTTTTCTATTTGTCGAAAAAAGATAACGAAGAGGAATGGCAACGTTTTCGGATTCACCTGACCCGATTCCGGCAGGACCTGACGGAAGGGGGATCGATCGGGAAATCCCTGGACTTTCTTCTCCAGGAAATGCAGAGGGAAATCAACACGTTCATCACCAAGGAAGCACAACCGGACGTCTTCCAGCCGGCGATGGAAATACGCAACACATTGACAAGGTTGAAGGAACAAATTCAGAATGTCGAATAGGTATCACGGATTTGTGAATATCGGTCTGGGTAATCTGGTCTCCCTGGAACACATCATCAGCGTTGTCGGAGTCAATTCGGCCCCCGTCCGGAGAATGAAGGATGCGGCCCAAGAAAAAAGCCTCCTGATCGACGCGTCCGAAGGTCGTCGGACACGCTCCGTTATCATTATGGACAGCGGACATGTGATTTTGTCGGCGCTTCAACCCGAGACACTTGCGGCACGACTCAACAACTGGGATGAAGGACTTGATTCGGACGGAGATCCGGATTGAGCATTCAAAGACTTCACATCCCTGCAAACAAGAAGCTGTTTCCAAAACGGATGGAGTATCGTCCATGACACTTCCTGGAGGGAAAACCATGAGATCCCCGGATCCGGCCCCTTCTCCGACGATCTACGGAAAACGGCTTTATACTCCGCTTTTGTTTGTCGTATCGGCTCCATCCGGCGCCGGAAAAACTTCTCTTTGCAAGGAAATTGCAAGAAAGTCTTCCTGGATTCACTACTCCGTTTCCTATACGACCAGATCCCCGCGGCCGGGTGAGCAAAATGGGATTGACTACACATTCGTGACCAAAGACCAGTTCCAGGAGATGCAGGCCAACAATCATTTCATCGAATCGGCCGAAGTCTATGGAAATTTTTACGGGACGTCCCTGAGAACAATTGAAGACTCTTTCTCCAAAGGCCTTGACGTCCTAGTGGACATCGATATCCAGGGCGCACAAAAAATCCGTCAGAGCGGAATCGACAATACGTCCATCTATATTCTGCCCCCTTCTTACGCAGTCCTGCAGGAAAGGCTCGCCCTTCGCGGCCAGGACTCTCTTGAAACGGTTCGGAAGAGACTGGAGCGCGTCCGACAGGAAATCTATGCATACCAGGAGTACGACTATCTGATTTTCAACGTGGATTTTCAGCAGGCGGTCAACGATCTCCAGTCAATCATCGTTTCCGAGCATCTCAGAAGACAAAGACTTTCTTCTTTTGTCAAGGACCACTTCATCGAACACTTTTCCGGTGAGACAATAAAGTCTCATCCTTTTTCCCTCCGGGAGGCCCCATGAACGACCTCGTCACACGCCCCATCGAAGTTACACCCGATATTATCGACAGCCGCTATCGACTCGTCATCGCCGCCGCGAAACGCGCGCGACAGCTGATGGAGGGTGCTCCGGTCAGGGTCGAAAAGCGCTACCTGAAAGAAACCACCACCGCCCTGCAGGAAATTGTAGAAAAAAAGATTCCGATCATCACCGGAGAAGAAGCTGTCCGGATCGAAGCCGGGCGCCGGGAAAAGCTCCGCGAGCGTGCCCGTTTGGAAGAGCGGTTTTCCTATTCCCGCGGATATGCCCTCGATCCCTCGGATGTCATCCATGCGGATGTCATGACTTACCATCATCCGGAGGATTCCACCCAGGCGGTGGAAGGCGAGCATGAAACCGAGGACGCGGACACCGAGGATTGACCTGTCCATGTGCAGGAAAATTCTTCTTGGTATTACAGGAAGTATCGCTGCCTACAAGGCCCTGGAACTCATCCGCCTTCTCCGCCAGGATGGACATGACGTTCAGGTGGTCGCGACAAAAAGCGCCCTGCATTTTTTTCCGGTCCTGACTGCGGAGGTGTTCTCCGGGCACCCGGTCTATTCCGACCTTTTTGACCCCGCCTGTTCCGTCCGGCATATTGAGCTGGCAAGGGATGCGGATGCACTTCTCATCGCACCCGCTTCGGCGGACTTCCTTTCAAAAATGGCCCTTGGTCTTGCAGACGATCTCCTTTCCACGCTCTGCCTGGCCGTGACTTGTCCGGTCCTTGTCGCACCCGCCATGGAAGAAAACATGTATGTGCACCCGGCCATCCGGGAGCATCGAATAACCCTGGCGGCAAGGGGAGTTTTTGAAATTGCCCCCGAAACCGGTCCTCTGGCTTCGGGGAAAGAAGGCCTTGGTCGCTTTGCATCTCTGGAAACAATTCGTCATTCCCTCAAGACGAAACTCTTGGAGAACGGAAGCTGGTCTGGAGTTCGGGTTCTTGTTTCCGCCGGCCCCACTTATGAGCCCATTGACCCGGTCCGCTTTCTCGGAAACCGGTCCTCCGGAAAAATGGGCTATGCCCTGGCAGCGGCCAGCGCCGCCCGAGGAGCACACGTAACGCTCATTTCGGGACCGACATCTCTGCCACCTCCTCCCGGAGTCGACGTCCGCCGGATTGAGACCGCCGAGGATCTGGCAAATTCCATGAGCAAGATGTTTCCCGAACACGACATCTGTTTCATGGCAGCCGCAGTCTCCGACTACCGACCGGACCGTCCCCATCCTTCCAAAAAGAAGAAGGATGGGACCAGCTGGACCTTGTCCCTGCTTGAAAATCCTGACATTCTTGCCAGTCTGTCCCGTCAGAAATCTCCTGGTCAATTCCTTGTCGGATTTGCTGCCGAATCGGAGATGAATCCCGAAAAACTCTTGGAGAAGCTTCGAAAAAAAGGGGCGGACATGCTTCTTGCCAATGACATCAGCCGGCCAGATATCGGCTTTTCAGAGAGCTCAACCGGTTCTTCCCTCTTTTCTCCGGACGGCACTTCCCTTCCACTGGGAAAACATTCAAAGACTGTTCTTTCAAACAAGATTCTCGACGAAATTGAAAAGGTTTGGCGTCGTCCTGCCGCTTCCACAAAAGGGAACATGGAACAGCCAAATGAGATCGCTCCTCTTTCCGATTAACATCGAACGATTTCATTTGCCTTTTCGGCCCGGCGCAATCTTGCAAATTGCGCCTCTACTTGCTAGGATACGGTCGTTTCCGCACCTAATCTTGGCTGAACGGTTGTGCCCATGTGGGAATTTTTCAACCGTCTCCGGAATCCATCCCCGGGAACCCGATGACACCTGAAGAAATAGTGGCTCTCGAGGAGCGTCTAGAGGGCAATCCAAAAAGCCGTTCCTTCCTTCAGCTCGCGGAAGCCTATCTCGAATCCGGCTCTGTCGAGAAAGCTCTTCCGCTCCTGAATCAGGGAGTCGAGTATTATCCCTACTACCTGGCTGCCCGGATTACCCTTGGACAAGTCCAGAAGACACAGGGACTTCTCGACGATGCCATCCGGAACTTTGAATTCGTGACCCGGACCATTCCCGACAACCTCGTCGCACAGAAAAACCTGGCGGATCTTTATTTCCGGAAGGGTGACAAGACCAAGGCACTTGAAGCCGTTAAAATGGCCCTCTCCCTGTCTCCCGGCGATCCGGAACTTCTGGATCTCGAAAACAGGATTCAGAACCCTTCCCCCTCTTCTCCCGTTCCGGAACCCCCGACAAAAACAGCCCCCGAACCTCCGGCTTCTTCCCCCGGGACTATAGAGCAAAGTGCACCGCCACAATTGGAAGAACCGGTTGAGCTCTCTGAAAAGCCGATGCCCGAACCAGAACCTGCACCGGTTCCTCCAGTTCCAGAGACTGGAGCCTCGGGTCCCGAGACGAACGAAGGAGACGGGATGATCGAAAATATTCCTGAGGAATCCCCGGAAAACGAAGCGCTACCAGATGATGACGAACTCCTGAAAATGGTCCCCACAACAGAAACAATGGGTGACCTTTTTATGTCCCAAAAACGCTACAACCAGGCGGAAAAAATTTACGACGCTCTCCTGGCGGAGAATCCGGCTGACCAGCGTCTTGGTCGCAAACGGGATGCGGCCCGCAACCACGTTCCTCTCGAACAGGACGTCTCTCCGGTCGAAGAGCCAGAGTCTGAAGTGTCTGCAGCTCCCCTCCAAAAAGAAGATCTTTTGACGACTTTCGGGGAAACGCAGGCCCCCGTCACCCCGGTCGAACCGGAACAGAAGGCTGGAGAACGGACCCCCGAGACACCCAGGCCTTCCGAAGTTTATCCGGAACCAGATTTTCGATCCTCTCCTTCCACCGAAGACGACAAATTGATCGCCCTTCTGAAAGAACGCCTCCACCGGGATCTGGTCGGGATTATTGTTGCATCGGAGAATGGTCTTGCGTTGACCGGTCAGCCGGGAGAGAGGAACAGCGAAATTCTTGCAGCGGAAGGGACAGAACTTCTCCGACAGCGTGACGAACTGGCATTGGCTCTTGGTCAGGGGGCGCCCATAGACGGCTTTGTCTGGCTTGAAAAAAGTATCCTTTACTTTCTGAACAGGCCAGGGAAAGGCGGTCTCTTTCTCTGGCTTCATTCCCAGGCGAATATCGGTCGTTGCCGGTTGCTCATTCGGCAGGAAGTGGGTCTCTCTTCGGGCAACGGTCCCGCCAGATGAATCCCCGAGTTCTGGTATTAAACGGTCCCAACCTGAACAGGCTGGGAAAAAGGGAGCCCTCCGTTTATGGCCGGGACACCCTGGCGGATCTGGAAAAAGGGTTAAAGACGCTTGCGGCTGAACTCTTGGTCGAAGTGGACTTCTTTCAGAGCAATCATGAAGGGGTTCTGATTGACCGCATTCACCTTGCAGCCGACGAAGGTGTCGACGGCTTCCTGATCAACCCTGGCGCCTTGACCCACACCAGTGTCGCTCTTCGCGATGCGTTCCTTGCGGTGAACAAACCTTTTGTTGAAATTCATATTTCCAATACATCTGCACGGGAACCGTTCCGGCAAGAGAGCTTTCTGAGCGACATATCATCGGGGGTCCTTTCCGGATTCGGGACTTTTGGTTATCATTTGGCTCTTCGAGGCCTCTTGGAAACCTTGCGGCAAAAAAGGTAATTCCTGCCGGTTAACGGGGCCGGAATGTGTCCGGTGGCAACAATACTTTATTACAGGAGCATGAATGGGAGTCCTTGTCACAAACGAATTCCGAAATGGGGCACGATTGGAACTGGATGGAGAGCCCTATATCATTGTCGAATTCCAGCACGTGAAGCCGGGAAAGGGCGGAGCCTTTGTCCGGACCCGACTCAAAAGCCTTAAAAACGGCAATGTTATCGACCGGACATTTCGTTCGGGGGAAAAGTTTGACGAACCCGACATCGAGGAAAAGACCATGCAGTACCTCTATGCGGAAGGATCGGATTACATTTTCATGGATACGGAGAACTACGAACAGCTGTCCCTGTCCAAATCCGAACTGGGCGACAGGATCCTCTACCTGAAGGAACAGATGGTGGCCAATGTCCTTTACTACAAGGGGAAAGCCATCACGGTCGACCTTCCGCTTTTTGTCGAGCTCCAGATTGCGGAAACGGACCCGGCGAGAAAAGGCGATATGGCTTCCGGCGGCTCCAAACCGGCAAAACTTGAAACCGGAGCGATCGTCAAGGTCCCCTTTCACCTTCAGGAAGGCGACATCATCAAGGTCGATACCCGGACGGGAGACTACATTGAACGCGTAAAGGCTTCCTCATGAAACCTCCCTTCCGTCTTCGACTTGGACTGGATCGGAGGTCTCGCCGTTGACAAACGAGGAAATAAAAGCCCTTCTGGCCCTCTTGCAATCCACCAACGTCACGCTGTTTGAACTGGAACAGGAAGGCGTTCGCATCAAGATTCAGAAATCCCCCCTTCCGGCTGGCGAGGTCTTCCGTCTTCCCGCTTCCAGACCATCAGCGGGAGAACTTCTGGACCAGGCCTCGGCAGAGCAGTCTTCCCAGTCCGTTCCTCCCGCAAAAACAAACACCCGGACGATCACAGCCCCGATCGTCGGGACCTTCTACCGCTCTCCCTCTCCCGAGGCAGCACCCTATGTTGAAGTGGGATCGGTCGTGCAGAAAGGACAGATCCTCTGTATTATCGAAGCCATGAAACTGATGAACGAGATCGAATCGGAATTTGAAGGAACGGTCAAGGCCATTTTGATGGAAAACGGACAATCCGTCGAATACGGTATGCCTCTGATCGAGATCGAAATCGGTCCGGAAACCTGATCACCGTGAAAAAACAACCGCCTTTCAAGAAAGTTCTCGTCGCAAACAGGGGAGAAATCGCCCTTCGGATTATCCGTGCCTGCCGGGAGATGGGAGTTCAAACCGTTGCGATCTATTCTACCGCAGACCGTGAATCCCTTCATGTGCGCATGGCGGACGAAGCTGTTTGTGTGGGCCCCCCCGAAACCAATCTGAGTTACCGGAACATTCCCAATATCATCAGCGCCGCGGAAATCACGCAATCGGAAGCGATCCATCCCGGATATGGATTTCTCTCTGAAAATGCGCATTTTGCGGAGATTTGCCAGTCCGCCGGAGTGGTTTTCATCGGACCCTCTCCCGAAAGTATTTCCCTGATGGGCGACAAGGCCAGGGCCAAATCCCTGATGAGGGAAACCCGGGTTCCCGTCGTTCCCGGAAGCCAGGGAGCAATCTCGTCTGAAGAGGAAGCCATCACACTCTCGCGCGAAATCGGCTATCCCCTGATCATCAAGGCTTCCGCTGGCGGAGGAGGACGCGGGATGCGCATCGTCCACCAGGAAGGGGATTTCGACAACGCGTTGCATGCCGCCCAGACGGAAGCGTTTCAGGCGTTCGGTTCAAAAGAAGTCTACATTGAAAAGTATTTCCAGAATCCCCGCCATGTGGAAATACAGATTCTGGCAGATACAGAAGGGAATGTTTACGCCCTGGGGGAGAGGGACTGTTCCATCCAGAGACGACATCAGAAACTCGTCGAAGAGTCCCCTTCCCCCGTGCTGTCCCCCAAACTTCGCCAGGAGATGTCCGAAGCGGCGGTCCGGGCGGCACGAGCAGCCAATTATGTGAACGCGGGTACCGTCGAGTTTCTCGTGGATGACCGTCGGAACTTTTTCTTTATCGAAATGAACACCCGGATCCAGGTTGAACACCCGGTGACGGAAACACTGTTTCAATATGATCTCGTGAAGGCGCAGATCCGGATTGCCGCCGGTCTTCCGGTCGAGCCTCCCGGAAAATCCGCCGGACATGCCATTGAATGCCGCATCAACGCCGAAGATCCATGGACGTTTGCACCTTCCCCCGGACATCTGGAGCGATTTCTTCTTCCCGGTGGTCCAGGGGTGAGGGTCGATACGGCTTTTTTTGAGGGAGCCACCATTCCTCCCCAATATGACAGCCTGATCGCCAAACTGATCGTCAACGGACGAACCCGGGAGGAAGCTCTGGACCGGATGGCCCGGGCCCTGGCCGAATTTGAAATCAAGGGGATCCGAACGACAATTCCTTTCCACATCGCCCTGATGCAGGATGAAGCCTTCCGGAAAGGCACGTATTCAACCGGATTTGTCGAGCATTTTCTGGCCCGACGCCCCCGGGAGCGGTCCGACGAATGAAACGGAAGACATCCGTTCCTCCGGTTTCCTTTCCGGAGGTGCAGGGTGACTGAGAGGAGCTGGTCTTTCCCTTCCCTCCTGTACCTTGCGGGAACCCAGGATTTCCCTTCTCCCGACCATTTATTCTCCCATGTGGAAAAAGCCTGTCAGGGAGGGTTGAAGTGGTTTCAATACCGGGAAAAGGTTCTTCCGGACCGTCTGCTTTACGAAACGGCCCTCCGTCTCCGGGAGATCACGCGGGAATATGGAACTTTGCTGACAATCAACGACCGGACAGACATTGCCCTCCTGGTCGGTGCGGACGGCGTTCATCTGGGGCAGGATGATCTCCCGTCGGTGAGGGAGTTCCGAAAGCTGTTTCCCTCGGAGGTGTTGCACCTCGGAATCTCGACTCACAGCCCCTATGAGGTCCGGAGAGCCCTTCTCCTGAAGCCCGACTACCTGGGCGTTGGGCCGATCTTCCAAACGTCCACCAAGGACACCGGAGTCGAACCGCGGGGCGTCACCGCGGTCGAGGAAACCCGAAAGCTCACCTCCCTGCCTCTGGTGGCCATCGGCGGGATCACCGCCGAACACGCTGGCTCA
>JAMCWZ010000062.1:10513-11475 GCA_023480765.1 Nitrospirota bacterium
GTGGCCCTCTCGGGAGCCATTACCTCCTCCCCCGATCCTCTTCCCGTTCTGGAGATGTTTTTCCGGTCCCGATAATCAGGCGCCCGGCAGAAAACCTTTTCCGTTTTGCAGAAACGCCTCAAAACGGTCTGCCGGCAAGGCTTCACTCACCAAAAATCCCTGGATGGCATCGCATCCAAGTTCACTCAGCATGGACAACTGGCTCTCTTTTTCGACTCCCTCCGCCACGACGGACAGGTTCAGCGAATGCGCCAGGGAAATAATGGCAGAGACAATCGACAGACTTTCCGGACGATCTCCCAGTTGAGCGACAAAAGACTGGTCAATCTTGAGCGTGTTGACCGGAAGGCTGGCAAGGTAACTGAGGGAAGAATACCCCGTTCCGAAATCGTCAATGGAAACCGTCATCCCCTGGGAGCGGATCTCCTGAAGAGTCGCGATCGTCCCTGGCACATCATCCAGAATCAGGCTTTCCGTAATTTCGATTTCCAGGAGACCGGCCCGCTCTTCCGGTCCCCAGAGCCGGACAAGCGTTTCCAGAAAATCCCGGTGTCTGAGCTGGATGGAGGACACGTTCACCGAGACTCGGGGGACCGACAATCCCCTGGCAATCCAGCCGGAAAGATCGGAAAGAGCCTGTTGAACGACCCATTCTCCGACGGGAAGGATCAAGCCCGTCTCCTCCAGTGTCGGGATGAATCGGGAAGGGAACACGATCCCTTTCTCCGGATCCTGCCAGCGGATCAACGCCTCGACCCCTTCGATCGACCCGTTCGACAAGCGCACTTTGGGCTGATAGAACAGGACAAATTCATGATTTTTGAGGGCGCGCAGGAGATGGGACTCGAGAGAGAGTCGTTCCCGGACCATCTCATTCATCCCCCGGGTATAGAACCGATAGGTTTCGCCATCTCTTTGGGCATTGGAGAGCGCCGTTGTGGCGGCACTGAGGAGTGTTTCCG
>JAMCWZ010000068.1 GCA_023480765.1 Nitrospirota bacterium
TTTTCTGTCGACAAAAGATCTGCCCCATTTCGCAACATCTTCACTCCAGGGTTAAGAATCATGATGGAATCTTCGCAATCTCGTATCGTCATCGGCTCCGACCACGCCGGTTATCCCCTGAAAGAAGCCTTACGGAAACGTCTGGAGAAAGACGGCTACCCCCTTCTGGATGTCGGGACGTTCTCCGAAGAATCTGTCGACTATCCCGATTATGCCGAAAAAGTCGCCCGGGCTCTGCATGCCGGAGAGGGAGATATTGGCATTCTCCTCTGCGGAACCGGCATCGGCGTATCCATTGCCGCCAATAAAATCAAAGGCATCCGGGCGGCTCTCATTTACAACGATGAGACAGCCAGTCTTGCACACCGGCATAACAATGCCAATGTTATTTGTTTCGGCGGACGGGAAGTCTCCGAAGATCAGGCCCACACCTGGACCCGACTCTTCCTCTCCGCATCCTTCGAAGGCGGAAGGCACCAACGAAGAATTGACGAGATTTCTGCACTTGAATCGCCCGGAAACATCGGGCACTCCTAACAGTCTTTCCGAAAGGATCAAAAGCCAATGTCCTGGCTCATACAATCGGACCCTGAAGTCCATGGAGCAATTTCCGAAGAAATCCGGCGGGAACAGGAAAAACTCATTCTGATCGCCTCGGAAAATTATGTGAGCCGACCCATTCTGGAAGCCGTCGGATCCGTGATGACAAACAAATACGCTGAGGGCTATCCGGGACGCCGTTATTACGCCGGATGCGAAGCTGTCGACCAGGTGGAAACCCTCGCAATCGAACGAGCCAAGAGTCTCTTCGGCGCAGAACATGCAAATGTTCAGCCTCACTCCGGATCCCAGGCAAACATGGCAGTTTATCTCGCTTCAATCAATCCCGGAGATACCATTCTGGGAATGAACCTGGCGCACGGTGGACACCTCACTCACGGGAGTCCGGTCTCTTTTTCCGGACATTACTACAAAGCGGTGTTTTATGGCGTTCGCAAAGAGACCGGTCTGATCGACTACGATCAGGTCGAAAGTCTTGCCCGACAGCACAAACCCAAGATCATCATTGCAGGGGCCAGTGCCTACCCAAGGATCATTGACTTTTCGTTTTTCCGAAAAGTTGCCGATGAGGTTGGCGCCCATCTTCTTGTGGACATGGCGCATTTTGCGGGTCTCGTGGCAGCCGGAATGCACCCTTCCCCCTTTCCCTACGCCGACTTCGTCACGACCTCCACACACAAGACACTCCGCGGACCACGCGGGGGAATGGCCTTTTGCAAGGAACAGTGGGCAAAACCCCTTGATAAGGGGGTCTTTCCCATGATGCAGGGAGGTCCTCTCATGCATGTCGTGGCCGGAAAAGCCGTTATGCTGAAAGAAGCCTCCATGCCCTCCTTCAAGAATTATATTGCTCGGGTTCTGGAAAATGCCCGCATTCTCTCGGAGACACTTGCCGCCCACGGGTATGATATCCTTACGGGAGGAACAGACAATCACCTCATGCTGATCGATCTTCGCTCCAAAGGACTGACAGGAAAAGAGGGAGAAAAACTCCTCTCGGACACGGGAATCTACTGCAATAAAAATGCTGTGCCCTTCGATGACAAACCCCCCACTGTTACCAGCGGGATTCGGCTGGGAACCCCTGCCATCACGACAAGAGGGTTCAATGCGGATGAAATTCGTGAAGTCGGGGAGATCATCCATCGCGTTCTGTCAGGCCAAGGCAAGGAGATTGTGATGAAAGAAGCACGGGAAGCCGTGAAACGCCTCCTCGACAAACATCCTATCTATACGGATCTGGCCTGATTCCGACTCGGAAAAGGTGGGCGCTTGAAATGTCCCTATTGCAATTCTCCAGACTCCAAAGTCACCGATTCCCGCTTAACGGGTGACGGGTTTGGCATTCGCAGGCGCCGCTTTTGTGAAAAGTGCGGGCGTCGGTTCACGACTTATGAGTGGGTCCAGGAAACTCTTCCCGCTGTCAAGAAGAAAGATGGAAGGCGTGAACCGTTTGATCGCCAGAAGTTGCTCAGAGGTCTGATTCTGGCCTGTCAGAAAAGACCGGTTGCGCGCGGGCAACTGGAGGCGGTCGCTCTCAATATTGAACGTTCATTTCTCGACCGTGGGGAATCGGAAATCGATGGTCGTGAAATTGGCGAAAAAGTGATGGAATCCCTTGAAAAACTGGACAGAGTCGCTTATGTTCGTTTTGCGTCTGTCTACAGAAACTTCCAGGATCCTCATCAATTCATTGAGGAACTGAAAAGACTCATCGAATCCGATCCCTCCCCCTCATGAAGTCTGTAACCATTGTTCCAATGACAGGCCTTCCGGAGCCTTTTCTGACGTACTCCTGGACAGAAACAGACCGGACTCCGATTCCAGGAACGCGTGTCCGGATCCCTCTCGGAAAAAGAGAGATCGTTGGATTCATCTGGAACGCCACCCCGCCATCTCCCCAAAAAAAATTGACCCTCAAACCAGTTCTCGAGATCCTGGACTCGTATCCGGTTCTTCCTCCCTGTCTCCATCCGATTTATGAGTTCTCCTCCTGGTTTTACCGATTGCCGCTCGGACTCCTTCTCCGAAATACCCTGCCCCAGCCGCTCGCCAAACCCTTGCCTCTGTCCTCCAAAATCCAACAAGCAGCCCCTTCTCCTCCCAGCCGTGCAACCTCCGACCTCCCACCCATGACCGATGACCAGAAACAAGTCTTTCTGGAATGGGAAGCCAAACAGGCGGACCAATTTTCAATTACCGTTTTGAGAGGCGTTACAGGTTCGGGAAAAACCCGTCTATATCAGGAGATGGCCAAACACACTTTTTCCCGGGATCGTCAGGTCCTCCTCCTGACACCAGAAATAGGGCTTGTTCCGCAGCTCGAAGAGGCGTTCTCCGGACTCGTCCCCCGGATTGGAGTCATCCACAGTCAAATTACTCCCATGAAAAGACTTTCCTCATGGATGTCGATTCTCAGGGGAGAGATGTCTCTTGTCGTCGGTCCCAGATCCGCCTTTTTCTCTCCACTGACACATCTGGGACTGATTATCGTGGACGAAGAGCATGATTCTGCCTATCAAGCGTGGGAAGGACTCTCCTTTAATGTCCGCAACCTTGCCCTGAAATATGCACAGCTTCGTCAAATCCCTGTCGTTCTGGGTTCTGCTACACCGCTTGCGGAATCTCTCTATTACGCAGGGTCCCACCGTTACACCCTCCTGAGCCTTCCCCGAAGAATTCACGGTTCTTCCCTTCCTGAAATCACACTCACTGCGCCTTCCCGAAAAGAGAAGATCTTTCCCTCTTCCCTTCTCGGTGAGATCGATCAAACCCTGAAAGACGGGGAACAGACAGTTATCTTGCTGAACAGACGTGGTTATGCCCCTCTTCTGCAATGCCTCACATGCAAGAATGTGCTCATGTGCAAGAAGTGCTCTGTCCGCCTCGTCCTCCACAAGAAACCCACCCGTCAACTCGTCTGTCATCTTTGCGCATCTCGGTTCAATCCCCCCGATCATTGTTCTGAATGTGGCGGAACTTTCCTTTCGGAAGATGGGCTGGCAACACAAAAAGCCGAAGATTTGCTCTCTTTTCATTTTCCAAACGCCCGTGTGATCCGGCTGGACCAGGACACCCGCTCCAGAGAGCACTCATCAAGGACACCTTTTTCCGAAACGGAGGCCGATATCCTGATCGGAACCCAAATGATCGCGAAAGGGCATGACTTTCGTCGCGTGACCCTGGGCATTGTCCTTGAAATGGATCAGGCTCTCTCGTTGCCAGATTACCGGAGCGAGGAAAGAGTTTTTCAGCTCGTTCTACAACTGGCTGGACGTGTCGGAAGACATAGACCCGGTGGACGGGTTCATCTTGTGACCGCGAAACCGGATCTTCCCCTTTACCAGTATTTGAAAAATTATGACCAGGACGGATTTATCCAGCATGTCCTGAGGGAGAGAAAAGCATTTGGTTACCCTCCCTTCGGCAGGATTGCTCTTCTGACTCTGTCTTCGAAAGACGAAAAGACTCTTTTGGAGATTGTGTCATCCCTTGATCGACTCTGGAGAGCCGGGCATGACACGGAAGGAGTGTCCCTCCTGGGACCTGTACCAGCACCTGTTTACAAGGCAAAACTTTATTACCGCTACCAATATCTCATCAAAAGCTCTTCTATCGAAAAGATCCATTCTGCCATCGATTTTTTCCAGAAACAGCTTGCCCCGGTCAGAGGGGCTCATGTGGGATGGGCAGTGGATCCTCCGGATCTTCTCTCTTTTTGACTTCAGGCTGTTTTTCCAATGGAACCTCCATTTCCATTGTCATCCGGAAGCGCTCCAGGAGTTTTTCCGGGTGAAATACTCCCAGAAACTTGCGATCGTCGATGACGTACAATGGGCGGATGTCTTTTCTGATCGCATCGTAAACTTGTTTCCACCCTTCCGGCCCCAAATCCAGTCTTCTCCCCGGGTAGAAATCCAAATCGAGAGACCCGACAGTGCGGTCCTCCCAGAGAATGACAGGAACTTTTTTGAACTCTCTCCATTCAATGAAGCCCAGGTAAGTCCCATCTTCTTCACAGACCGGCAAAGTCTTCTCTCCGGACGGGAAAAATCCCTTTCTGAAAGCCTGATCGATCGACTGATTCGAGAGAAGAGGACTATTTGTCTGATCTACATATTCCCGAAGATCTGTCTGAAGGAGGTAGTGGACCAGACCCATTCTTCCTTTCCAGAGAAGGGTGGCACGGGCAAGGTGTACCCCCCAAAAGAGAAGGCCAAATCCTGAAAGCAAGAGCCCCCTGGAGGCCAGAATCAGTCCGAACAGAATAATGGCCCAGGACAGAAAGAGACCGGCCTGAAATGGCCACGCCAAAGTTGCATCGGGACGTTTTCGGATGCGCTCCCGGAGGATGAGAGCACCCATGTCCATTGGAATAAACGGAATCAGATTCACGAGAGCCAGGAAGAAATTGGCTTGCATCCCGAAGAAAAGAAACGGGGCGAACCCTCCAAAGACGCCTTCCGGATGATTCGAAAGATGACTGTATCCAAAATGAAAAACAATTCCTGCAAGAAGGTTTGCGAGAGGACCTCCCATCCGATGGACCATTTCGCTGGAAGTCACCGGAAGATAGCTTTCCGCCTCTCTTGGAACACCTCCCCATATTGTCAGCTGATGACCATCGTAGAATTGGCCAAACAGGGAAGCCGTCAGCTTGTGCCCTCCTTCATGAAGAAGAACACTGAAAAAATAAATCACGATGACAACAATCCCGATCAGTCCATCAAAAAAGACTCCCTGTCCGGGATACTGGGTTGGAGCAAGCTCAAATGCCCCTGACCAGAAAAGAAAAAGGGAAAGGAACACCCATGAACTATCAATCTGGAATCCAGAAACATTCCTTTTCGACTTGGGTCTCATGATATTTTTCATGAGAGGAGCCTGTTCTGACGAAATTTCAGCACTGCTTTTCGAAAAGGCAACTTAAAGAGATTTTTCCCGATAATACGGGTAAAGGAGCGATAATCATTTTTCCCTGTCATCACAGAAGCATAAAGGGACAGGACCTGGGGATATCTTTGAGCAAGCCGAAAATAAATACCTGGAAAGCGATAAACAACCGAGGCCAGCTTGTGCGCATAAGAAAATTCTCTAAAGATCGAATGGGCCCATTGAGCATATGACCGGCTTGCCTTTTCAGGGGATGTACGGTGAAGAATTAGGTCTGATACGGCACGAGCACCACTCAGCAGCGCATAATAGATTCCTTCTCCCAGAAAGGGGTCTACCATTGCACCGGCATCACCAATCAGGAAAAGACCCGGAATTTTTCCGTGTGCGTCGAAACGGGAATAATCAGGAATCAGCCATGCGGAAGAAGAACCCCGAGCGTCCTGGAAAATTTCTCTTTCCGGGAAGGTTTCCAGAAATAGTCGCAATGTTTCCAATGGTCGCTTGAGAGGTTTTACAAAACCGACAACCCCGACATTCTTTTTTCCGCCCGATTTCGAAAATGACCATCCGTATCCCCCGGATACGGATGAAAGATCGATCAGAACATCGGATAAGCGTTGCGATGTCTGAGTTGATATTTCCACTTCGGCTGCCGGGTACATGTGATGAGAGCTGTTTTTCAGGGGGATTGCTCCATCGGAGTCATCTCTTTTGGATTTTGCAAGAAACCGAAGAACGGAACTTGTCACCCCGTCCGCCCCAATCAGGAAACGGGACTCATAAATCGGACCAGAATCGCACTGCAGTCTGAATATTTCCTCTCTCTTCGCAAGGGAACGAATGGTTTCTCCCTGTCTGATTTCTCCTCCTGCCAACCTGGCTCGGTCAAGCAGAAACCAATCGAGATCGGACCGGTCAAACTGGTATGCAATCGGATATCCCATGTCCCACAGCACAGGGGAGTGGTCACCGAAAACGAGATGTACGCCTGTCGATACCGTATGCGGGATCTCGTCCCAACCTTTTGGCAAAAAAGCGATCGCCCGGGAAGATACTCCTCCACCACAGATTTTTGGTCTTGGAAAAACGGCACGGTCCAGTCCTACGACCCGGAGTCCAGCTTCAGACAAGAGTCTGATTGCTGTCGCCCCTGCCGGACCAAGCCCAACAACAATTGCGTCAACTTTTATAATCTCGTGATGACAAGAACGCGGGATAAAGGACATTCCGACCTTTCCGGGATCCAACGTTGTCGCGAATCTACAAGGTGGAGGTCCATCCGATATGATGCTGGGTCAAGAAAGCTGAGAGGATCGAAAAAGCATTGCTAAAAATCAGGACCCCCATCACAATCAGAAAAACCCCGGAAGATTTTGTAATCAGGGGGATCCATCTGGAAATTTGTCGAAAACTTCCGAGAAAAGAATTGAACATGATTGCAGAAAGCAGAAAGGGGACCGCAAGTCCTAACGAATAGGCAGTCAGAAGTTCAATTCCACGAACGACTTTCCCCTCTGTCCCTGCATAAAAGAGAATAGTGCCCAATATAGGACCAACGCACGGAGTCCATCCGGCAGCAAACCCTACTCCGATCAGAAAAGTCCCGATCACGGTTGATTTACGTTTTCCGACTGGAAGCTTGAAGTCCTGATTCAAAAATGGGATACGTATCCATCCGGCGATAAAAAGACCGAAGAACACAATCAGAATTCCCCCCACCTTCCGAATCACTTCCTGATACGTCAACAGGACCTGACCGACAAAAGAGGCGGACGCTCCGAACCCGATAAACAGGGCGGAAAATCCTGCTATAAAGATCAGCGAATGCCAGAGAGTCGTGCGTGTCACTTCCTGTCTGGTAAGGCTGGTATTTTTCCCGGTCAAATCATCGAACGATAATCCCGTTACAAAGGAGATGTAGGAAGGCACAATCGGCAGGACACAAGGAGAAACAAAGGAAACGAGTCCTGCAAGAAAAGACAGCGGCAACGTAACGGAGGAATGATCCATGATTTATCAGACTCGCAGGTATCGGAAAAAAGAGAGGCTTTTTTTCATGATTGTCCTTTCAAGGGACCAGCAAGAAACTTGCTCTGGAAAGCAGGGTCTGTCCAGTTAACAGCCCCTTCGATGGTCCAGAAAATCCTCCCTTGAGGATCGATCAGAACGGAATAGGGCAAGCCGTGAACTTTGTATGCATCCGCGACACGTCCAAGTCCGTCGATGAGGACAGGATAGTTCATTTTGTGTTCCAGAATGAATTTCAGTAGTTTTTTTTTCCCGTCGAGACTTTCCGATATCCCCAGAATGACGACCCGAGAAGCTTCACGGCTCTCAAACTTTTCGAGGGAAGGGATTTCCTTCAGGCAAGGACCACACCAGGTTGCCCAGAAGTTTAACAAAACCCATTTTCCTTTGAATGTTGACAACTCTATGACATGACCATAGACATCATGAAGACGGAATGGCTGGGAATTATCGGCAGCAGCAAGGCTTAGATAACCACCTGGGAAAGAAATGAGGCAAATGCTTGCCAAGACTGAAATCAGAAATAATTTTTTCCGCTTCATCTCTCTATCAATACCCGGAATCAGCTTCCTTGGCTTTGATTGCCAAATAATCTTTCGGCGTCTTTGGTCCTTTGTCCAAAAGAGAAAGAACCTCTTCCAGGTTTTGGCGGACGATCCAGTTCCTCGGTCCAATGACATGCTGGGCAACCACACCATTCTGATCAATGATAAATGTTTCAGGCACCCCGGTAATTTTGTAGAGGTGATCAAGTTTGCTGAACGGATCGAGCGGGATGAGAAAGTGAATATTGTGAGATTTCAGAAATGGCGCTACCTTGCTGGCGTAAAACATGTTGTTTTCATTCACCGCAATCAGGGCAAATTTGTCACCGACTTTTTGCTTCATGCCTTCATACATGATTTCCATCGAAGGCATTTCCTGTTTGCAGGGTTTACACCATGTCGCCCAGAAGTTCAGCATGACGACTTTTCCCCTGTAATCCGAAAGATGAACTGGAGAACCATCGACGGTTTTTAACGAAAAGTCCGGAGCCGTCATTCCGACTTTCACCGGGGCAAATCGATACGTCAAGATGAGATAGGAGAGGACTCCGAGGAAAAGAGCCCCTCCCGCCAGATAGGGCCAAAACTTGCGAACACCAGTCATCATTCTCCCCTAAGCTGCGTAAGCATGCAGTCCAGGAATAATAAAGCTTACGCCCCAATATAGAAAAACAACTGAAACGAATCCTCCGATAGAAAACCACGCACTGGGAGATCCACGTAAACCTCTTGTCATTCGTGCATGCAAATAAGCAGCATAGACAAACCACGTGATAAGAGACCACGTTTCCTTTGGATCCCAGGACCAATATCCTCCCCAGGCCTCATATGCCCACATCGCCCCAAAAATAACCCCCAGCGTCAGAAGCGGAAAGCCGACCATGACAGCCTTGTATGTCATGTCATCCAGGGCATCTGTATTCGGAAACTCTTTGAGAATCCAACCTGTTGTTCCCCGGGACTCCGATCTTTTTTTCAAAAGATAAATCAGAGCAAGAGAGGCAGAAATTCCAAATGCGGCATAAGACATAAACATTGTGAACACATGAATTTTCAGCCAGTAAGAATTGAGGGCTGGATTCAAAGGCTCAACCATCTGGTAACGGTACGGCAAAAGCTTCGCTGCTCCGACAGCAAAAAGCACAAGAGTGAGGACAAAGGCACCGGCCACTCGAACCTTGTACTTCATCTCCATGATCATGTATCCCAAGATAGACGCCCAGGAAAAGAGAAATAGAGTTTCATAAAGATTGGACCATGGCGCATGATGATCGGCAATTCCCCGACCGACAAGAGCAGCCGTATTGACTACCCAGCCGGAAAACGTCACGGTCGAAGCCATTTGCCCCATTTCTTTTTTGTGGGAGATCAAAAAGAGAAAATACAGGATTCCAGCGACAAGATAGAGCGCTACGACAGTATTATAGAGTAGAAATGAAGAGCCGATGGAATTGATGAGCGACATTTTAACCCCTTTCACTCAGGCCGGAAATAGTTTTACCCTAACGAAAATGTCTGTCCGTTTTCGGATCCCGATTGAACCGGAATTGACTCTTCTCCCCAACCAAACAAGTCAAATGCAACGTGAAATATGTTCTCATGGTGTCGAATGAATTCAACTAACCCGCCGCCACTGCTGTAGCGGACCCTTTGGCTCCCAGGAAATCCTGTTTTCGGGAAGATGAAATTTCCTGGACCACCTCCTGAAACTCTTTTTCAAATCCCAATTTGTCCTTGTGTCCGAACCCGCCGAGAACAATCTGGACATTTCCCCCGGTATGACGAATACGGGCCCAGATTTTTCTGTGATAGACATACGACGACAGGAAAAGCCCCCCGACAAGCAGAAAGGAACCGGCCCAAACGACTTTTACTCCCGGATCCTTTGCGACTTCCAGCCCAGTGTAGAGCGGAGCATCATATCCGGCAAACACAATAAAATAAGGAAGATTCTTCATCACCTGGATCTGGGGAAAGTTGTAAAAAAACCAGGGACGCCCTATTTCCTTCCCGTTCTGATACACAGCCAATTGAATAGCTGGATTCCCCTCTTTTTCCGACTTACTGTACACAGAGTTTGTTTTTGGATCGAACGCGAAATCCGAAACATACCTCACAACTTTCAAGGACAGGTCCGTCTTTGCTACGGGCTTCAGAGTATTCCAGGGCAATATGACCTGTCCCAGAAACTGTCTTTTGACCCGATTCACGATCAGAACCTTGGCACTGGTCAGCCTGTCAAAAGCATTTCCAAAGCTTGCCTGATAAAAACGCAGACCATCATATTCGAGTGGATGATTGACACTGATAACCTTGTGCTGGACAACCTTCCCGTGCTTTAACACATCCAGATCGCTAAAATACGATTTTACCATTCCATTTGGATAATGGTCGATCCAGAACTTGTTCACCCGCAGGCTAAAATCTCCTTGGGGAACAAATGTCGTCGAGTGGACGTAAAAGGTTCCAAACAGACGGAATCCCAAGAGACTGCCAAGCAATCCTCCACCAAGAATAACAATGACCGACAAATGAGCCGTATGGGAACCAATGCGACCCCAAACCCCCTTCTGACCGAAGACGATCGTTTCCTGACCATCCTGAAGCGTCTGAACCTTATACCGTTTTTTGGAGAAAACGGATTGAACGTGTTTTTCGGCCCCTTCCTCCGAAAAGAGACCTTCCGGAAGGGTCAGTTCCCGGTATTCCCGTTGTTTCTTCAGAAATTCCCGACTGACGTTGACCCGCTCGCGGAACATGGATTTGAATGTGATCGGGAACCGGTTATATACGCAGGAAAGAGCGTTTACACAAAGAAGGGACAGGAGCGAAACGTAATACCAGCTATGATAAATATCATCAACTTTCAGCCGAACAATCCATTTTCCCCACTTCTCTCCGTATTGGCTCAGATAGAAGGAAGATTCACGGCCTTGGTCGATGAACGTTCCGAAAATCGTCAGAAACGCCAGGATTAAAAAGAGGGAAATGGCAAGTCTCAGGGAGGAAAGGATCGCCAATATCCGGGTCCCCCGGAGAGACCAACCCTGTTTTGTCTCTTTTTTCAATTCGGCCGGAGGCTTCTTTGCCTCGTAATAACCGACAGCTCCTGAAAGCTCGACGGTCTGCTGCTCGTCTGGAGTCAAACCATCCGGCATCAATACGCCTCCATATCCATAACAATGGCTTTTTATCTTCGTCCAATAACACGGGATTGAGCTGTCTTATTACTCTAGAACATCCCCATTCCTGGGTCAAGGAAAAGAGTGGCAGGAGGACCAACCAGCGCTATGGAGCGCGCATCGGCCACTGGATTTTTCTGTCAGGGGAGATGTCCGGCTATCAGCGTTTTAAGGGTATTATCTGAAAAAACGATCCCGCCTCCGACAAGCGGCGAGGAAAGATTCTGGTTAAAGGCGTTATACCAGCCTGCTGTGAGCCAGATATGGTTCAGAATTGTATAGTTGAGATACATTCTGGTAAAAGGATTTGGTGCAATCGGATCGTAGGAACCGATATTATAGAGAACAAATGTGAATGTCAGGTTATCTGTCAAAAAAACATCTGTTCCAACCCCAAAACTGTTTTCTATCATCCCTGCCCGAACATCAAAGTTATTAAACTTTTGTCCGAATTCGACGCTGAACTTGATCGCATAGTTATTTTCAGTGACTTGTGATGGTCCGGCAATATAATTTCCGTTCACCTGAGTATAGGGAACAGTCTGATTATAATTTCCCAGCTGAGACGAAACGACCTGAATCTCATAGAACTTGTCCGAACGCGGAAAAATCTGCAGGGTCAAAAACCCGTCCGCTGCCGCATCTCGAGGGAAATAATATCCTTTCATCGAAACATCCAGAACCATCTGATCCGACTTGTGGCTCAAATCGGAAAATTTCTTCAACGTGGCATTCAGATTGTTATATAAGTCCGGATTATTGACGAGCTGCCCAATCGTTCCTTGCCCACTGTCAATTTTGGCCAGGATACTGTCCAGATGGCCAGCCGCCGAATCGACCTTGTTGTAAAGATCCTTGTTATTGACCAGCTGTCCTACAGTGCCCACCCCCTGATCAATTTTGGTTGCAATCGAGTCCACTTTTTTCAAGATCGCCGGAGACTTGTCTTTCAAATTTTTCGTAAAATCTCTCAGATTGTCCGTCAAAACCTTGAGGTTATCCAGCGTCTTCTTCAGATCTTCTGTTCCCTTCTTATTGCCCATTGCTCTTCGCAGAGCCCCTGTAATCGCTTTTATATCGTCCGCAATCCGGTTCAGTTTCCTCACCAGACGGTTCACACTCACAGTTTCTCCAGGGGAAGCCAGCGTTTGCCCGGGTTGAACATAACCCGGATCCTCTGTTTTGGAAGACGGCAAGGAAGGTCCGGGGACCGATGCTCCCGGCTGGGAGGGAAGCGGGTCTCCCCATACCGGCGAAGGCAAGAACCAGGAGAAAGACAAATGGCTTCCGGATTGCTCTTGCCTCTCCCTGTGGGTCGGGAAAAACTGATTTTTCTTGATAATGGGCTTCGCAGATTTTCCGGGGACCAGTTCGATGTAGAGTTTTCCCAGAAATCCATTTGAAAAAATGACGGGATGAATATCTGCAGGAAGCTTGAGGCCGTCAAAAATCATCATTTCGACATGGGCCATTCCGGAAGAACGAAGGGTGATATCGGTCACCTCTCCAACCCGGACCCCCGCGATCCGGACAGCTGTTCCTTTTTCCAACCCATCCACGGAACGAAAGTCGGCATAAATACGGTAACTTCCTTTGGGAGTCAGATGAAAATGCCCAAATCGCAATGTCAGACCAACAGCGACCAGAATAGCCACCACGATAAAGAATCCAAGCTTTGCCTCGGCCGTCCAGTTCATCAAGACTCCATCAAGTGAGATATCGATTGCGAAGGTTGCATGGAAATCAATTGCAATTCAGTCGGGTGTCAAAGCGTTCCGATTGGACCCTGCGTTTCCCCTTTGACAAACTGGGACAAAACAGGGTCATTCGACCTGACGAGATCCTGGGGAGTCCCCAGAAATCGGATTTCTCCCTGGAACAAAAAAAGAACGCGGTCGGCAATTCTCATAGCGCTCTTCATATCATGCGTGATCACAATGCTGGTGACGGATAGGTCAGATTGCATTTTTAAAATCAACTCATCGATGGCCGAGGACAAAACCGGATCCAGGCCCGTCGTGGGCTCGTCATAAAGCAAAATTTCCGGTGCAAGCGCAATGGCCCTCGCGATGCCAACCCTTTTCTTCATCCCTCCCGAGATTTCGGAGGGAAACTTCTTTTCAACGTTTTTTAAACCGACCATGGACAGCTTTTCTCGAGCTTCCCCCAAAATTTCCTTTTCAGACAGGGAAGTATGCATTCGGAGAGCGAAAGCAACATTGTCCAAGACACTCATGGAGTCAAAAAGAGCCGACTCCTGAAAGACCATTCCCATCGTTCTCCGCAAGGCATAAAGCCCTTTCTGCTCAAGGGACATGATCGGTTGACCCTGCACATAGATTTCACCTCTGTCAGCCTTCATAAGACGCATAACATGTTTCAGAAGAACAGACTTTCCCTGGCCGGATCCACCAATCACAACAAAGGTTTCCCCCCGATGCACCTCGAACGTCAGTCCTTTCAAAACAGTTTGTTTTCCAAAAGATTTCCACAGGTTTTCGACCCGTATGGGGGGAATTTCCATCTCTCCGGAATTCATGGAATCTCTCAGAACAGCCATGCTGTGAGGAAATAATCGAGAACGAGGATTGCCATGGAGGAACTGACGACCGCTTTAGTCACGCTCTGGCCCACACCAGCAGCGCCGCCTCTCGCATGATATCCCATATAACAGGAAAAAATAGATAAAACTGCCCCGAAGATACACGCTTTTACCAGTCCAGAGTAAAAGTCGTGGAGGTTTACGTACCGGGCAATACCTTTCACGTAAACATTGGATGGAAGACCGAGCAGATTGACCGCAACAAAGTATCCACCGACAATACCGACAAAGTCTGCCATAACAGTCAGCAGAGGCAAGGCGATCAGACCGGCATAGAAACGAGGAGTCACAAGATACACGAGAGGACTTACAGCCAATGATTCAAGCGCGTCAATCTGTTCCGTAACCCGCATTGTCCCAAGTTCAGCCGCCATGGAGGAACCTGAACGGCCACTGACCATCAGACCGGTAATCACAGGACCAAGTTCACGCGTCAACGAAAGAGAGACAACGGCTCCCACCATTCCTTCGGCATTAAACTTCTGGAAGCCGATCCAGGCTTGCAGGGCAAGGACCATTCCTGTAAAGAGGGCTGTTACAAGAACGACCGGGGTCGAATCCGCACCGACCTTCACAAGTTGAACAAGAAAATTCCACCACAAAAAAGCCGGACGGAACATCCCCGTCAGAGCGGTAACCGTTGTGATCAACAGGTCACCGGATATTGAAAAGAGCCCAATACATTTCCTTCCGACCCAGGCAAAAATTGCCATTAGCCGAAGTTCTCGCTGGAGCTGGCCTTTCTTGAATAAAAGCGTGGCGATCGATTTCCCATCCTGCACACTATCTCATACGGAATCGAACGAATACGGCCGGCGATATCCCATGCGGACATGCTCGAATCCTCTCCATTGCCCAGAACAGTCATCCAGTCTCCCAAACACACTGGACTCTCAGCATCTGTTACATCGACCATCACCATATCCATACACACTCTTCCCAGGAAAGGAAACTTTTGCCCCATTCGAGAGGCCCATCCCCAATTGGAGAGCTCTCTGGGCAACCCATCGGCATATCCCATGCCCAATACACCGACCCGGGTTTTTCGGGAAAGTGACAATGTTCCGCCGTAAGATATTCGGCTTCCTTCCGACAACGTTTTTAAGGAGATCAGACGAGCCTGGATCTCCATCGCAGGTTTTAATCCCGGAAGAGGCAAAGGATCAACCGGGATCCCGTACAGAAGAATTCCGGGACGAATCCAGTATCGGGCATATTTTTCCCAGGCTCTGTTTTTTTTATCCGTAACACTGTATTGTCCGGAGAGAAAGGCCGCACTATTTGCCAGATGAATAACAAAAGGTCTGTCGCACAAAGCCCCACGATCCCAGAGTTCATCAACCATGCATCCGAAGATTCCAATTTGCCGACTGGTTTCTGAAATCTTCTCTCCTTCAGGAAAATGCGACATGACCCCTTCGATCCGGAGAGAGGACTCCATCCCGATTTTGTCGCATACCCAGGAAATATCTTCGGGCAAAAACCCCAATCGCCCCATTCCGACATCAAATTTCAGATGGATATGAACTTCCATTTTTCTGGACAGATCAAGCGCTGCCTCCAGAAGTTCACAATTATGGATCACAGGGGTCAATCCGAAGGCAATGCAATCCTCCAGCTCTGACGGGAGTATGCCCCCCATCACGATGACCTTCGCCGATATTTCTGCCTTCCTGAGACGGACTCCTTCTTCAAGACCCATCACTCCAAGTGCCGGTACACCCTTTTCCACGAAATTTTTTGCAACCGGAAGCATTCCATGCCCATAGGCATCTGCCTTTACCACAGGAAGAATCTCGATTGAGGAAGGAAGGCGGGAACGAATCCATTCCAGATTGTTCGAAAGAGCATCAAGGTCAACAATTAAACGGCTTCTGGAAAGGTCTCTTCCAGCATATCCCGGGATTTCAATAAGGGAGGATTCACTTTCCATCGAGTTCGACCGTCAATCAGGTGGTCATGATCTCTTGTTCTTTTTTCTGCGTCAGGTCATCAATCTTTTGAACTGTCTGGTCCGTCATTTTTTGCAATTCATCCTGAAGCTTTTTCAGGCGGTCTTCCTGAATCAATCCATCGGATTTCTTTTTCTTCAAATCGTCGTTGCCGTCCCGTCGAATGTTCCGAATGGCGATTTTGGCTTCCTCAGCCATTTTTTTCAGCAGCTTGACCATCTGTTTTCGTCGCTCTTCTGTCATGGGAGGGACGGCGATGCGGATCACCTTTCCATCATTTTGCGGGGTCAGGCCAATGTTCGCTGCCAGAATGGCCTTCTCTATCTCCGGAATCATTTTCATATCCCAAGGAGAAATAACAATAATCCTGTTATCCATAATATTCAGAGAAGCCACTTTATCGACGGAGGAGGGATTTCCATAATAGGAAACCTTTACATTTTCAAGAAGGGATAATGAAGGACGTCCCGTCCGAAGCGTTTGAATTTCCTTCTTGAAAAATTCAACCGCACTCTCCAGTTTTTTCTGTGGTTCTTTCAGATCCGCGTCCATGAATTTCCCTCCGGTCCTCTGTCAGCCCATCCGTCAATGGTGAACAAATGTCCCCAGACTCTCTCCACGGATGACACTCATGATGTTTCCTTCACCCATAAGATCAAAGACAACAATCGGCATATCATTTTCCCGGCAAAGAGCAATTGCCGTCTGGTCCATAACTCGCAAATTTTTTTCGAGAACTTCCGCATAGGTGAGTCGCAGAAATTTTTGGGCATGTGGGCTCTTCTTGGGATCCTCCGTATAAATCCCGTCCACCTTTGTTGCCTTCAAAACAACCTCTGCTCCGATTTCACTGGCTCTCAATGCAGCTGCCGTATCTGTTGTAAAGTATGGATTCCCGGTTCCACCAGCAAAAATAATCACTCGGCCTTTTTCAAGATGTCGAATGGCTCTCCTTCGTATATAGGGTTCCGCCAGGGCCCTCATTTCTATGGCTGACAAAACACGCGTGGGAACCCCTTTTCTCTCAAGAGCCGACTGCAATGCCAGACTGTTCAAAACTGTTGCAAGCATTCCCATATAATCAGCTGAAGCCCTTTCGATTCCCTGCTCAATTCCGGCAAGACCCCGAAAAAAATTTCCCCCTCCAATGACAATGCCCAGCTCGGTTCCACTGTTGAGAACAGACTGGATATCCCCAGAAATCCTGTCAAGCACAAGAGGATCAATCCCGAAGGATTGATCCCCCATCAGTGCTTCACCGGAAAGCTTTAAAAGAACCCTTTTATAGGGCCCCATCAATCGTTCCCTTCACCAATCTGGAACCGGCTGAACCGGTTCACCGTGATGTTTTCTCCTAACTTTGCGATAGCTGCCGCCACTAGATCTTTGACGAGAATGCCGGGATCCTTGACGTAAGGCTGGTCCAGAAGACACTTCTCCTGCATAAACTTGTCGAGCTTTCCTTGAACGATTTGGCCACGAACTTTTTCTGGCTTGTCCTGAACCTCTTCTTCAAACTTTTTCCGGGCAGTATCCATTACATCCTGAGGAATGTCCTTTTTTTCAACATAGGAAGGCGAAGAAGCAGCAATATGCATCGCCAGATTTTTGACGAGTTCCCTGAAATCTTCTGTCCTCGCAACAAAGTCTGTTTCGCAGTTCACTTCCACAAGGACGCCGATTTTATTGCCGGCGTGAATATAAGAGGAGACGATCCCTTCGGATGTCATACGGTCCGATTTTTTTTGTGCCTGCAGGGAACCTTTTTGCTTAAGAACCTCAAAAGCTTTCTCAATATCTCCGCCAGCTTCCAGCAATGCCTTCCTGCATTCCATGAATCCAGCCTGCGTCTTTTCCCGAAGCTCTTTTACCAACTGGGCACTAACGTCCAATCCTGAATCCCCCTTCCTACTCTTTTCCCAATTTCCGTTCATGCCCTGAGAAGCGAGTACAGGTATTAAGCTTCATCTCCAGACTTCTTCTCGCTGTCCTCTTCTTCCCGGGTGTCACCAGAAGACTCCGATACAGCTGCTTCACGTCCTTTTTGAACCTGACTTTCCAACGCGCCGTCAAGGACAGCATCGGCAATTCCAGCTGTAATCAGGCGGATAGACCGAATGGCATCATCATTTGAAGGGATTGGAAACTGGATCATGTCCGGATCGCAGTTTGTATCGACCATCGCAATAACGGGAATGCCAAGACGGTTTGCTTCGTGAACGGCAATGTGCTCTTTCTTGGGGTCAACAACAAAAATTGCGGCGGGAAGATGGCTTAAACCCCGAATTCCGTTCAGAATGCTAGCCAGTTTTTCATGCTCTTTTTCAAGCTGGGCCACTTCTTTTTTCGGAAGTCTTGAAATCTGTCCGCTTTCCATCATCTCTTCAATCTTGTTCAACCGTTCGACAGATTTCCGGACAGTCTGCAGATTCGTCAGCATCCCACCAAGCCATCGCTCCGTCACGAAATACATTCCACATCGCTGGGCTTCCTGCTGAATGATCGGTTGTGCCTGGCGTTTCGTTCCTACGAATAAGATGCTGCCCCTGTTACGGACAACGCTTTTTGCAAATTCGCGGGCAACACGAAAACGCCTCACAGTCTGCTGGAGATCCAGAATATAGATTCCGTTTCTTTCCCCATAAATGAAACGCTTCATTTTCGGGTTCCAGCGCTTGGTCTGGTGTCCGAAATGAACACCTGCTTCCAGCATCTCTTTTAACGTGACATCGATCATTACATTCTCCTCATAACGGGGGTTGACCTTGCCCGGGCAGTACACTTCTTCCTCCTCTCGCGACTCCTCTATGCTCTGGAAGAGGGCAGGAAAAAGCGACCCCATCTTTCCGTCAACTCGGAAAGTCTGCCTGGACAAACGGAATTGAGTCGCTTCCAGAAACTGAAATCTCTTTATGATCAGATATTATGAAACTGAAATCAATGGACTTAGGTTCTTCCCTTGTATCCGGCATTGATGCGAACATATTCATAACTCATGTCTGTCGTCCAATACTCAGCTGTCATTGGACCCATCCCCAGAGAAACGAACAAATGGATCTCTTTGCCTTTCATCACCTCGAGGGCTTTTTCTTCCTGCGACTCTCCCATCCCGACGCCTTGATGAACCAGAGCGACATCTCCAAAAGAGATATCAATTTTCTCCTCCCTGACCGTCGCCCCCGCATTCCCGATAGCAACCATGATCCGGCCCCAGTTCACGTCTTCCCCAAAAAATGCCGTCTTGACCAGGATACTTTTGGCGATCGATGCTGCTACCTTTTTCGCATCCGTCCTGGATCGTGCACCCTGAACAGAAATACGGATAATCTTCGTTGCTCCCTCTCCATCGTGAACAAGAAGCTCTCTTAGCTTCTGACACACACGATCAAGTGTTTCCAGAAAATCAGCATACGAAGGGGTCCCTTTCTGGATCTTCGGGTTCTCTGCGCATCCGTTTGCCAAAATCATGACACTGTCATTTGTGCTTGTCTCACCATCGACAGACAAAGCATGAAAATTTCTGTCAACAACGGTCTGAAGAGCCGACCGGAGAGCATCACGCGAGATATTGGCATCCGTCGTTAAAAATACGAGCATTGTCGCCATTTGTGGGTGGATCATGCCCACGCCCTTGGCAATGCCTCCGATCCGGACGGTCTCCCCGTTGCACTGAAACTCTCCCTGTGCTTCTTTTGGGTAAGTATCTGTCGTCATGATGGCTGTTGCACATTCCAGATGTCGATAGGGTGAGACTCCCTCAACAAGCTTTGGGATGGCTTCAAGAATATTGTTGACCGGAAGCGGCCGCCCGATGACACCAGTCGATGCGCACAAGATTTTGCGCGCATTGCAGGTCAGAAACTGGGAAACTTTTTCCGTTAACTGCAGCGCATCCTGCATTCCAGCATCACCTGTACAGGCATTTGCGTTACCACTATTGACCAAAATGGCACGCGACTGTCCGGATCGCATTCTTCTCTGTGAAAGTCGGACAGGAGCTGCTTTGATCCGATTTATCGTAAAAAGACCTGCGGCCTCCGCATCGACTTCCGAGACAATCAAGGCCAGATCTGGTTTGCGATTTGACTTGATGCCTGCATGCAATCCGTTTGCCTGAAATCCTTTAGGGAAGGTTATTCCTCCCTGCACTTTTTTCCCCAATTCATCTCCTCAACACGTGGTCGTATCAATACCTGTCAAGGGAATGCCCCGATCATGGGTAATCCTTCCATTTCTTCCCAGCCCTGAATGACATTCATGGACTGGATAGCCTGCCCGGCAGCCCCTTTCACCAGATTATCGATTGCCGTTTCAACAAAGGCGGCGGATCCCTCCATGCGCAAAGAAATCGCCGTCCTGTTTGTTCCCCGAACCATTGCTGTCGAAGGCGGTTTTTCTGTCAGATAAACACCTGTTTCATCCTGGTAATATTTCTTCATGACGTTCCAGACGTCTTCTTCTTTCCAATCCTTCTCGAGAGTAAAGTAGAGCGATGAGAGAAGGCCTCTGTTTACTGGGATCAAATGAGGAACAAACAGTATGTTCACCCGGAATCCGGCAAGGCATTCTATCGCCTCTTCCATCTCAGGTCCGTGCCTGTGTGAAAATGGCTTGTACGATTTCATGCTCTCTGCAATCTCCGGAAAATGGGTGTCCAGAGTCAACCCTCTCCCTGCACCAGAAACGCCGGACTTCCCATCAATGAATATTTGACTTCCTTTTTTCAACAACCCTTCTTGAACAAATGGAAGCAATCCCATCAGGGTGCCAGTTGGATAACATCCGGGGCATGCCAATATCCGGGAATTTTTTATTGCTTTTCGATTCCATTCCACCAGGCTATAGGTGGCCTCTGATAAACCTTCGGGATAAGGGTGAGGCATTTTGTAGACTTCGGAAAAACGTTGGTGGGAACGGAACCGGAAATCCGGGCCGAGATCAATGATATGCACATCACGATCACGATATAGCCTGGCAAGTTTTCCACTTTCACCTGCCGGAAGAGCGGTGAAAAGAATTTTTATATCATTCCATGGCTCATCTATCGGATGCTTTTCCATTCGTGAAGAAAGGGGCAGATGGGGAAAGACAGATTCTACCAGTTCACCCGCTCGATTCTCCCCGGCAACATGAACAACTTGAACCTTTGGGTGAAAGAGGAGAAGGCGCAATAATTCTCCCCCACCATAACCGGATGCTCCAGCAATTCCTACCTTCAGCAAACTCAAAGAGTTATTCCTTACATGAAGTGTCTACAAAAAAAAAGGGAGGCATTCCACCTCCCTTTGGCTTTTTCTTTCGACGGATTTAGCGCTTGGAGAACTGGAACCTCTTTCGGGCACCTTTTTGGCCATATTTTTTTCGTTCTTTGATACGAGGATCCCGCGTCAGGAACCCCTCTTTCTTCAAAGATTCCCGGAGTTCAGGATTAATTTCAAGCAATGCCCTGGAAATTCCATGGCGGATTGCTTCCGCTTGTCCTGTAAGCCCTCCCCCTGTCACACGAGCAAAAACGTCAATCCGGGACAACATATTGGTAATCTCGAGCGGCGCCTTGACCTGGTTGGACCAGATTGTCCGCGGGAAATACTCTTCCAGAGCCCGATCATTCACACGAATTTGTCCTGAACCAGCCTGGACTCTTACTCTTGCAATTGCTGTCTTCCGCTTTCCTGTCGCATTTGATCGATTTTCTTCCAATGATTCACGCTCCATAACGTCCTCCAAGTCGCACTTCAATTGGGGACTGGGCTACATGTTGATGTTCTGAACCGGGAAAAACACGCAACCGGGTCATATAGAGTTTTGCAAGTTTGTTCTTGGGCAGCATCCCTTTTACGGAATGCGTAAGGATCGTTTCTGGCTTGCGTTCCAAAACATCCTTTGCGCGCTCTTCCTTAAAACCACCGGGATATCCGCTGTGCCGATAGTACATTTTATCCGTGATCTTGTTACCGGTCAGAACAACTTTTCCCGCATTAATGACAATGACATAATCACCCAGATCCTGATGCGGGGTGAAGCATACCTTTCCTTTCCCCCGAAGAATTCTGGCCACCTCTACACTGACTTTTCCAACTGTCTTCCCCGCTGCATCGATTAAGAACCATTTTTTTTCACCGACTTCGCTGGGTGAAGCAATTCGCGTTGACTTTTCCATTTTCTTTTTGTGTTCCTCCCTGTTCGACCCTACACCCTCAAAATGACCGGTTTAGACTCTACTGCAACCGGGGCAAGAACCTCTCCTCCTGAAAATGCGGGCATGATCGAACGATACGCTTTGTTTACCTTGTCCAGATCCTTTGTAAATATTGCGGCTATCTGGGCCATCGATGAATAAAGGGAACCATCCTGGCGATCGAGAAACAATTTCACCATAGCAGGAAGATCCTCTTTCTGCCGGGATAGAGACTTCCAGAGACGCTGAATCTTTTCATAGATCTCTTCCTGTCCCTGCCCCGCCTTGTCCATTACAGGGATAACAATACAGTCCACTTTCCCTCTGAGCCAGTCCAGTCTGGAGGATAACCCCGACGAAGACAGGTTTACCGAAGCTCCAAAAGGCACAACGGATATCCCTAACTCAGTCAAAAAGTCTGTCAAAGACTTTCCAATTTCCGCATCCAGAATAAATTTTGGAACACCGATGCGATAGGAAAGTTTTACATCCCTGTGAACAGCCACTTCTTTTGCTTTATCAAAAACCTGATCCCGAAGACTTTGTATGTATTCTCCGTTCTGCTTTTTCCAGTCTCTTAAAAGATTCTTCGAAGACGTCTGAATAATAACGGATATAAGATCTTTTCTCAGAGCAGAGCGCAAGATCGTCTTCCAGGAATAAAATTCCTCCATTGCATCAATTGCCGCCACATTGAGCTCATATGCCGTCATATTTTTAGGGCGATAGACTGCATGGTGACCGTCGTAAAGGCTCCAGTCCCTGCTCAGCAACTCCCTGTTCCCGGTTGCGTAAAACTGGTCGTAATCCGGAGATCCGGGAAGCGGTGTCAGGATCATAAGCTGAATTGTTTCTAGACCATGTTCCGTTGCAAAACGGCTCGTTTCATATATTGTTTCCTTGTCGTCCGCATCCGACCCGACAACAAACATTCCATGGATGCGAATACCCGCTTCCTTGAACTTCTTGATACTTGAAACAATTTTTTCATAAGTCTGCCGTTTATTGAAAAGATCAAGAGTTTTCGGATTGATCGATTCAAAGCCGACAAACACATTGAAACAATTGCTTTCCTTCATCAAAGAGAGCAACTCCGGATCAAATGCTGTTTCAATACGGACCTGAGCCCCCCATTGGGGAGTCAAGCCTTCTTCGATCATTCTTCGGAGCAGGTCCTTTGTACGCTTTCTGTTTGCAGTAAAAAGATCGTCAGCAAAGAAAATATATTGCGGTTTATTCACGCGAATTTCTTCGATAACGCGCTCAATCGAATGCATCCGAAACCCGTGACCGTACATTCCCGGAACCGAGCAAAATGTGCACGTGAAGGGACATCCCCTCGATGTTGCTATTGAGATGATGGCATTACTGTTCCAGCCCTCTACGAGACTATAATCGGGGATCGGATTGGAATCGAGGTCCTCCTTCAGAGGACGATCCGGTGTATGCACTTTTTTGCCGGACTTCCAGAACGACAGACCGAGAATCTTGTCAAAAGATCCTTTTCCGTCCATGGCATCAAGAAGCTCGAAGAGAGTTTCCTCCCCTTCTCCTCTGACGACATAATCCGAAAAATCAAGCGCTTCATCCGGACAAAATGTGACATGAGTCCCCCCCATAATGACCGGAATGCCATGGTTTCGAACCACTTCAGCAAGCTTGTAGGACTGAGGCGCTGTAGAGGTGAGAGTCGAGATCCCAACGATATCGGCGGACAGAACTTCGGTCATATCGACGGGGGAAACATCTTCAATGTAAACCTTTACATCCCATCCCCTGTCACGCAGCATTGTTCCGAGCAGGATCACTCCGAGCCTTGGAATCGTATACCGACTGTAAACATGAAGATGCGTGGACTTTGGTTCAACGAGAACAAATTTCCTTTTTTTCATAGGATATTCCCCCGCCTTATTCCGTCCCCTGAGCCCGTCAGCCCTCCGGATGAATTCGGGCTTTTTTGGCAAGCAACTCTTCCTGGGTTTCCTGATAGTCCGGATCCAGAATACAGCATTCGTCTATCGGACAAACTGCCGCACACTGGGGATCTTCATGGAATCCCACGCACTCCGTACAAAGCTCAGGGTCGATAATATAAAGCGGATCTCCTTCGCTGATCGCATCATTTGGACATTCCGGAAGACAAGCTCCGCAGGAAATACAGTTATCGGCAATTTTCAAAGACATGCAAGCAACCTCCTCATTGCAGTTCAACCGAATTTTACGTTTACCGTCTTGAATCAGACTTCACGGGACATGCCACTTCCCTGAAACCGGGTCCGATCTCCTCCGGAAATTAAAGAGAGTCCTTTCCGGCGAACCATATCTTTCCTCATTTTTTCAGGATCTTGCTTCGACAGTCTTTTCCCTGGAACAACCGGGAGTTCCCCCCTGGTCAAGACCTATGCTCACGGCATATCTTCGCCATGCTAAGGTCTTTCATAATAACCTTGTAAACTTTCAGAATGCAAGAAGCTTTCGCCGGGGTCCCCCAAACAATGCGATCCTTCTCCCGTTCAATTGTGTTCCAGTCGGATGTGTATTACAATCGGCGCACATTGCAGCATTTTTCTCACCTTTCGCTTTCCAAACACAATGGTCGGAGGTCAAGTTTGCCTCAACGTGTTTTCACCTTTCTTTCACTTGTTTTTTTTGCACTTTTGATAACCATCGCCGGAAACGGGTGTACCCAGAACTCTTCCTCGAAAGATTCCTCCGGGGCAATCACAGGTACCGTCCGTCTTGGCCCCCATGTTCCTTTGTGGATGATGCATGGAACGCTCACCGTTGTCGTTTATATGAAGGGATCTACTTCGCCAGCCTATTTGCCCGTCGCTCTGGAAGAGTTCTATCATCCCGCATTCCCTGTCCCTTTTCGCATCACCCAAAAAAACGTCCGCCTTTCCGGAATTGACCTGAAGGGAAACGTTCGACTGGTGGCAAATTTGACAATAGACTCCGGATCTCCGCTCGTCGCAAGCGGCACATATACAGGTGCAACGGCAGGAGAAGTCGCAGTCGGAGGCCCGCCGGTCAACTTACTGGTTGATACCCCTGCCCCCCGATGATGAAGGTCGAAAACGCAAGAATTCTCATCCGCGATTTGCAATTTTCAGCGACAGTCGGTGTCCTTGCTCATGAAAGAAGAGAAAAGCAAAAACTGTCCTGCTCGGTCGAGATCGAATTTCAGTTTTCCGGCGGAAATGACCCCTCCCGGACAGACAAGATACATGATACGGTTGATTATTCGGATATAATCGAGGATATCCTTCAAGCTGGACTCGGCGAGTCTCCTTTTCTGCTGGAGAGGTTAACCCGGCTGATCGCAGAAAAAATCGCCAGACGGCATTCGGGAATTCGCTCAATTTCCGTTTTTCTCAAAAAAATTCCGCCACCTGTCAATGGCGTCTTCGCTGACACCATCGGGGTCTCCTTCACCTATACTCCGGAGAGCCATCAATGATTTTCCAACCCAATGTTTTCGGATTGCTTTTACTCCAGACCTCTGCAGGGGGACTTTATCTGACGACTTTCGTCTACCGTTTCCCTCGTGTCAACAGAACTTTTTATCGATTACATGGAACTCTTTTCCTGATCTTCTCAGGACTTGCATTTTTTTTCATGGGTCCTGCAACCTTTACTCATCTCAAATCAATCGGATTTTCATCTCCCGGCCAAATTGCCATCTCATTCCTTGGGTTTGGGATATTGACTCTTGTTCTCTATAACCTTGTCGTCTATTTCGGCCAGTGGGAAAAACAGAAGACCCTCTCACGACCCATATTAATCGCAACTGCAACCCTTCACCTTTTTTCCCTTGGAAGCACATTTTTGGCTCTTGCGCCTGACTGGAGACTTTCTCCTGCCAATGTCCTCTCTGTTCTGGCTATTTTGGGATCCGCCTTTCTGCTGGGAGCTGTGCTTCTTTCAATGAATCTGGGGCATTTCTATCTGACGAATCCAACACTTCCCATAGAGCCCCTCCTTTTTCTCACCCGCATACTGACCGGCGTCATGATTTTTATCGCTCTCCTTGCCATTCCTGAAATGGCTTACATGATCAAGACCAGCCCGGACTATCTGAAAGCTCTTTTTTTGGAGAATTTTGACGGACTCTATCTTTGGGGAAGAATTCTCTTGGGGATTGTCGGGGGAACAATCATTACAATTCTCGCTCTCAAGACTGTCCGGATGCATTCAACCCAGGCAGCGACAGGACTTCTTTACGTAGAGCTGATTTTTATTCTCTTTGGTCAGGCATTCTCAAACTTTCTGTTTTTAAGACTCCAGATCTTATCCTGAACCCAAAACCATCGCGGCCCTTCAAGGGGCCACGATGGAGAACTCTTCGATATGAGAGAGCGGATCCGGCTTAATAATGATCTGTCGACGGATTTTTCTTTCGACCGCCTGCAGAAAATCCCGCTCCTCTTCCTGTAAAATCGTCTGTATTTCCGGATGTACAAAAAGAATGGCCTTTTTTTCCTTCGGATTCTGCCCACCAGACGGCACGCTGCGCAATTCTTCAAGAATCTCGTAGGCAATTGTTCTGAGGGATTTCGTATACCCTTTCCCGTCACAATATGCGCACGTTTCCCCCAGTAGATGCACCAGATCCTCGCGCACTCTTTTCCGGGACATCTCTACAAGTCCCAGATCGGAGATTTTGAGGGCATTTGTCCGGGCCTTATCATGCGCTAACGATTCCTGTAACCCCTGAAAAACCTTCTCCCGATTCTTCTCTTTTTCCATATCGATAAAATCGATAATGATAATGCCTCCAATATTCCGGAGTCTTAACTGGCGGGCGATTTCTGTCACTGCTTCAAGGTTGGTCTGCAGGATCGTCGACTCCGGATCATTTTCCCCGACAAATCGTCCGGTATTGACATCAATCACCGTCAGCGCTTCCGCCCGATCTATGACAAGGTAGCCGCCACTCTTGAGCCACACCTTTTTTTCCAGGGCTTTTGACAACTGGCGCTCTATATCGTAGGAAGCAAAAAGGGGTGTCGGGCCCTCCCACAGTCGAACACGCGATGCATAATCCGGCATGTATGTTCCAATAAAATCCATCACCCTTTTGTATTCCTTCACATCATCGATATAAAGGGTTTCGACTTCATGTGTCAGATAATCCCGGATCGTTCGAAAAACCACATCCAGATCTTCCCTGACGAGGGAAGGGGCTTTCATTGTTTCTGCTCTGGAGCGTATATCCTGCCAGAGGAGCTCCAGAAAAATGATATCGGAACGCGCTTCCGACTCGGACATTCCCTCTGCCACCGTCCGAATAATATAGCCTCCTTTTCCCCCTTTAAGGGCGTTTACCATCTCCTTTAGACGCTGCCGCTCCTCTTCGTTGGTAATCCGTCTCGATACTCCAACATGATTGACCTGGGGCATGTAGACAAGATATCGACCGGGGAGACTGATATAGGTGGTTGCCCGGGGGCCTTTTGTACTGATCGGTTCTTTCGTCATCTGAATCAGGATCTCCTGACCTTCCGTCAGAATCTCTTCGATCGGTTTCCTGGGCATCTTGCGGGGAGGTTCAGGTCGGGAAACCGGACCGGCTGCCGGATCCTCCGTGAGAGAACCCTCTGCCGGCGATTCTCCCTCAACGGGCGGAGGGGGAGCAGTTTGATCATCCTGGGGCATTTCCCCGGGAAGAATATCCGACCCCTCCACATAAATATCATCCACATAAAGGAAGGCAGCCTTTTCCAGACCGACATCCACAAATGCCGCCTGCATCCCTGGAAGAACCTTGTTCACTCTTCCCTTATAAATATTGCCGACAACACCCGCTTCTCTTTTCCTCTCAAAGAAGAATTCCGCCAATTGACGATTTTCGACAAGAGCAACCTTTGTTTCTTCATGACTGACGTGAATCAAAATTTCCACAATTGCTATCCTCCGGAGACTGCAAGAAGACCCATGCCAATTCCCTGATGACCAAACATTGTCGGGAATTTGCGTCTGAAGCTCCTTGCAGCATCACAATCCTTGCTTAAGTTTCCTCGTGAACCCTGACATTCAGGACGAGAGCCAATCCCATCATCGATACCAGCAATGCAGATCCCCCGTAACTTAAAAGGGGCATGGGTATTCCGACTACCGGCAAGATCCCCACAACCATAGACGCGTTGACAAGAAAACTGATACCGAACAGGCTTGTCAGACCAGCTGCCAAAAAAAATCCTCGCGATTCCCGGCATAAAATAGCCGTTTTGTATCCGAACCACAGTATGTATGCATTCGCCAGCAAGAGAAGAAATGCACCAATCCAGCCCCATTCTTCCGAGAATACAGCAAAAGCAAAATCCGTATGCGCCCCGGGCAAATAACGAAATTTGACCTGCGTCGCACCTTTCAGACCCTGACCAAACCACCCTCCCGATCCAACCGCCACCATGGATTGCATGGTGTGGTAACCAAGCCCAGTCGGATCAGATTCCGGATTCAGGAACGTTCGAATCCTGTCTTTCTGAAACCCATGGAGGTGATTCCAAAGAATCTGCCAACCGATGGGAAGTAGAATCACGGAAACCCATAAAGCCGTAAAGAAGGTTCTGGATCTCATTCCTCTCAGAAACAAAAAGACTCCAAGGCAGAAAAAAAGGCCTATCGCCGTGCCGAGATCCGGTTGTTTTGCAATCAGGATCCCCGGAACCAAAGCCATCCCTCCGGCTATTAAAACCTTCTCAAAAGGCAGGCCTTCTTTGTCATCCATTTTTCCAAAAAACCAGATCAATACTAACATCAGTGCAAGCTTCATAAATTCGGACGGCTGGATCATCACCGGACCATAGCCGATCCATCTTCTCGCACCATGACTTTGATGTCCCGCAAACTTGACAAGAATCAGAAGAACAAGCAAAAAACCATAAATCGGAAAGCTGATCTTCAATATTTGTCGATACGGAATTCCGAGAAGGACAACAAAAATCCCGAACCCTGCAATAGCCCATACTCCTTGCCGGGCAGCCAGATGCCAATCGATCGACCATTGCACAAGGATTCCGGAGAGGACAATAGCAAGGATATCCAATAGAAAGAATGGATAGGACCGAACGACATAAGAGATCGGAACCGACTTCAAGTATGCGGCTCCTTTCTATGGATGTGTCCGTTCGACGAAGCATCGGCAACAGGAGCCAGGTAGTCCCGATAAAATTCCTGAAATACAGCACGGGCAACCGGACCTGCGACATCACCTCCATCCCCGCCATTTTCCACAAGAACGGCAACGACAATCCGGGGATGGGCAAAAGGAGCAAAGCCGACGAACCAGGAGTCCGGACGAATTTTTTCATGAACGGTTCCGCCTTCCGGAATCCTGTTGGATATCACCTGGGCCGTTCCTGTCTTCCCGGCAATCTCCATCTCTTTCATTCTCACGGGATGACCTGTCCCATGAGGCTCATTCACAACCGCCCACAATCCTTCACGCAATGAAGAAAAATTGGCATTTTCCAAGGGAGTTTTCCGTTTATTGTTCTCGGGCGGAAAAACGCCTGGAGTATCGGAAGAAAGATAAAGATGGGGCGTGACCAGTACTCCCTGTGTAGCAACAACCCCCATGAGACGAGCCATCTGAAGAGGAGTCACCGTCAGATATCCCTGTCCTATGGCAAATGGCAATGTTTCTCCCGGATACCACGGCTGATGCATCCTCTTCATCTTCCAGTTCCGGTCTGGAACGGTACCCGGGTTTTCAGATGGCAAATCGATCCCGGACCGGGAGCCCAATCCAAAAAGGTGTGCCATTTCGGCAATTTTATCCGGACCAAGAGCCATCCCCGCACGATAAAAGTAAATATCGCACGACTGCATGATCGCACGCCTTAAACGAAGAGTTCCGTGCCCCCCTCTTTTCCAGTCGTGAAATGCCCATCCACCGAGAAAAACAATCCCGTTACATTTGAAAGGCTTGGCAGGATCGATGACCCCTGCCCTGAGACCGGCCATCGTTGTCACAACTTTGAAGACAGATCCCGGCGGGTATAAACCCTGAATAGCCCTGTTCGTCAGGGGATGATCCGGATTGTTCAGAAGGTCATGCCAGGTCTTTGCTGTCAGTGCGGAAGATATCTGATTGGGATCAAAACTGGGATGACTTGCCAGAACAAGGATTTCACCGTTATTGGGATCAATTGCCACCACAGCTCCCCGGCGATCTCCCAGAGCCGTTTCCGCAACTTTCTGCAGCCGATAGTCAACAGTCAGCCTTATAGAATGGCCCTGCGTCGGATACTTTGGGTCCAGTTTCCGAATAACATTTCCCTGAGAATCCACGAGCTTCCTTGATTCCCCCGGAGTTCCCTGAAGAATGGAGTCAAACTCTCTTTCCACTCCCGTCTTTCCAATACCGGTCCCTGGTGGAAGATGGCTTGCATAGGATTTTTTCATATCTCCCACGGTCAGAGAACCGACATACCCCAAAAGATGAGATGCCAGACTTCCATGAAGATACGTTCTTTGGGGGATTGTCTGGATAATAATCCCCGGAAGCCGGTAGAGGTCCATACTGACTCTTCCGACCTGAGCAGTTGTCAAATGAGCTTTCAGGGGGATGGGAATGTAACTCGGAAGGACATCGCGCATGCGATCGAAAGCGTCCTGCAAATCCGACGGGGAGAGGGATAAATCCTGACTCAAGATGTGAAACGTCCGTCTCCTGTTCTGAATTTCATCCGGAATCATGGAGACCACAAAGTTGGTCCCATTCCCGACAAGAATTTGACCGTTCCGGTCTAGGATGGCACCGCGCAAGGGAGGAAGGGGAATGATACGGAGGATATTGCCCTGTGCAAGCTTTACATATTTTTCATGCTGGTTGATCTGAACCTCAAAGAGGCGGATCAAAAGAACAAGGAACCCTGCTCCCAGAAGAAAAAGGAGGGCGATCAGTCGCTTTCTTGGTGTCGATGCAAGCCGGAAAAAGGACCCACTTCCAGGTATGAACCGTCTGTTCAGACCGGAAGACGAACCAAATCCGGACACCCCGCGAACACGTGTATACTCCAGCACATTTTCACCTTTTTAGCCTCTGCCCGAAACCGTGCTTCTTTTCAATCATCAAGTCGTGTCATCGAACAGGCATCCAGCCCCTTAAAAGCCGGGTACCGTAGATGCCAAGTATCAGAAAAGTGGCCATAATACCAGTATTAATCTCAGTTTCAGTATCTTGAACGATCCGGTGGAATGACTGGGGTTCCCCCAAAAACTCCTTTACGCCCCAAACGCCAAACAGATAGACGGTCATCACAGACCAGAACGCCAGAATTGCATTTCTTGGATAATCCCACCGGATCAGCGGGTACAAAAAATAAACCAGAAAAGACGCCCATTCGGCTCGAAAAATCCATTCCCCCCACGATCCCATATTCAACACGGAAACCAATAGGCCAACAGAGAGACCCATGAGGAAAACGCCCCATGGAGTCATATTTCTCATCACGAAAAACAATGTCAGCAGGAGCCAATCCACACCCGCTTCCCAAAGCCCACCCGAGTTCTGAATCGAGCTGCCCCCCAGCAAAAGTAGACAGGCAATTCCCATTCGGGTCCAGGAATTCCTCATTCTTTCGTTTCCTGTTTCCATTTCAGGGAAGTCTGATTCCAGTTTCGCGGAGGGGTCAGAACATAGACGACAGAGAGATCCGAAAAATTTTCTGCTGCCACGACATCCAGTTTTTTGAAAAGAAGCCCGGGAGAGGGCCGGATGTCCTTGACGAAACCGATTGCTTCCCCCGGTGGAAAAAACCCGTCTTCTCCGCTTGTCACGACTGCCTGACCTTGCTGGACTGGAGTCAGGGAAGGAATGTATTTCATCAGAAGCGGGTGTCCAACACCCATTCCCTGAAGAACCCCCTTTTGCTCGCTTCCCGGAAGAAGGCCCTCCATGGCAAAAAAAGAATCTTCCAGCCAGAGAACCTGGGAAAAGTCCGGAAATACTTTCACGACAAACCCGACAATGCCTTGCGGCCCCATGACACCATCTTTTCGGTGGACCCCCTGATTCCTCCCGCAATCCACAAGAAGAGTCCGATGACCCAACGTCGGATTGTCCGCCAGCAAACGGCAGGAAATTCCCTTGCCTACAGTGCGCTTTTTGAGTTCCAGCAGAGCCCGGAGACGTTCGTTTTCCACCAGCAGGGACTCCGCTTTTTCAAGCCGGGTCGAGAGAAGAACGATTTCTTGTCGTAATGTCTTGTTTTCCTTTTCCGCCTCCATTAAATGAGCATACTCTTCCCAAAAAGTGGAGGTCGTCCGATAGCTGTCCTGGAAAATTCCAAGAATGGCCTTTACGAACAACAGAGGAGGACGAACAACAATTTTTTCAAATAACGCCGGATAAAATCCCAGGGACAGGAGAATAATTCCTATCAGGGATAAAACGATGATAACCCTTTTTCTTGTCAATCTGTGCGAGGCTCCCGGCCTTTCAACAAAAAACTAGTCTCGAATGGAAACCTTTTTCAGGACGTCCAGTTCTTCGAGCGTTTTGCCTGTTCCCATCACCACAGTCGTCAGAGGATTATCGACCGTTACGATTGGTAAATGGATCTCATCACGAATCCGCATATCGAGACCCCGGAGCATTGATCCACCTCCTGTCAGAACAATTCCCCTGTCGATAATATCCGCAGATAATTCCGGGGGGGTATTTTCAAGCGTTTTCTGAATGGTCTGAATAATGCGCGCGATCGTGTCAGACAGCGCTTCCCGGATTTCTTCTTCCGTGACTTTCAGGGTTTTCGGCAACCCGTGGACGAGGTCTCTTCCCTTGATCACCATGGACCGAGGTTCGCTCTGGGCGCACGCGGATCCGACTTCCATCTTGATCCGTTCACCCATGGCATCGCCAATCAAAAGGTTATGCTTCTTGCGGATATAATGAATGATGTCTTCATCCATCTGATCGCCCGCCACCTTGATGGACTCACTGTAAACAATCCCCCCGAGGGAAATCACCGCAATATCCGTTGTCCCTCCACCAATGTCGATCACCATGTTGCCTGAAGGTTCCATGATGGGAAGGCCGGCGCCAATCGCGGCCGCCAACGGTTCTTCTATCAGGTAAACTTCCCTTGCTCCGGCAAGCCTTGCCGAATCTTTCACAGCCCTTTGTTCGACCTGGGAAATTCGTGAAGGAATACACACAACCATCCGGGGACGGACAAAAGTCGACCTCTGATGAACTTGATTGATAAAATACGAAAGCATCTGCTGGGTCACATCGGGATTGTCGATCACCCCGTTTCTCATCGGACGGACAGCAACAATGTTTCCGGGAGTACGCCCCAGCATTTTTTTGGCTTCATGCCCGATAGCAAGAATCTGATCCGTCTTCTGATCGATTGCCACAATAGACGGTTCATTGATGACAATTCCCTTGCCCCTTACATAAACGAGCGTATTGGCCGTTCCAAGATCGATCGCAAGATCTTGCGACAGAAATCCGAACAAGCTGGCCAGCAAAGACAATGGAGCCTCCTAAAGAACGTTTGAATACTTGTTGGACTCTGGCATGAAGATCACGCCGCCACAGGTGGTCGCTCTTCCTTAACGACCACGCGCGTCTGGGCAAGGTCGTCTCCAAGTCTTCTGGCGGATCTCTGCCCCACCATCAGAAGAAACTCAAGGCCGACAATGCACACAAAAAAAACGGGTCCTGCATAAGGAATCAGGGATAAGAGAAAAGCTCCTGCAATTGTCAGATTCCGGACCGTCGACTCAAAAAAACGGCAGGGAGCTTCTTCCTTCCTCAGAACAAGAAGTCCCGTCAGACGCTTTCCGAGACTTCTCCCACCCGGAAGACCGTCTGCCACCAGGAGATAAGCAAAACCTCCCGCATCACCGACAAGAGGTGCGCTCAATAAAACACCCACTTTTTCAAAAGCCACCGCCACCAGCAGGTCGACGAATTTCGACAAGATCCTGTCGAAGAGAAAGGATCCCCTGTCTGAAATTTCCAGGAATCTCATGTCGATCTCCGGAGTCTTCCCGGACCGTTTTCCAGATCCAGATCGACTGTCAGGGAAAAACTACACATAACAACGTAAAAATGCAACGAAAAAGCACAGTCGAAACCAAAGAATCGCTCCTCCTGACACCTGAAACTCAGGAAGGCTTTTTTCCCAGGGCAGCCATGCGAAGACGATGGACCGCGTCCGTGTAAGGAGGGTTCCGGAACACTGCCGTTCCCGCGACAAGAATATCGGCTCCTGCATCAACCACTTCCTCTGCAGTCGCCGGAGAGATCCCCCCATCGACCTCAATCCGGAAGGACAGCCCGGAACGATTTTCCCGCATCTTCGCGACTTTTGCTATCTTTTCCCGCATAGATGACAAAAAGGCCTGCCCACCGAATCCGGGATTGACCGTCATCACCAGAACCAGATCGACGAGATCCAGCACATCTTCCAGAAGATTGGCCGGCGAGGAGGGATTGAGGGCGACCCCGGGAGAAAACCCCATTTGTCGAATTTGATGAAGAAGACGGTTGAGATGAACATCAGATTCCTGATGGACAATCACTCTGTCCACCCCGGCCTGTTTCAATTCTTCAAGATAGGTGTCCGGATGCCAAACCATCAGATGGGCTTCCAGGGGAATGCTGGCGTACGGGCGAATTGCTTCTATGACTCCCGGACCAAACGTCAGATTCGGGACAAAGTCACCGTCCATAACGTCCAGATGAATAAGATCGGCTCCGGAGTGGGAAATTTGTTTCACTTCCTCTCCCAGCCGCGCAAAATCTCCTGCCAGAAGAGACGGAGCGATCAAAATTCCTTTTTCAAAAGACCCTTCCCTCAAAACGCGTGCCTCACGGGAGTCGAAGCAGATGGAACCATTTTTTCAAGTCTCCGGATTCTTTCTTCCGTCTGTGGATGAGTGGAAAACAAAGCCATGAGGCCTCCACCCTTGAAGGGTTCCAGGATGAACATGTGCGCAGTCGAGGGATTGGCATTCATGGGTTCCTGATCAACACCGCGCTCGAGTTTTGCCAACGCCCTGGCAAGAAAAAGAGGATTGCCGCACAACTTTGCTCCTCCTTCATCCGCCATAAATTCCCGGGAACGGGAGATTGCCATCTGGATCAGGAAACTGGCGACCGGAGCCAGAAAAATCATGGCAATATCTCCCAGGCCTCCCCCTTCCCGTTCTTCTCGCTCACGTCCACCGAAAAGAGCAGCCCATTGGGCCATATTCGCAATCATTGTCACCGCGCCGGCAATGGATGCCGCAATTGTCGAAATCAGGGTATCTCTGTGGATCACATGCGTCAGTTCATGTCCCAGGACCCCGGACAACTCTTCCGGAGTCAGAAGGTCCAGGATGCCTGTCGTCACAGCAACCGCCGCGTGCTCCGGATTTCTGCCTGTTGCGAAGGCATTCGGAGAAGGATCTTCAATGATGTAAAACTTCGGAACAGGAATCCCCCCTCTCCGCGCTAAAGCAACGAGTATGTCATGAATCTCTCTCAGACGAGGTTGTCCGAGCATGTCCGGAGTGACTTCTTGTGCCCGGTACATGGACAGGACAATCCGGTCACTAAACCAGTAGGACCCCACGTTCATGGCAAGAGAAAAGGCCAGGGCCAGGATCATTCCTGTATCCCCACCCCAGTGTTTTCCAAGAAAAAGGAGAACCCCTGTCAGTGCACCAAGAAATAATACAGACTTCAAGGAATTGATCATTGCTTCCCTTAACCTCCGACAAACAGACTTATGGCCTGAGATTGTCCGATATTACATTTTATTCAGAACCATCCCCGGAAGTGATTGATGTCCCATCAAAAACTCTCTCGCAGACATTGCTTTCCCTCCGGCTTTCTGGATTTCCCGAACACAATAAACCCCGGACCCACAACGGACAAGAATCTCCTGTTTGGGACCCTCCCAAATCATCCCGGGAGTTTCTGTTTTCCCTGACTCATCCTTCCATACCGAGCCGGAAAGGAATTTAAGAATTCCCAATGGAGAGTCGCAAAATGTCCCCGGCCAGGGATTCATGGCCCGGACGTGGCGGTCAACCTGTTCTGCCGTCTGAGTAAAGTCAAGTTTCCCCATGTTTTTACGAATCAGAGGAGCCAGTGTCGCATTTCCGCTCTGGGGAACTGGCTGGATTTTTCCCAGAAGATAATCTGGAAGTGTTTTCAGAAGGAAAGGCGGACCTTGGTCCATCATTTTTTCCATGAGGGTGAGCGATGTTTCATCCGGATTGATCGCGATCTGACATTGGTCCAGAACAGGACCTGTATCCATTCCTTCATCCATTTTCATCAACGTCAGTCCCGATACAGCCAGTCCTTTCAGGATGGCCCACTGAATAGGAGAGGCACCGCGCAGTTCCGGCAAGAGGGAGGCATGAACGTTCAGGCAACCGAAACGGGGGAGTTGGAGCATCTCCTTCGGAAGAATCTTACCATAAGCGACGACAACAATGACATCCGGAGACCATTCCCGCAGAATTCTCCAATCGTCTTCCGTTTTGAGAGAACCGGGCGTCATAACAGGAATTCCTCGACTTTCCGCCGCTCTTCTGACAGGAGAGGAGTGCAGTGTATATCCCCGGCCTGCAGGCTTGTCCGGCTGGGTGAACACACCGACGACAGCATACCGCTTCTCCACCAAAGCCTCCAGAAAAGGAACCGCGATTTGCGGTGTGCCCATGAAAACCACACGAATCTTTCCAGGGTCAAAAGACATATTTGCCCTTTCTTCCGATTTTTTCGATGGCTCGCATTTCTTTCTGAAGACGCAGCTTGTCCCATCGGGTCATGTGTTCGGATAACAATACTCCTTCCAAATGATCCATTTCGTGTTGGATCAGACGGGCAAAGAGCCCTTCTCCTTCCAGCACCAGATCTTTTCCTTCCATGTCAACGCCTTTGATTTCGATCCGGAGTGCTCTTTCCACCGGAACAAAGATTCCCGGAAAACTGAGGCATCCTTCTTCTTGTGTGATGGCACCTTCTTTTGCGGAAATCACCGGATTGATCATGGTAACGGGAGTCCGGCTCCCCGGATCGGCTCTCCTGTTCATATCGAAAACAAAAAACCGCATATTGCATCCAACCTGGGGCGCGGCAATGCCAATCCCAGGCACTCTGTAGAGAAGTTCAAACATTCCTCGGACGAGATCGGACATCTCCTGATCAATCCGGGTGACTTCCGTGGATTTGATGAGCAGTCGCGGATCGCCATAGGACAAAATTCCGGCGGGTTTCAATGGGCAAGTCCTTGGATATTTTGTTTCGGGTCAGGTCTGAGATCGGAGAAGATAGTCCGGCTTTTGGATGAAACACGGAATCGGAAGACTGTCTCTCCACCGAATTCATACTGATCAGGATGCGCCAATCGGAAAGTGACACGATGTCGACCGGGGGGCAAATGATCGAGAACAATCCGAACGGGGGTTTCCCCCTCGAGACTTCTGACAAGAACCTTTACACCATCCAGACGGACGGCCACAAAACTCTTTTTTCGATTTTCTACAAAGAAAATGGCAACACTCTCATTGGGTGGAATTGTCTTGTCGATCCGGACGACAGGAAAGGGATTCGTTTTTAAAACTCCCGCCAAAGCAGACATCGGTTCACAGTGCATGCACAGGAAGACGACAAAAATAAGTCTCAGGCAGAGGCGGCTGAAACAAGCCATTGGCGAATTGCCTCAATTTCTTCCAGGGTCAACGTATGCCCTTCTGAATGGGAATACCATTCCCCCTCCCATCCCAGACGCACAAATCCGCGAAAACTTTTTTCACCGAGATCATAAGGCACCACAGGATCCCTTGTCCCATGGGCCATAAAAATTTTCTGATGGTTTTTTCCAGTCCAACGATCGGTTATACAATCTGGATCCGGATCGTATGTCGACAGAGCCAGAATCCCTCCGAACTCTTCTCTGCTTCTGAGACCTGCCTGCAAACAAACCAGTCCACCCTGAGAAAAACCCGCGAGAAAAATTTTGTTCAGGGGGACACCATTCTCTTTCTCCCGGGAAACCCATTTCAAGAGTTGATCCGCAGAGCGGTTCATTCCATCCCAGTCCGGATCCGATTCAATGCGGGGCGAGGAAACGTCGTACCAGGCCCTCATCCTCATCCCCTGATTGACCTTGACGGACCGGATCGGAGCATTGGGCAGCAGAAATCGGAGGCTCCCTTCTCCTGACAGACCCAGATAAGGGAGAATTCCTGCCAGATCCTGGCAATCCGCCCCCAGCCCGTGCAAAAGAAAAATCGTTCCTGAAAAAGGAGCCGCACACACTTGCTCCCACCCACCCTCCGGACCGAAGTCAAATGGCCTTAACGCTTCCATCATCAGGACAACTCTCTCTGGGACAGAGGCCACAGCCTCAATTGCTCCTGAAGACTTTCAAGCGAATCCGCAGAAGGCAGGCACATCGTCCCCCGACAGACCCAACCGGTGGTCTTGTTCTCCGGAAAATGTTTTCTCATGCCCTCTGGAAGGGGCAGAGAATCCCTGACCGCGTTTGTCAAATCCAGGACGAACGCTTCCGTGTCCACTCCACAACTGATCTTGTCCTTCCAGTCCCCGGCTTGCGGTCCGGCAAGGAACACCACTGGCTGTGAATCTGAATATGTTTCCAGAGCGGATATCATCGTCGTATAACCGGCTGGTTGTTCCTTCATTTGTGCAAAATAAAGCCGGAGAGTCTTATCTGCTGCGGATGTATATGGCAGATGGCCTGTCAGGGTTCCGAGCCATAAAAGCCCTTGGACTGCAGCGGCGTTTCCGGATGGAAGCGCTCCGTCATGACCATTCTTCGGACGATGAATCAAGGCTTCATGATTTTTCCCGGTAAAATAGAACCCGCCGGATTCCGGATCATAAAACTCCGCCAGAAGAACATCGGCAATCGTTGTTGCGAAAGAGAGATCTTCCGGGCGGAAATCGATTCTCATGGATTCAAGAACAGCCAGAAGGAGAAACGCATAGTCGTCGAGATAAGCCGGAAGGAATGGTTCCTTTTTTGAATAAACTGCCATCAGGAGGCCATTTTTCCACATTTTCCGGTGCATGTAATCGATGGTCTTGCGCCCCGCGCTGATCCACTCCTGCTTTCCAAGAATACGCCCTGAAAACAGCAGTGCTTTCGCCATTAACGCATTCCAGGATGCCAGTACCTTGTCATCCAGACCAGGTCTGACCCGCGTTGATCGATAGGCGAACAGCTTCTGTCGTGCAGACTCTATCCGTCTTTCGATATCGGACTCTGAAAGATGAAATTCTTTTGAAAGCTCTCCGATCGAACGGGCTTCGTAAAGGTTCCAGGCATGCCCCTCAAAGTTTGGCGGTCCGGAAAGACCATAGTATTTTGAAACAACACGGTACTCTTCATCCGAAAGAATGCTCCGCACTTCCTCCGCCTGAAAAACATAAAAACGGCCTTCTTCTCCTTCGGAGTCTGCATCCAGAGAAGAATAATAAACGCCGTCGTCCGATCGCATCTCCCGAAACAACCAACCGACAAGTTCTTCCGCCGTTCGGGAGTAAACAGGATTTTTTGAAACGCTGGCACCCAGAGAAAGAGCTTCCAGAAGAAGCGCATTGTCGTAAAGCATTTTCTCAAAGTGCGGAATCAACCAGCGCTCATCGACGCTATATCGTGCAAATCCCCCTCCGACCTGGTCCCAGATTCCGCCCCGTTTCATGGAGGACAATGTCAAAGTAGCCATGTGGGCAGCTGTTGAATCTCCCTTCCTTTGAAAACGCCGGAAAAGGTAGGAAAGATCCATCGCATGAGGGAACTTCGGCGCCCCACCGAACCCGCCAAACTCCGGATCAAAACGGGATTTGAGATTATTCACGAGGGCTTCGGAAGGCGACAGGTCCAGTTCGAATTCTCTGGAATCGGCAACAGGGTTCGTCTGCCCCAGATACTGCAAAATCGGATGGTCCTCTTTCTCAAGACCTTCACGGTGGTCCCGATAGAAATCGCGAATCTGCTCAAGCACCTGGACAAATCCCGGGAGCCCGAAACGTGGCTGAGCCGGGAAATAGGTTCCACCGGCAAAAGGAACCTGGGAGGGGGTCAGGAACATTGTGAGAGGCCACCCGCCATTTCTTCGTGTAATCATTGTGTGGGCCATCTGATAAATCTGGTCAAGGTCCGGACGCTCTTCCCGGTCAACCTTGATATTGACAAAAAACTCATTCATCACACTTGCAATGTCCGGCCGTTCAAAAGATTCGTGAGCCATGACATGGCACCAGTGACATGCCGCGTACCCGATGGACAAGAGAACCGGCTTCTCTTCCAGACGGGCTTTTTCAAAGGCCTCTTTTCCCCAGGGATACCAATCAACCGGATTATCCGCATGTTGTCTTAAATAGGGGCTTGTCTCCTCTTTTAACCGATTTGCCACGATGCCCCCTTCATGAAAAGTCCTCATCATATCTTGTCAATATTGTCCTGCGGAATGGGCGATAGACAAATTTCCTGCGTCCGAAAAATCAGACATTGATTTCTAATCAATGTATGACAAACAGAACAGACCCGTCAAAACTGCGTGGGACAAAAATGGAACAAGCCTGTCATGAAAAGGAGGTAAAAATGAGGAATGAGCCCGGTTGACCATCTCGGGGCATTGCATGCATTCTGCTGGGGCAACTAATGAGAAACTTCTTGATGATACTCCCTGTGATAGAGCGTTTCTCCTCTCCGGAACGCAATCGTCTGATAACAGCGGGCACGAATTTCGGGATACTCTCCAAAACAATGAGAGGAATTCAAGCGAAAGAGAATGACCTGATCCGAGTTTCGGAGAGTCATCCAGTATTCTCCATGACGCCCTTCCGCCAAGCCGGTCGGACTTCCCCCAGAAATCGGAAGGACTTTTATTTCCGTGCAGGCGGATAAGGAGTTTCCATCTTCATGGAGACAGTTTTTTGACAGACGGATCTTTCCAACATGCAGACGGGAGCCCTTTGCGAGCAGAATCAGATTTCCCTTCTTGTCTGCCACAATCGACGCCGCACGACCAATTCCTCTCTCCATCTCCAGAAAAACAAACGAGATTCCCCGGGACCCCGTTTTCATGACGGATACGATCCTTCCCCTTTTTAGCAAAAACGCAATTTTACCGTCCCCTATAAAGACAGGAGAGAAGGGATGAAGCTTTTCGGATTGGGAATGGAACGGAACAGGAACCTCCTGAATACAAGAGGTCTTTTCGCATGCATCAGGGATAAAAGCCAACCGGTCCCTGTTTTTTTCTGTCACCCAAAGTCCTTTTCCGGGAATAACCGTCATCCCTGAAGGCGCCGCTCCCTTGACCGGAAGGTTGATTGATTTCATGCAGGACGTCCTGAAACACCCGGAGGGAATTTTCGAAACCTGATCTGCCAGCTGCTCCGTAACCCACACGGTGTGAGTCACCGGATCGACCACACCGGAAGACGGATATGAAGGAGTTCTGGGGAGGACGATTGTCCTGAGACATCCGGAGGAATAACATCCGAAAGGAATATAAATCAACCGATCCGCAAGCCGGAGCAAAACAATCGCTCCGCCCCGGGGGAGACCCACAACCTGTCCTGGATCGGACAACGGGGATCTCATTCGCAAAAAAGTGGCGCAATCCTGTTTCAAACAGGAAGGTGGAAGAACATAAATGCCATTCTTCAACAGGGAGGTCAAATAGATTTGTCCCCGCCCATCCTTGCCGACACCACGGAAACCATATTCGGCAACAGGTATTTTCAAAGTCTGATAATTGTCCCTTTCCGAAAGCGGATCGGCCGCAAAAGAAGCAGACGGAAAGAAAACTGACGGCCAGAACACGAAGAAGAACAAGAAGCAGGCCCTCAGCACAAACATCATCATGCGTCCTTTCAAACAGGTGGATGAATAGCGATCTGATTTTCTATCGCATGGAACAGTCGGAGAATTGTGTTACGCGTTGCACCAAAGTCGGCATGAAGGGCTGTTGAATCCGATTTCGCCATCAAATGGATCCCATATTTGTCCGATATCATTGTCAGAGTCAGGTGTTCCGACGATCTCCAAAAGTTTCCCGGAACAAAAATTTCAAGAATTTCAGGACTCCCCGGAAGTGAACCCGTATCGGATACGACCTTCCAGGAGCCAAAGTGTTTGATCCCCGCCAGAATGTCTTCCCGCACTTTTGCCGGAACGCCCATATAATCCTGGGCTCCGACTTCCGGGAGAGGGTAATCGGAAGATGTCCAGGCGGAATGCATTGTCAGATAAACGGTCATCCGTTTCCACGGACCAGGAGGGGCAAAGAAACTGGCGTTATTTGCGATCAGATCTCCCGCAAAATAAACCAACCCCCCGAGAAAAAGCACTCCCAAGAAAACCGCGGCCCTGGATTTCATTGCGGTTCAGCGAGAGATTCCAGGTATCTTTCAGCATCGATCGCGGCCATACAACCGCTACCGGCAGCAGATCGGAAGAGCGTCGTGTAG